>NZ_JAWOVO010000011.1:0-151805 GCF_033339955.1 Vibrio sp. 1731 | reverse complement strand
GTAGGTTTTGTTTGGCGATAAAACTCTATCACTTACTACCGTTTTTGTTTTGAGTTCCCGCTTATCCGCGATGAACCATAAAAAAGGCTTTGGGGAGCACACCAAAGCCTTCATCTCGAACATCAATCTTAGGGGTGATGACACCCGAGTTTATTCTTCTATCAATAAAATACGAGTTTCGTAAGGTCGTAACACTTGATGGTTTGACGCGACTGCGCTCGCTGAGTTTTGATAGTTAGATAGCAAGTTTTTCGCCTTACTCATATCAAAACGTTCTGGCAGAACGCATTCCACCTCTTCAGCGTAGTAGTTATTGATACACAGCAGCGTTTGCTTATCGTTCTGACGAGCGTAAGCGAAAATACGTTTGTGCTCTGGCAGCAGGTCCTCGTAACGGCCATCGGTGATGACTGGAACCTGTTTACGCAGTTCAATCAGACGCTTGTAAAAGTAGAACACCGAGTTCAAATCGGCAACCGCAGCTTCAGCATTGATTTCAGAGTAATTCTGCGCCACTTCAAGCCACGGCGTTCCCTCAGTAAAGCCCGCGTGTTTTGCACTGTTCCATTGCATTGGTGTACGTGAATTATCACGCGACTTCTGTGCCAAGATCGCCATCATATCGTCATGAGATACACCATCACGGTTGACCATAATGTCGTACATGTTAGTACTTTCAACATCACGATATTGGCTGATTTCGGTATAACCCGGGTTGGTCATGCCGATCTCTTCCCCCTGGTAAACATAAGGTGTGCCTTGCATCATGTGCACTGATGCCGCAAGCATCTTGGCAGATTCAACACGGTATTGCTCGTCGTTACCTAATCGGCTCACAACGCGTGGCTGGTCGTGGTTACACCAGAACAGCGCCCCCCACCCTTTGCCATTTAAGCCCGTTTGCCAATGATTGAAGATCTGTTTTAACTGAATGAAATCAAACGGCGCTTTGGTCCATTTTTCACCATTTGGATAATCGACTTTCAGATGATGGAAGTTGAACACCATGGATAGCTCTTTGCCGTCTAGCGAAGAATATTGCTGGCAGTGCTCTAGCGTAGTGGAAGACATTTCACCCACCGTCACGCTGCCGTATTTTTGAAACACAGATTCGCTAATCTCTTGAAGGTATTCGTGCACACGTGGACCATCCGTGTAGAAACGACGACCATCACCAATATCGTCACTTGGAAAATCTTGCTGCTTGGAAATCAGGTTGATAACGTCGAGACGGAAACCATCGACACCTTTGTCTGCCCAGAAGCTGATGACTTCTTTCACTTCTTCACGCACTACTGGGTTTTCCCAGTTTAAGTCCGCTTGCTCTTTAGCAAAAAGGTGCAAATAGTACTGGCCTGTTTTTTCATCTAGCGCCCAAGCGTTGCCACCAAACTTTGATTGCCAGTTGTTTGGTTCAGCACCATCTACCGGATCTTTCCAGATGTAGTAATCACGGTATGGGCTGTTTTTATCACCCAGTGCGGATTGGAACCACTTGTGTTCTGTCGACGTGTGGTTCACTACAATGTCCATGATGATACGAATACCCAACTGATGCGCTTCTGCTAGCAAAGTATCGAAATCTTCCATAGTGCCGAACTCAGGGTTGATCGAGTAGTAATCGGATATGTCATAACCGTTGTCGATCATTGGCGATTGGTAAACCGGCGTCAGCCAAATCGCATCCACACCAAGATGCTTAAGATAATCCAGCTTAGAAATGATCCCTTTGATGTCGCCCGTGCCTTTACTGCCACTGTCACAAAAGCTTTTTGGGTAAATTTGATAGATGGTTGCGGTTTTCCACCAGCTCTCATCATGCTTGGTCATAGCCATTTCTAACACTCACTTACCAGTAATCGGAAACTTAAAATTTGAAAAGAAAAATAGGAGGAGGCAGCCAAGTCACTGCCTCAAATAGAATTACGCGTTTGCAGGCTCAAGCTCACCTTTGGCTTGTGCACGCTTATAAAGAATTAACGTTAATGCAGCAGGTACTAGCATTGCGACTAACATAGCCAAAGCAAAAATGCCCCAGAACTGCGGTTGGATAGACAAGATGCCCGGCAAACCGCCCACACCGATACCGTTCGCCATTACGCCCGCACTACCACAAATAGCAGCAGCACACGCACTACCGATCATCGCGCTCAGCATTGGGAACTTGTATTTTAAGTTGATGCCGTACATCGCCGGCTCGGTCACACCAAGGTAAGCAGAGATAGCCGCAGGTACTGAGATATCACGCTCGCCATGTTTTTTACTGATGATAATGATGCCGACGACCGCAGACGCTTGAGCAATATTTGAAAGCGCAATCAGAGGCCAAATTGGCGTGCCGCCTAGCTCTTGCATTAATTGAAGGTCAACCGCGTTGGTGGTGTGGTGAATACCAGTAATGACCAACGGCGCGTATAGGAAGCCGAAGATGGTTGAGCCAATCATTGCGAAGTCACCTGTCATGGCTGCTTTTGCTGCGAAAGCAACACCATCACCCAACATACGACCGAATGGGCCAATGATAGAGTGCGCAAGAATCACAGACACGATGATAGAGACAAACGGCACGACCACTAGGTAAAGGTAAGACGGAATGATGCGTTTTAAGTTGGTTTCAATAAACGCCAGAGCCATACCAGCAAGCATTGCTGGAATCACTTGCGCCTGATAGCCCACTTTCTCGATGGTAAATAAGCCAAAGTCCCACACTTCGGGTACTTGCTTACCAATCAGGTAGGCGTTCATCAACTGCGGCGAAACCAATGTTACACCAAGCGTGATACCCAGAATCGGAGTACCGCCGAGCTTTTTCACTGTCGACCAACATACGCCAACCGGTAGGAAGAAGAAGATCGCCTCACCAATCAGCCATAAGAAAGAGTGTACAGTTGCCCAAAACTGGCTGATTTCCGTTAGCGTTTGACCATCAAACATCTTGATGTCGCCAATCACGTTACGGAAACCAAGGATCAGACCACCGGTGATGATCGCTGGTAGCAGTGGTACAAAGATTTCTGCAAGGTGGGAAATACCACGCTCAACGATATTCATGTTTTGACGAGCAGCGTTCTTCGCTTCGTCTTTGCTGGCTTCACTTTTACCCGTCAGTCCGATCAGTACCTTGTAAACTTCATCCACTTCAGTACCGATAACCACTTGGAACTGGCCTGCGTTGGTAAAACAGCCCTTCACCATCGGTAATGTTTCTAACTGTTTCGTATCTGCTTTGTCCGTATCATTTAGAACAAAACGCAAGCGAGTTAAACAGTGACTTACACTGGCAATATTGTCCGGCCCCCCGACCAGCTCAATAAGACGCTCCACGTCTTTACGCGCAATCTTACTCATAACTTTGTCCACCCTGTATTGGATACATTCGATTCATCATTTTGTTTTTATAAATGGGAACATTCCCATTTCTTAATTTTAATATTGCCATTCGAAGACAAAAAACAAAATGGGAACAGTCCCATTAATTGAGAATGATCACAGTATAATTTTAGAGCAGATCGTTTTAGTGTGGATTAACAAACGATAGGCTGTTGAGTAAAGTGAACCACTTCCTCATCACCATTTAATTGATTGATCAGCATGTTAGCGGACTTCTCACCTGCAAGGGTATAACCTGGGTCGACACTAAATACTTTAGGGAAAAGGAAAGAGAGCAATTCATTACCACCAACACCTGTCACAACCACGTCTTCACGGCCTAACTCTTGAAGACGCTTAATCACGCCCAACGCGATAGTGTCACTGGCGCACACGATGGCCTGAGTATCAGATTGAAGGACTTTGTCTACCAACTGATAAGCACTTTCATGGCTCAACTTACCCGTTTGGAAACAAGGTGCAATTTGCTTGCGTTGACACCAAGCTTTATAAGCATTTAGACGAGCTAAGCCAGTGGTTTTGTCTTCAGGATCAACACCAATATAAGCAATGCGAGATAAAGATTGCTGCTCAAGGTGAGACAAAGCCATGTCTATCACACCTTGGTTATCGTAGTTGATCGAGGAAACCATTTGCGTGTCCATCGCGATCACGACGATACGATTCCCCCACTCCGCCAATGCTCGCTCATCACATCCAGTAAAACCAAACACGATCACCCCATCGACGTTGCGACGTCTAAGCACATCCAAATGCTCATTGGTTTTATCGCTATCGAATTGGCTCTCCATGATCACCGCATCATAACCAGCGGAATACAAAGCATTGAGCATGGTACCAACGGCGCGATTTTCTGATGGTGAATCTAAACGGGAGATGATAACCCCAATAACTTTTTGGCTGCCGCCACGCATTGATTGCGCCGACTTTGATGGGACGTAGCCTGATTCACGAATGATTTGCTCTACCTTCTCTCGCGTTTGGGGTTTCACTTTTGGATCGTTAGTAAGCACACGGCTTACTGTCGATTTGCCCACGCCTGCCAATTTTGCGATATCAAGAATGGTGAGTTTTTTGCTCATAAGTGTTCAGACTAAAAGAAGGAATCAAACAAAAAGGAAGCAGTGGCTTCCCTTAACTCAGTCAGTAATGAAGATTACTTGTTTAAGTACGCAGGCACATCTGCAATGCTATCTAATACTACCGTTGCAATGGCTTCGCCCTGTTCCGTTACTGGCTTACCAGTGCGAACCAAAATCTTAGTGCCAACGCCTGCCGCTTCTGCTGCCATCATGTCTTCAGCTTTATCGCCGATCATCACAGATTTCTCCATGTCGATCTTCAAGAAGTCACGCGCAGAAATGAACATGCCTGGTTTTGGCTTACGGCACTCACAATCTTGCTTGTACTCGCCAATGCCATGTTCTGGATGATGTGGACAGTAATAGATACCATCGAACTCAACACCATTATCAGCAAAGTTCCAATCCATCCATTGAGTCAGAGACAAGAAACGGTCTTCACTGAATTTACCGCGTGCGATGCCCGATTGATTCGTCACTAACACTAGAAGGTAGCCTTTATCTTTTAGCGCTTTCGTCGCTTCAAATACACCATCAATGTACTCAAAATCATGTTCGTCATGAACGTAGCCGTGGTCAACGTTTATCACGCCATCACGATCGATAAAAACAGCAGGTTTTGCCAAAACGTATTTCTCTATTAACTCGGTTTAATCAGATTATTACATACCTTATAAACTTCAACACTATCTAATTCATTCTAGGCCTCGACAAAACGGTTGATTTGTTGGGCAAGAATCGGTAAATCTGAGGGTGCCCCGCCGTCTACCTCCTGCTTGTTATCTATACATCTTCGTTTCAAAACAGAACATCCATACATTTAGACGTCTAGACGTAAAAATATCTATTGACTTCATTCTGCTTAACCCATAGCATCAACTGAAAATTGAGATAAAGCTCAACATTAAGTTCTGTCAAAGGCCGTTTTTGACAGCGAAGTTCCCCGTATCTTTGGGCAGGTTGAAACATGATAGAAATAAAAAACGTCAATAAAGTGTTCTACCAAGGCAGTAAGGAAATCCTTGCCCTGAAAGACATTAACCTACACATCGACAAAGGCACCATCTTTGGTGTTATCGGTTCATCAGGTGCTGGTAAAAGTACGCTGATTCGCTGTGTCAACATGCTAGAAGCACCGACCTCTGGTTCCATCATCGTTGATGGTGTGGATCTAACCAAACTCAGTAAAAAACAACTAGTCGAAACACGCCGTAACATTGGCATGATCTTCCAGCACTTTAACCTGCTTTCGTCTCGTACTGTGTTTGATAATGTGGCATTACCCCTAGAACTGGCAGGTAAAGACAAATCGCAAATCACAACAAAAGTAACTGAGTTGCTAAAGCTTGTAGGCTTAGCCGACAAACACGAGAGCTACCCATCTAACTTAAGTGGCGGACAAAAACAGCGTGTGGCAATTGCTCGTGCATTGGCATCCGATCCTAGCGTGCTGCTTTGTGATGAGGCCACTAGCGCACTAGATCCAGCAACAACTCAATCTATCCTTGAGTTATTGAAAGAGATCAACCGCAAACTCAACATCACGATTTTACTTATCACTCACGAAATGGAAGTCGTAAAAAGCATCTGTCACGAAGTAGCAATCATCGGTGGTGGTGAGCTGGTGGAAAAAGGCACCGTTGGCGATATTTTTGCGCACCCTAAGACAGAGCTAGCACACCAATTCATTCGCTCAACGCTGGATCTTTCCATTCCTGAAGATTACCAAGCACGTCTGCAAGCAGAGCGTGTTGATGGCAGCTACCCGTTGGTTCGCTTAGAGTTTACTGGCGCAACCGTCGATGCACCGTTAATGTCGCAAATTTCTCGTAAATACAATATTGATGTGAGTATTTTGAGTTCCGACCTTGATTACGCTGGTGGCGTGAAATTCGGCATGATGGTCGCAGAGCTATTTGGTAACGAAGAAGATGACAACGCAGCTCTTGAATACCTGCGTAAGCACAACGTAAAAGTAGAGGTACTTGGTTATGTCCTTTAATACGATTTCTGAATGGCTGAGTTTAAACAGCAAACTACTTTTAGGTGCAACGTGGGAAACGCTTTACATGGTTGCGGTTGCCGGATTAGTCGGCTTTGCTGTGGGTATTCCATTAGGCGTAATCCTCCATATTACTAAGAAAGGCGGCCTACTTGAAAACACCAAACTAAATAGCGGCTTAGGCGCTATCGTTAACATTGGTCGTTCAGTGCCATTCCTCGTACTGATGGTTGCGATTATTCCAGTGACAAAAATGCTAGTTGGAACCTTTATCGGCACAACCGCAGCAATCGTCCCACTGACTATTGGCGCCATTCCTTTTGTCGCTCGTCTTATTGAAGGTGCTTTATTAGAAGTACCGACAGGCTTGGTGGAAGCAGCGCAGTCAATGGGGGCGACACCAACACAGATCATCACAAAAGTTCTACTACCTGAAGCAATGCCGACTATTGTTAACTCAGTAACGATTACCTTGGTCACTCTCGTTAGCTACTCAGCTATGGCGGGTACGGTAGGCGGCGGCGGCCTAGGTGACGTAGCCATTCGTTACGGTTTCCACCGCTACGATGTAACTATCATGGCCGTGACTGTCGTGATGTTGATTGTTCTAGTACAGATTATTCAGTCTATCGGCGACGCAGTGGTGCGCCGTGTAGACCACAGATAAGCATCAAAAATACAAATTATAAGGAGATAAAGATGAAATTTAGCCTTAAAGGTCTTTTGACTGTAGCAACGGCCGCCTCTGCTCTTGCTCTAGCGGGTTGCGGCGACAAAGAAGTAGACGTAAACAAAGTAAAAGTTGGCGTTATTGCTGGTGCTGAAGCACAAGTAGCCGAAGTTGCCGCTAAAGTAGCAAAAGAGAAATACAACCTAGACGTTGAGCTAGTAACATTTACCGATTACGTAACACCAAACGCCGCTCTGGATGATGGTTCAGTAGACGCGAATGCGTTCCAGCACAAACCATACCTAGACCAACAAGTGAAAGACCGCGGCTACAAACTGGCTATCGCGGGTAACTCATTCGTTTACCCTATTGCTGGTTACTCAAAGCAAGTAAAATCAATTGATGAAATTCAAGATGGCGCACGCATCGCAGTACCAAACGACCCAACGAACCTAGGTCGCTCACTACTGCTTCTTGAGCAACAAGGTTTGATTACGCTACGTGATGGCGTTGGTCTACTCGCTACAGTACGTGACATCGTAGGCAACCCTAAAAATATCGAAATCATTGAACTAGAAGCCCCACAGCTTCCACGTTCACTGGATGACGTAACGCTATCTATCATCAACACCACTTACGCAAGCTCTATCGACCTATCGCCAGAGCGTGACGGCGTGTTCGTTGAAGATAAAGACTCACCATACGTAAACCTAATTGTCGCTCGCGAAGAAAATGTTAATGCGCAAAACGTACAAAACTTCGTAAAAGCTTACCAAACGGAAGAAGTTTACGAAGCGGCAAAAGAGCTGTTCAAAGGCGGTGTTGTGAAAGGTTGGTAATCCCACTTTTCAAAACATGACCGAAAACAACGTTCCAAACGTAAACGTTCTAAACCTAAAAGGGCTGATGTAAAAACATCAGCCCTTTTTATTTCTCTATCTAACCATTTAAGTAGCTTCAATTCGCTACTTAAGGTGGTCCCAAGAGATATTCGACACGATTCGGCAGTCATCACACTTAAAATGAAATATGTCATGTAGTGGCTCATCGAGTAGCCACTCGCCATCGCATTTTGGACACTTGCGCGCTTTCTCGCTCTCCAGCGACTGACCTCCGACACGATACTGGTAATAGTACGTAGGGATCTTCGTGATGTATTCGATACGGCCACGTAAGTCCCAACCTCGGCGAAACAGCACACTATCCACATCGCAAATTTCGTGCAGCGCCGCATGTTCCGCTCGGCAACCCCCTGCCATTTGGATTTCATCACACGCTTGCCACTCAGTCTGCCACTTAATGACGGCTTTATGGTCTCCATTAAGTGTTGGCTCATTACGATACAAAGGAATTGGCAACAGGGTTTCACCACTTCGCAAAGGCGAACACGTATGAACATAAGTCGTGTACAACACTTGCCAGCTAGGTGTCTCTTCTTCGGCTGCTTGTTCTGAATTCAAATCACGCCCCAGCATACGCATTTTCGGAGCAAGCAAAGACGCATCCGACAAACGGTTCATGCACACTTTGACGAAATCTGAGTGATAACGTGGATGCAAGCTGTCTTGTTCTGGGCAAACAACACGAACGAAAAATTCACCTTCTCCCATCACTATCGGGAATTCACGACCTAATACTTGGCCGTTGTAACGCAGAGCATCCATCAAGCCATTAATGGCTTTGTCTACCGCGCTGACGGTGGTGTTATCAAAACACTCAAACTGCAACTCAACAACATACATACTTAGACGGCAGCCTCTAACTTATTCAAGAACTCAACCAATGAATCTGCCAATACATCACGTTTAGAGGTGCCCAAACGCTCTAGAATCACATTGCCAGTGAGGTTACAAATAGAAATCACATCCATTTCCTCATCTGTCGCTGCGATAAATACTGTTGGTTTAAGTTTCAAGCGGCGCTGCGTCACCAAATGACCAAGAATATTTTCTTGTAGACGCACGAAATCGTCATCGCTCCACACTTGCAGCAGCGTCAACGAATTACCTTGCCAAATTGCCTCCATATCGGCGCAGTATTGAGAACCATAAAAGGCTTTAACATCATCTTGCAGTGACAACTCAATCGCATTTTCCACATTGGTGAAATCGGCCATTTCATCACGTGCGACCGATTTCCAAAGCACCTTTCCATCACGCTTCTCTTCGACACAAGGAGAAACAAGCTCTGCAAGCTCTTCACTGCTTGGCAACTCATTGTGCTTAGCTTGCCAAGCTTGTTGGTAGCGCAGGCTGAACTCTTGTAGCGCCTGAGTAACGTTTTGGATCATGAAGGTCTCCTCATTCCTTATTTATCAGATAGCCGTACTTGCCGGATGGCAATTGACCAGCGGATTCAGTAAAATTCTCGCCATTCTAATCGAAAACGACCACAAAGTATGAGCAAATATTCTGACGCTAAAGAGCTTGCTGGCCTAACACTAGGTAAAACGACCGAGTATGCGAACCAGTATGACCCAAGCTTGCTGCAACCAGTCCCTCGCAGCCTGAACCGAGATGACCTTCAGTTAGGCGATACTCTGCCTTTTATGGGGCACGACATTTGGACGCTGTATGAACTGTCTTGGTTAAATAGTAAAGGTTTACCACAAGTGGCCGTTGGCGAAGTATACATTCCAGCCACCAGTGCAAACTTGATTGAATCGAAGTCTTTCAAACTGTACTTAAACAGCTACAACCAAACCCGCTTTGCAAGCTGGGAAGAAGTGACTGAGCGTTTAACACAAGACCTGTCTGAATGCGCAGGTGAAAAGGTGCTGGTTGAGGTGAATCCAGTGACCCACTATACCAATCAACCTATTGTGACAATGGACGGTGAATGTATAGATGACCAAGACATTGACATCACCAGTTACGATTTTGATGCCGATTTACTTGAAGGTGCGGCAGGTGAAGTACAAGTTGAAGAGGTGCTACATAGCCACCTATTGAAATCAAACTGTTTGATCACTAACCAACCCGACTGGGGCAGTGTAGAAATTCGCTACCAAGGCGCAAAAATAGATCGTGAGAAGCTGTTACGTTACTTAGTGTCTTTCCGCGAGCACAATGAGTTCCACGAACAGTGTGTAGAGCGTATTTTTACGGATCTAATGAAATACTGCCAACCAAGCAAACTGACCGTATTTGCCCGCTATACGCGCCGTGGTGGCTTGGATATCAACCCTTACCGCTCAACGGAACAAGATAAGCCAGCTCACAATCACCGTATGGCTCGTCAGTAAGCGCATAGGCAACAGAAATAAGTTCGGCAATCTAAAGGGTTGCCGGACGTTTTTATTGTCCAAGCATGTTACTATACCAAATGGCTTAAACCCGCATTTAAACGGCTAATTGAGGCTTTTCGCCGTTATCGCAATATCTAAAAACAGTTCGAGGGAACGAAAGGATGTTTTGGGACAGTTCGCGTCTATTCAAGTTGATTGGCTTTCTTTGCTTGCTGTTTGTACAGCCACTTCATGCAACCATTTTATCGTCCGCGTTACTCAACGAAGCACAACAATTGGCGGAAATAGAGCCATCACAAGCAAAACAAGCGGCAACCAACTATTTGTCACAGCGTGAGCTAACAGAACGCAAAGAAAGTGACAGCCCTTCAGCCATGTCTCGCGACGAAACAGATCGTAGCGTTCGCACACCAAGCAGCACCATCGAAGCGCACAAGATTATCGCTCAGGCAGATTACGCCATGGGTAATGTTCGTTCGGCTATCGAGCACCTAAATAAAGCGGAACGCTTAGCGCAAGAATATCAATTGCCGTACATGGACTTAGATCTCCAGCTGATGCGCAACCAAATGATTTGGATGTACGACGAAAACTACTCAAAAGCGGAAGACACGCTTAACCAAATTGAACAACAGCTCGATGAAGCCGATGCCGTATTACAACGCACCGACAGCGTTCGCTACCGACTAGTGATGCAAAGAGCACTCCTCGCTTCACATAGTGGCGATATCATTAAAGCGGAAAACTTGTACTCTGAAGCAAAGACCATGCTTGACGATAGCCGCTCTGAGTTAGCCTTGATCGACTACTACACTGCCGTCGGCGAGTTTTACCTCAATAGCAAGAAGTACAATTTGGCTTTGTCAGAACTGCTATACGGTTATTGGCAATCTATTGAAAGTAACAGTGGTGCAAGATTAGCAAAAGTGAATCGCCTTTTGGCTAGGCTCTTCCAGGAGCGACGAGTGTACGACAAAGCGATCGAATACTTATCTCAAGCCGCAGATTTTTATGACTCTTACCCTAGCTCTCCGATCCTAGCGGACGTCCTAGAGCAAATGGGCGACATCTACTTTTATCAGGGTAAGTTTAACCTTGCGTTAGTGCATTACTTCAACGTGCTTGACCATGAAAGTACCAGTAAGAACATCAATAGAATCATTAAAATTCGCTTAAGCTTGGCGGCTACCTACCTACAACTCTATAACTACGCGCTAGCAGAGCAGTACTTAGACCGCTCTAAAGAGCTTTTAGAATACACCAATATTCCTAAGCTTGAAGCAAAGGCTGCCCTGCTTCAGTCAGGTCTGGCTTATCATCAAAATGACAGTAAAGACGTCATTACTAACGCAAAGCTGGCGTTAGCGCTTGCTGAAAAGTCACCTGAAAATAACAACTTCATTAAGCAGCAGTCATACCGTTTACTTGGGTTGGGTTACGAGCAGGCAGGCGAATACAAACTTTCTCTGCAAGCTTATAAAAAATACACAAACCTCGTTCGTCTAGAACAAAAGCAGCTTAACCAAATCAGTGAGGATGCGTTCCGTCAGCAAAAAGAATTTGCCGAACAAACCATCCATTACATCGGTCAATCAGAACGCTTAGAGCAAGTGGAAAGAGAGCATCGTAAATTCCAGAAAATCTCATTTGCATTGTTTATTACTGTATTGGTCATGTTTTTGTTCATTATGCGCCGTGGTGTCATTATGCAGCGCCAAGCAAGTGAAATCGAAAAACTGCGTAACGACCTCTTCACCCACTCTCGCTCTCGTTTACGTAACTTGCGTATGCTGAATGTTAAGCTTTCTCGCTCATTGAAAAAGTCGAGCGAAACTTTCGAGCAATGGCAAATGGGTGAATTGATCCACGAACCACTTAATGATCGCCTACGCTTTGTTATGATCGATTTGCCATTCTTACGAAGCATGTACGTCCATAACGGCTATAAGGCAGGTCTAGAACTAGAACGGGCATTTGGCGACTTCCTTGCGGAAAAAATAGAAAAACCGTCGCGTCTTTACCATTTCTCAGATGCGAACTTACTCTACATAGAACCGAACGCTGACCGTGATGCTTCTGCCGAAGTCATGTTCGAAAAATTCCAGACTTGGGTGGATGAGTTCGCACAGCAGCACAACGTCAATCGTATTATTCGTATGGGCATCAGTGATTATCCGTTCTTACCCCGAGCCTACACTGCAATTAACGATGAGGAATTACTCGATCTGTTGTTGCTTGCGACTCACATCGCACGAGAAGTCAGCTTGAAGGATAAGCAAAGCCACTGGGTGTTCTTAAAAGCCATCGATAATGCGCCTGCTGCTAGCTTTGCAACAGGTAACATAAGAACTGCCTGTCAACATGCCATTAGCCAAGGCCTGATCAAGATCCATTCGTCCTACAAGAATGAGGACGACATCAAGAAAATATTAAAAAATGGATAATTAAACGCCTGTTGAACGTAATAACTAATGACGCTATAAAGTTTTTTGTTATTATCAGATAATTGTCAGTAGTACATGGACTTAACCGTAGTCACTTCATGGGAATCTTGGAATCCGATATTCAGTCGCAGCTGCATCAGCTGAGTTGTCAACTTGACCAACTCAGACTGACTCATCGTGATACTTCACTCAAATTCAAACGTGAACAACAAGTTCTTAAACGCGTTGTGGCATCATTGTCTTCAGCTTGCCAGGGTTCCCAGGGTTCGAATACTCAGGTATCCAACTACCTATTTGAAATCCAACAAGAGCTGCAACATCAAAAAGATATCAGCACTCTTATCCCGCGTTTAGCGGTATTAGAGAGGATGCTCAAACAGCAGTCGAAGACGATGGATAAACAAAACGGTTACCTTGACGAACAAATCAAGCACAGTGGTGAAACACTGCAACGTGTCACGGGCTTACCTGCGCAGTTAAAACGTGAACTACGGAACCTGATGAGTTTCTCTGAAGTTCACGCCAGCAATAAAGCTGATCAAGCCACTAAGCTACTGAGTATTTACGAACGCGCTCTGAAAATCATCACGTCTAATTCACGTCTACATCTTAGTGAATTTGAAAACAATCCCGACAGATCTCAGCTTGAGTGCTTAGCCAGCGACCTCCAACATACTATTACAGAGCTGGATTTCGAGGGAGAATCAGGCGATAGATTGCTGGATATTCGCGCTAAGTTGCTCCTTGGCGTGAGTGCCGAGTCTCTCATTGAGCTTACGCTCTCAACGCTGAAATTGGTTGTCGAAGCAACAAAGTTCGAGCGCGAGGCGTCTAGCCAATTCCTTGATCAGCTGAACACTTCTCTCGCAAGTAACCTAAAAACCGTTCATCAGAACGTCGACCAGCATCATACCTACTTTGAACACCGCCAAGAGCTCAACACAGAAATGAACAGCTTGGTTGAATTAAGCCAAAAGTCACTTAATCAAGCTCAAGATATCGCGGTTGTGAAAAAAGAAATCACGCCTCTTCTCGAAAAAATGGCGTCGCTGACAGAGCGACTGAAAATGACGGAAGAGCGAGAGCAAGCGCTGCAAGAACGGTTGAGTTACAGTAAGAACCAACTCGAAGCGGTATTTGAAACTACGCAAGATTATCGTCGACGCTTAGATGACCAAGCTCAGCGCATGTTGCTCGACCCGCTAACTAAAGTTTATAACCGCACTGCATTTAACGATCGACTAGAGCTAGAGTATCGCCGTTGGATTCGCTCTCAGCAAAACCTTCGTGTTGTGCTATTTGATGTAGACAACTTCAAAGCGGTGAATGATAGCTATGGTTATACGGCTGGCGATAAAGCGCTGAAGATCATCGCTCGTACTATTAACAAGCGCGTATCAGAAACGGAAACAGTAGCTCGCTTTGGTGGCGAGGAGTTTATTCTACTCGTCCCGGAACAATCTGAAGAATACACACTGGATCTGATTAAGCATATCCAGCGTGATATTAGCCAATTACCCTTTAAGTTCCGTGAGCAAAATATTATGATTACCTTAGCTGCTGTATCGACGTCTTTCAAAGAGTCCGATACGCCAGAGTATGTGCTCGATCGTCTTGGCAAGATGCTTGCGGACGCTAAAAAACGTGGAACAAACCAGCTTAACTGGAGCTAAGATTCGTACAAAAAGCGAGCAAACAAACCAAATTTGGTGCAATCTACGCTTTATAACCACCCATTTTCAACGAGTTATCACATTTCTTCCCTTTTAGTCTGCTAAGCTGTAAAAACCCAAGTCACTTCAAGATGATGTATTTATAAAAGGCAAATGTATCATCTTGAGGTTGCTTGGGAGTTGATAACCATAAAACCAAATCGGCCAACTACCTTTCATCAAACCATACGTATAACACCAAAAAGGTAAGTTGGTACTTTCCCTCAAATTAATGCAACACAAGGAGGCGTTATGATTACCCATATAAGCCCCGCTGGTAGCATGGACTTGCTATCTCAACTAGAAGTAGAGCGCTTAAAGAACACAGCCTCGAGTGAACTTTATCAGCTGTACCGTAATTGCACATTAGCGGTGTTGAACTCCGGTAGCCATACCGATAACTCGAAAGAACTGCTCGATAAATACCAATCGTTTGATGTCAACGTCGTGCGTCGTGAGCGTGGTATTAAGCTTGAACTGACTAATCCGCCAGAGCACGCTTTTGTTGACGGCGAAATAATTAAAGGTATCCAAGAGCATCTGTTCTCCGTATTGCGTGATATCGTTTACGTAAACATGCATTTGGCAGACGCCCAGCGGCTCAACCTTACTAACCCAATTCACATTACGAACCTCGTGTTCGGCATTCTTCGTAATGCCAGAGCATTAACTCCAGGTATCGCACCGAATCTTGTCGTATGTTGGGGTGGTCACTCTATCAATGGAGTGGAGTATCAGTACACACGTGAAGTGGGTAACGAACTGGGCCTGCGTGAACTTAACATCTGTACAGGTTGCGGCCCTGGCGCAATGGAAGGGCCGATGAAAGGTGCAGCGATTGGGCACGCAAAGCAACGTTATACTCAGCAACGTTATCTTGGTTTAACCGAGCCCTCGATTATTGCGGCCGAGCCACCAAACCCAATAGTAAATGAACTGGTCAT
The DNA here is from genome assembly GCF_033339955.1 of Vibrio sp. 1731. NCBI lineage: Bacteria > Pseudomonadati > Pseudomonadota > Gammaproteobacteria > Vibrionales > Vibrionaceae > Vibrio > Vibrio sp. 1731. The sequence goes on along the minus strand of NZ_JAWOVO010000011.1, from coordinate 136,314 downwards.
CATGCCCGACATCGAAAAGCGCTTGGAAGCCTTCGTCCGTATGGCTCATGGTATCGTTATTTTCCCAGGTGGCCCGGGCACAGCGGAAGAGCTACTGTACATTCTTGGCATCATGATGCACCCGGATAACGCCGATCAGCCAATGCCTATCGTATTAACAGGACCAAAAGAGAGTGAAGAGTACTTCCGCTCTATTGATGAGTTCATTCGCGACACACTTGGTGAGGAAGGGCAAAAGCACTACGAGATCATCATTGACGACCCGGCAGAAGTCGCTCGTATTATGAAACGCTCCATGGACTCGGTACGCCTTCACCGAAAAGAGAAAGGCGATGCGTACAGCTTTAACTGGTCATTGAAAATTGAGCCAAACTTCCAACTGCCATTCGAGCCTACTCATGAGTCGATGGAACAATTGGATTTAAGCCTAGATCAAGAACCGCAAGTTTTAGCGGCCAACTTGCGTCAAGCCTTCTCTGGCATAGTGGCAGGTAACGTAAAGGCTGAAGGCATTCGAGAAATAGAACGTAGAGGGCCTTTCACCATTCATGGCGACGCAGTCCTCATGAAAAAACTCGATAAGTTGCTAAAAGACTTTGTCGAACAGCACCGAATGAAATTACCTGGCGGTTCAGACTACGAACCGTGTTATCGAATCGCTCACCCGGAAATTGGTGGTCGATAGTCAGGCTAGCATTCGTTACACTAGGGGCATTACGCCCCTTTTTTATTGCTAAGTCATTATGTCTATTCATCTTGTTATCATTGATGCCCTAAACCTGATCCGCCGAGTGCACTCAGCACAACCAGATCCAACCGACATAGCAAGAACCATAACCACAACGCAAAGAACCCTCACTCGCATTCTGTCAGAGGCCAACCCGACACACATCATCGCAGTTTTTGATCACCACGAACAAGACAGAGGTTGGCGCGCTGAAATTCTCCCTGACTATAAGCAAAACCGAAAACCAATGCCTCTGCCACTACTGCAAGGGTTAGATGCGATTCAACAAGCGTGGTGGGAGCAAGGTATTGATTCATTGCTGTCTGAAGGCGATGAAGCAGATGATTTGGTTGCTACACTCGCAACGAAAGTGGCCAGCCATGGTGAAAAGGTCACCATCGTTTCGACTGACAAAGGTTACTGCCAGCTGCTTTCCCCTACCCTACAAATCCGTGATTATTTCCAACATCGTTGGTTAGATGAACCATTTATCGAAAAAGAGTTCGGCGTAAAACCAAGTCAACTAGCGGATTACTGGGGATTAACAGGGATAAGCTCTAGCCAGGTTCCGGGCATACCTGGAATTGGCCCGAAAGCAGCGAAAGAGATTCTCACTCAGTTTGAGAGTATTGAAGCAGCCTACGCTAGTGAAGATCTCGTACCGAAATACCGTAAAAAATTGGATGAGCACATTGAGTCTGCTCGTTTATGTAAACTCGTCGCCGCTTTAAAGTGCGATATAGAACTAGGCTTTAACTTGCAAGATATTCGCTTTTTAGGGCCAAACAAAGCGGAGTAGTGCCCGATGGTAGTTTCACACCATGAAACACTCAGATATTAAAAAAGCGCCATTTGAAGGCGCTTTTTCTATTCTAATCACTATTCCCAAAAGACTCGGGGAATAAAGTTAGTAAGGTGAAATATTCGACAGACATTGGATATGAATCGTGATTTCTTCACGATCATGATACAAATGTTTAGCTTGTAGCTTGAACTTTACCTTATTATCAATGAGGAACTGCTTCAGATTTTCAAGGTCTTGCAGCACTTCGTCATAACGCCCTTTCATTGGCAGCTTAAGGTTAAAGATGGCCTCTTTTGCCCAACCTTTTAACAGCCACTGTCCCATCAGGTGAGCAACACGAGCTGGCTTTTCCACCATGTCACAAACAATCCATGTTACGTTCTTGCGGTCTGGTTCGAACTTAAAACCATCCACCATATGGTGCTTGATCTGGCCAGTTTCCATCAAACTGTCTGCCATCATGCCGTTATCAACGCAGTGAACGAACATTGAGCGCTTCACTAATTGGTACGTCCAACCGCCTGGACATGCACCTAAATCCACACCCCACATACCTGGTGCCAAACGCTCATCCCACTCTTCACGTGGAATAAAGACATGAAATGCTTCTTCCAGTTTAAGTGTTGAACGACTTGGAGCGTCTGCTGGGAATTTAAGGCGAGGGATACCCATGAAGAACTGTGAGTTGTTGTCAGTGTAAGAGTAACCAACGTAACAGTGGCCAGGCTCAACAAAGCAAATGTGCAGTACTGGTTTTTTCGCGTTATCTTTGTTCAGCATTAAGCCTTTGCCGCGCAACGCTTGACGCATTGGGACGGTAAACTTACGGCAGAATTTCAGTAGCTCTTTCGCTTCATTTGTATCTGGCGTTTCAATTCTCAAATCACCACAACGAGGGAATGCTTCAATGTCTGCTAGTTCATTCAAAATTGGACTAATGCGGTCATCACTTGGCAACGATTGAAACTCAGCTGCTACCGCAAACATTTGTCGAGCAAAAATTAAAGACTTAAAGTCTAAACCTCTCGCAAGTTTGTCGGCATCTCCATCTTGGTAACACTCGAAGACAACATAACCTGAGTTTCTCTTCACACGAGGGAAGCCATACACTTCCAACTGTGTCGCTTTGTCCTGAATTTCACCAGCACACTCTTTCTCAAAGCCAGAACGGCAATAGAGCATTAGTTGTTTCACTTGGAGACCTCTTTGATATTGAACGCAGCAAAAAAGAACAGACACCAACCAATCATGAACAGTAATCCTCCCACAGGAGTAATTGGCCCAAACCACTTAATGCCCGTCAGCGCCAGCGCGTAAAGACTGCCGCTAAAACAAAAGATGCCGATAATAAAGCAAATCGCCGCAATGAAAAAATATTTTTGTGCTTTTTGTCCCAAATTGAGCAGAAGCAGAATGGCACAAAACACAATCGCCAACGTGTGAATAAATTGATACAGAACTCCGGTCTCAAATACACCGAGCAAATAAGGGGCCAGTGTCGCTTTCAGCCCATGAGCAGCAAATGCTCCAAGAGCGACCGAAATCAGCCCAGACAATCCAGAGAATGAGAGTAACCACTTACTTTTCACTGTACACCTCTTTTATAAACGCCGCTAACTGCTCTATCGCGAGTGCAATGTTACCCACTTCAGTATGACCTGAGATCTTGCGCGGTTTGAAGCTGTGGTCACCATCAGGTAAAAAGCTCACCGTTACTTGTGACGAAAGGACGAAATCATCGAATTCCTCACGCTTACCAAAGGTGTCTCGTTCCCCTTGCAGAATCAGCGTAGGTTTCTCAATGGTTGCTAAGTGCTCGCCTTTGTATTTCTCTGGCTTTCCTGGTGGGTGAAATGGAAACCCTAAACAGGCAATGCCCGCCACCAGCTCATTTTCAGCCAACAAGCTCGACATACGACCGCCCATTGACTTACCACCAATAACCACGGGAGAAGAAGTAAAGTGAGCGATCACTTCGCTGTATGCTTCGAGCAACTTTGGCGCGCGATCGGGCGGACGCTTTTTGCCATCTTCCGAACGTTTCACCATGTAAGGGAAATTAAAACGCACTACACGAATACCTTGCTCCACTAATCCTTTGGCGACAGCTGTCATGAAGTCATGCTCCATCCCCGCACCTGCGCCGTGAGCAAAAATAAACAGCGGTCCGTTTTCAGGCCCCTCAGCTATCCAGTGATTCATCCAATACTTCCTCTTGTTCTTTTCTCGCGGTTGCTAACATCCAGTCTCTAAACGTTGCAATTCGGCCCATATCTGCCTGCTGTTCATGACACACCACATAGAATGCATTCTTAGATATCAACACCTCGTCGAATGGTGCAATGAGTCGTCCGGCTTCCATTTCAGGTTTGGCGAGTACGTTGTTACCGAGCGCGACCCCCTGACCGTGCGCAGCAGCCTGTAGCACCATCGTTGAGTGACTAAAAATAGGACCGTGGTTTACGTTGATGCCTTCAATGTTGTAATGACGAGCAAACTGCTTCCAGTCTTTACGCGAAGTATCGTGTAACAAAGTATGTAATTTGAGGTCACTTAAAGATTCTAATGGTTTGTTACCCAAAAGTAATGAAGGTGAACAAAGTGGGATCAAAAACTCTTGGTACAATTTATCTGCTCGCAAACCTGGCCAGTTCCCACGGCCATAGTAGATCGCCACATCAACATCATCAGTCAGTGAGCCTTCATCCATATCTACGGCTTTAATACGTACATCGATATCGGGCTCTTGAGCATTAAAATCGGCCAAACGAGGTACAAGCCATTGGATAGCAAAACTCGGCGGTAGGCTAATCGTCAATGCCCCCTTTTCGCTACGTTCCAACACCTTATCTGTCGCTTCCGCAATCGAGGTGAAAATATCTTTGATATCGAGAAAGTAACTTTGGCCTTCTTCTGTTAACAACAAAGAACGATTACGTCGACGGAAGAGCTTCAATGATAAGAACTCTTCAAGCGCTTTAATCTGGTGACTGACCGCGGCTTGAGTAACAAATAACTCTTCTGCTGCTCGTGTAAAACTGAGATGACGAGCAGCCGCTTCGAAGACTCGAAGCGAATTTAATGGAGGCAATCTGCGAGACATATGGGACCTCTAATAGGATTAGTTTTTTTAATCTGAAACATTATAAAATGTCCGTTGTCGAACAGCCAGATAAATTCTATATTTCACCCCGCAACACGGGCCTGAACGGCTTGATTTCTTTGGAAATCAATTGGCTTCGTTGTTGCGATGTTGTGTTTGCAAACTCGTATTTCGAGTTAGGTAGATTTCTACCATAATGTTTTGTCCACACTCCCTGTGACAAAACATATACTTCCTGTATTTATTTTTGACCTGTCTGTCAAATTTGTTACACCGCCTAAATTAGGCGGTGTTTTTTTATCTATCAAAAATCTCATCCGCATATCTGGCAGCAATATCACTTTATTACTCTTCTTTCGGATTAATTATCGTTATATCAACACAAAGTGTATGGCTTTGCGATAAGCCTCAACATTATGCTAAGTAATGGTTGTCTGTAACGCGATCAAAAACAAAAAAGGCGCAAATTGATGTCTCAATTTGCGCCTTTTAACGTATTTTAACAGTCAGCTATGGACGGTAAACTTTTACGTTGCTGAAGCCTTGCTCTTGCAAGTAAAGCGCTTGCAGACGGCTCATCACACCGCGGTCACAGTAAAGTAGGTATGTCTTAGACTGGTCTAAGTCACCAAACTGTGTACCCAGCTTGTAGAAAGGGATATGTTTCACATCCACACCTTCGATTTCAAGTGGGTTATCGTCTTCCTCTTCAGGACTACGAATATCTAGCACAACCGCGTGCTCTTCTATCGCTTGAACTTGCTCTACTTCTGGTGCGGCTTGCTCAGACTCTTTCGCAATATCACGAATGTCCATCATGCGAGCTTCTTGAACCACTTGCTCAAGGATACTAAAGTCGAATTTCTCTTCTTCAGCTTCTAGCTTGCCTTTCACCGCTTTCACGGTTGGCTTCTTAGAGATAACACCACAGTATTCTGGCATTGTCTTCGCGAAATCTTCTGTGCCGATTTCACGTGCTAGATTGATGATGTCTTCTTTATCCCAGTTGATAAGTGGACGCAGAATCAGCGTGTCAGTTACGTTATCGATGTGGCGTAGATTGGTTAGCGTTTGGCTCGATACTTGACCTAGCGCTTCACCTGTTACCAATGCTTCGATCTTCATCTTCTGAGCGATCATGCCTGCTGCACGCATAAACATACGCTTCAAGATCACGCCCATTTGGCCGTCATCGACTTTCTCTAGGATTTCCGCAACCACAGGCTCGAAATCAACTGAGATAAAACGTACTTTTGCTGAAGAACCGTATTTGTTCCATAGGTAGTGAGAAACCTGCTTAACGCCGATTTCGTGTGCTGGACCACCTAAGTTAAAGAAGCAGTAATGTACTTTTGAACCACGCTTGATATGAAGATAGCTTGAAACACCAGAGTCGAAACCACCCGAGATCAGGCTTAACACGTCTTCTTGCGTACCCAGTGGGAAACCACCTAGGCCTTTATGACGAGACAATACTTGGTTTAGCTTGTCGTTCGAGACTTCTACCTTGATCGTCACGTCTGGGTTTCGTAGCTTAACACTAGCGCTTTCAATCGCTTGATTTAAACCACCGCCTACATAACGCTCTAGTTCAATAGAGGTAAAGTCATGCTTGCCACGACGCTTCGCACGTACAACAAAGGTTTTATTTTCGAGTGCAGCACGGTTGAGTTCTAGTACTTGCTCGAAGATATCGTGCAAGTCTTTAAATTCAGTTTGCTTCACTTCCAGTACGTGGTGAATGCCTGGTGTATGAGTCAAAACCTCAAGAACTTCAGCGTGGAATTCGTTACTCTCAGAGGTCACTTCAATGTGATCACGACGGTTAAATACCGCGACAGACTCCGTGCGGCTCTTAATGATGTTACGAATGTTGCACTCTAAAATCTTTGTGAAGCGCTTACGCACAGATTCACTTTTTACAAAAATTTCTGGATGGGGCTTTACAATAAATTTCATAGTCTAATTCGCAGGTTAGTTTCGCAATCAACAAAGAGTGACACTCAACTTCAATACTTCATACGCAGTAAAACCGCGTTTCAGTCACAAAAAGTAGTCTGAGCTCACTTTTAAGGCGCAAGATTATACACCCAAGCGGATTGGAAAAACAAAAAAAGCGAGCAATCTGCTCGCTTTCTTATCTCTTTACTGACTTAAAACTAAAGCCTAGTTATTGAATTACCGGCACTTCTTCACTGTAGAGAGGCTCGCCTTGCATAATGCTGATTTCAACCCGTCGGTTAAGCGCGCGATTTTCATCAGAATCATTCGGTAACAAGGGTTCCGTATCCGCCATGCCTCGTACTCTTAAACGTTGATGAGAGAAGCCTCTCACTTTCTCCATCTCTTGCGCGACTGATACTGCACGCTGAGAAGAGAGATCCCAGTTAGAACGATAAAGTTCCGAGTCTAGCGGTCGATTGTCTGTATGGCCAGATACTCGCACAATGCCTGGCACGTCTTTTACTAGCTCTGCAATCTGACGAACTAAAGGACGAAACTTAGGCTGCAAGAAGGCCGAACCTTCTGGGAATGCACCTTTTTCACGCATACGTATAACAATCTGCTGACCGAGGTTTTCAACTTCAATGGCGCCTTGTTCAATCTCTCGCTCTAAGGCTTTCTTGATGCTTTCCATCAAGGTTTCCATCTCTTGCGACATCTCTTTAGATTGCTGTTGTTGCATGTCCGCTTCGGCAGACTCATTGTTTTGAGTTGACGTTTCTGGCGATTGCCCACCCGTTAACTTGCCTTCATCACGTTTTGTGCCACCAGCTCGATCAGACTCCCCTTCATGAAATTCGAGCGTCTGCTGAGTGATGTCCATGGTTTGCTGCATGATGACATCAATCGGAGTTGGTTCCGGCCGACCCGGTCGAAACTCTTGGGCAATAATGCTAGTACCTTTGGGAATGTCTTTCACTTCAAGCTGATTTTGCACACCGAAGGCAAATTTCATTGATCCTGCAATTTGTTTGAACTTCAGTACATCCATCTCAGAAAACGAGAGCAGAAGAACAAAGAAACACATCAGTAGCGACATCAAATCTGCGAATGTCCCCATCCATAACGGGAGGCCAGGTGGCGGACAATCGCATTTGTTATCTTCATCATCCATCACTACTCTCCAAGTTACTCGTCAATCTCAAGGGCACGTTTACCTTCATTGAGGTAGTTCTTCAAGTAACTATCGATCACTCGCGGGTTTTGGCCATCTTGAATCGCTAATACGCCATCCATGATCAAACGGCGATTTAGCGTTTCTTGGTCACGGCGAAGAGAAAGCTTATCCGCAATAGGGAAAAACACCATATTGGACAGGATCGCGCCATACAATGTGGTCAAGAGTGCAACGGCCATTGCTGGTCCAATCGCTTTAGGGTCATCCATGTTTGAAAGCATCGCAACAAGACCAACCAAGGTGCCAATCATTCCCATCGCAGGAGCAACGTCGCCAAAGGCGCGAAATACACCAGTACCTTGCGTATGTCGTTCATCTGTAAGCGCGATGTCTTTTTTGAGTGCCGCTCTCACAACGTCGGCATCATGGCCATCAACCAGTAGATCAATGCCTTTCTGCATGAATGTGTTGTTTATTTCCATCTCTTCAAGAGCAAGAAAACCACCTTTACGCGCCGCGTCGGCCATTTCCACAATTTTTGCGATCAGGTCTTCGGGTTCATCCGCTTTAAACATGAAGGCTTTGCCAGCAATCTTTGTCGCACCAAAAAACTGTCCCATTGTGAACTTCATCAACACTACGAATATTGAGCCACCAACGACAATAAGGATCGACGTGACATCGACAAACATGCCGATGCTGCCACCAAGCACCATCGCCATAATGACGAATGCAAAACCACCAATCAAACCTAATAGGGTTGCTAAATCCACAAAGCACTCCTCACGCTATACTCAAATACTGCCATTGGGCGGATTATTACCTGTATCGACAACTCGCGCAGAATTTTTAGAAAAATCTTAGCTAATGGATCACAAATTACACCTAACAACCTCAACCAAAATATGGGGTTTCACCGCTTAGACTCGTTGAACGCTAATTTTGTGACAATTATATAAGGTTAAATTTGACCAAGTTACTAGGCTAAGGTAACTTTCGTGCATCTTACCCGAGGCTTGATTAAGGCAGAAAAAAGATGGCGGTCAAGAAACCAGAAAACATGACCTTTGAAGCAACCATTGAAGAGCTTGATAGCTTGGTTGATCAATTAGAAAATGGCGATCTTGCTCTAGATGATGCCCTGCGTAAGTTTGAACGAGGCATTGCCTTAGCTCGTGCAGGCCAAACTAAATTAAGCGACGCCGAACAGCGCGTGAGCATTCTTCTTAGTGAAGATGATGAAGCACCACTGAGTGACTTCAAACCAGATTCAGAATAACAATCAGTAGTGAGCAATGTGATGCAACAGACATTGACGTCTTTTCAACAAAGAAACAATCAGCAATTGAATTTGTGGCTCGATCAGCTTCCATATCAAGAGCAGCCATTGATTCAAGCAATGAAATACGGCCTTTTGCTAGGTGGGAAACGCGTTCGCCCTTTTCTTGTTTACATCACAGGTCAAATGCTCGGCTGTAAACCTGAAGACTTAGACACCCCCGCCGCTGCTATCGAATGTATACATGCCTACTCACTCATTCATGATGATCTGCCAGCCATGGACGATGATGAACTGCGTCGAGGTCAACCAACTTGTCATATTAAGTTTGATGAAGCAACCGCAATACTGACAGGTGATGCACTACAAACTCTTGCCTTCACTATTATTGCTGATGGTCAATTAAGCTCGGCGGCTGAAGCTCAACGCATCAATATGATCAAAGCCTTAGCGCATTCCTCTGGTGCCAGCGGCATGTGTATAGGGCAAGCCTTAGATTTAGGCGCGGAAAATCGCCAAGTTTCTCTTGAAGAAATGGAAGAGATACACCGTAAAAAAACCGGAGCTCTGATTGATTGTGCGGTAAAATTAGGTGCATTAGCTGCTGGTGAGAAAGGTATCGAGGTTCTACCTCACTTGGAGCGCTACTCAAAAGCAATTGGTTTGGCGTTTCAGGTTCAAGACGATATTCTTGATATCATCAGTGACACAGAAACACTGGGTAAGCCTCAAGGTTCCGACCAAGGTCTGAATAAGAGCACTTATCCTTCCCTGCTGGGTTTAGAGGGAGCCATAGAGAAAGCTCACACTCTGTTACAGGAAGCACTTCAAGCATTGGAAGCTATCCCATACAATACTCAGTTACTCGAAGAGTTCGCCCGATATGTCATCGAGCGCAAAAATTAACACTATAAGCGCGCATTTATATGACTCTTGATATTTCAAAGTACCCAACACTGGCGTTAGCAAATACACCGGAAGAATTACGTCTTCTTCCGAAAGAAACATTACCAAATCTGTGTGATGAACTGCGAACGTATCTGCTAAATTCAGTGAGCCAATCTAGCGGACACTTAGCGTCTGGCTTAGGCACCGTAGAGCTAACTGTCGCTCTGCATTATGTTTACAACACCCCTATCGACAAATTGATCTGGGATGTTGGTCATCAGGCTTACCCGCACAAAATCCTCACCGGACGTCGCGATAAAATGCCAACAATTCGCCAAAAGGATGGTCTACACCCTTTCCCTTGGCGTGAAGAAAGTGAATATGACACCTTATCTGTCGGCCACTCTTCGACATCGATTAGTGCAGGTCTTGGCATGGCCATCAGCGCACAAAAAGAAGGTAAAGGCCGCAAAATCGTCAGTGTGATTGGTGATGGCGCAATTACAGCAGGCATGGCATTCGAAGCCATGAACCACGCTGGCGACGTTCATCCTGATATGTTGGTGATTTTGAACGACAACGAAATGTCGATTTCAGAAAACGTCGGCGCCCTGAATAACCACCTTGCGAAAGTACTTTCTGGCAGCTTGTACACTTCTATCCGTGAAGGCGGCAAGAAAGTGCTGTCTGGTGTCCCACCTATTAAAGAGTTGGTTCGCCGTACGGAAGAGCACCTAAAAGGCATGGTAGTGCCTGGTACTCTGTTCGAAGAGTTCGGCTTTAATTACATTGGCCCGATTGATGGACACGACGTCAATGAACTCGTCAAAACGCTGAAAAATATGCGTGAGCTCAAAGGTCCTCAGTTCCTACACATCATGACCAAGAAAGGCAAAGGTTATGAGCCTGCCGAGAAAGATCCTATCGGCTACCATGGTGTTCCTAAATTCGATCCAACGCATAATTGTCTGCCGAAGAGCAGTGGCGGTAAGCCAACTTACTCAAAGATCTTCGGTGACTTTTTATGTGACATGGCGGCCCAAGATCCTAAGCTAATGGCAATTACGCCAGCAATGCGCGAAGGATCAGGTATGGTGCGTTTCTCAAAAGAGTACCCAGACCAATACTTTGATGTGGCGATTGCTGAGCAGCACGCAGTGACACTGGCAACAGGCATGGCAATTGCGGGCGATCATCCAATCGTTGCTATCTATTCGACTTTCTTGCAACGTGGTTATGACCAATTGATCCACGACATCGCGATCATGGACTTACCAGTGATGTTTGCGATCGACCGCGCAGGTCTCGTTGGCGCAGATGGTCAAACTCACCAAGGTGCGTTCGATTTGAGCTTTATGCGCTGTATTCCGAACATGGTGATCATGGCGCCAAGCGACGAAAACGAGTGCCGACAAATGCTTTACACTGGCCATAAGCATTCTGGCCCGAGTGCGGTTCGATACCCTCGTGGTAGCGGAATGGGCGTAGAAATCGAAACTGAGTTTACGGCTTTAGAAATCGGTAAAGGACGCATGGTTCGCCAAGGTGAAAAAGTTGCTATTCTGAACTTTGGTAACTTCTTGGGTAACGCGCTAGAAGCGGCAGAATACCTTAACGCCACTGTTGCTGATATGCGCTTTGTGAAGCCGCTCGATGAGGCATTGATTCGTCAACTAGCCGCAGATCATGACGTGCTCGTGACGTTAGAAGAAAATGTTATCGCGGGTGGTGCTGGTACTGGTGTCGTTGAGTTCATGATGAAAGATAAAATCATTAAACCTGTGTTGAACCTAGGTTTACCAGATGAGTTTATTCATCAGGGAACACAAGATGAACTGCATGAAGAGCTTGGTCTCGATGCAAAAGGAATTGAAAAATCCATCTTGGATTATTTAGCAAAATAGAATGTAAAAAGGGATGCTCATAGCATCCCTTTTTTTACGGTCAACGTTTAATTCATCCAGCCCGCATATTTTGCGACTAGAAACAGGGCAACACCGGCCATAACTCCCGCCACGATATCATCAACCATAATACCCAGCCCACCGTGAACTCGCTTATCTAGCCACCCAATTGGCCAAGGTTTTACCATATCGAAAAAACGAAATAAGATGAAGCCAGTGATCAACCACTTCCATTCAGTGAGTGGAATATTCAGTGCAGGTACAATGCTCATCGTAATCCAAAAGCCTGCAAACTCATCCCATACGATTGAACCATGATCATGTACCTTCATGTCTGCAGAGGTCACTTGGCATATTTGAATGCCGATCACACACGAAATCAGAACAACAATGACATACGCCGTAAATGGTAATTGTGCCAACAACAAAAAGAAAGGCACGGCCGCCAGTGTGCCCATTGTTCCAGGGATAAACGGGGATAATCCACTGCCAAAACCCGTCGCCAATAGATGCCACGGGTTCTTTAATGAAATCAGAGAAAGAGGGTTGGTCATATCCTTAAACCTATACTGCTAGTTTGGTTTCAATCGTCATGCCTGTGAGTTGCTCAATAATAACAGGCTCTTGGCTAGAGCTTAGCTTAGATCATTTAAAGTGGTCGAAGCCACTTAAGTCCCAATCAAGTGGTTGATTGTTATCATGCAGCTCGAAGGTTCCATTTGGTCGGATTTGACCAATACATGTGACCTTACAGCCAGTATGAGATAAAGCGCTTTGTAACGAGCCTCGATTTTGCTCCGGCACGGTAAAACACAACTCGTATTCTTCGCCACTTGCTAAAGCATACTGCTGCGCGCTGATCTTATCATCTAAAAACTGGACTAATTCTGAAGAGATCGGTAGCTGAGAGACATCAATACTCACCCCAACCTGAGATCGCTGTAAAATGTGCTTAATATCAGAGATTAAACCATCTGAAATATCTATCGCAGAAGAGGCTAAGCCAACAAGAGCTTGTCCAGCAAGCACACGCGGAGAACTAAGGTAATGAGCTCGCTCTAGTGCTTCCGCGCCGGCTCTGCTGCGCAGAGAGTCATCTAGAATCACATCCAAGCCAGCTTTTGCATCGCCAAGGTTTCCCGTTACGTATACCCAATCCCCAGGCTTTGCGCCGGATCGCGTGAGCGCTTTGTCTTCAGGTACAAAACCTTGCACCGTGAGTGTCAGACACAATGGCCCTTTGGTGGTATCACCGCCAATTAACTGAATACCATAGTAATCAGCCAGTTCGAAAAATGCATCACAGAAAGGTGCAAGCCATTCTTCATCTGGCTCGGGCATCGTTAATGCAAAGCTCACCCATGCAGGCGTTGCTCCCATCGCTGCCAAATCACTGATGTTAGAAGCCAATGCTTTGTGTGCGACCCATGCTGGGTTCGCGTCGGCTAAGAAATGCGTTCCAGCTACCAATGTATCCGTGCTAATCGCAATCTGAACATTAGCTGGCGCTTTGACCAAAGCGCAATCATCACCAGCGGCTAGATGGACATCTTTACGTTGGCTCTGACGACCGACGAAGTATTTGTCTATCAGATTAAATTCACCAGACATAATTCACTTACTTTTTGATGTAAAAGCTTTTGATACAAAAAAGGTCAGCATGTGCTGACCTTTTCATTGAAGAAATCGTTATTTCTTACGAATGTGAGGTGCTGCTTTATCAAGTACACCATTCACAAACTTGTGGCTATCTTCTGCTGCGAAAACTTTTGCAAGTTCAATCGCTTCATTGATAACAACTTTGTAAGGAACATCTTCGCGACGAGTCATCTCGTACATAGCAAGGCGAAGAAGAGCAAGTTCCATCATATCTAAATCCTGCATAGGACGAGAGATGTATGGACGAATTTTGCTATCTAGCTCAGCGTGGCTAAGTACAACACCGCTTAATAGTTCACGGAAGTAAGCTACGTCTGTCTCTGGAGCAGCAAGCGCTGGCTCAGATGCATGAAGTTCTTCTTCATCGTATTTGTCGCCAGACAAAAACTGTTCTTCAATCTTGGCAACATTCTCTTTAGTAATTTGCCATGAGTAGATCGCCTGTAGAGCGAATTGACGTGCGTTACGACGTGCGGCTGGTTTCACACTGGCCCCCATTAGGAATCAATTTCAGATAGTACATTAATCATTTCAAGTGCGCTTAGTGCAGCCTCTGCACCTTTATTACCAGCCTTGGTTCCTGCGCGTTCAATCGCTTGATCGATCGTATCAACAGTCAAAACACCAAATGCTACTGGAATGCTGAATTCCATAGACACTTGTGCTAGACCTTTGTTCATTTCACTACAAACATAGTCAAAGTGAGGCGTTCCACCACGAATAACAGACCCTAGAGAAACAATAGCGTCGAATTTGCCAGTTTTAGCAACACGCTGAGCTACTAGAGGTAGTTCTACGGCACCTGGACAACGCACAACCGTGATGTTGTCTTCGCTTACTTGTCCGTGACGCTTTAGTGTATCGATCGCACCAGAAAGTAGGCTTTCGTTAATAAAACTGTTGAAACGAGAAATAACGATAGCAATTTTTGCATTTGGCGCTGGGAAGCCACCCTCGATCACTTTCATAAGCTTTCCTTTAACTCTATTTATAAGTGAAATATGTTCATCAAGTGAGAATCGCCGGATTCTAGCACAAATTTGTGAGCAATATCTAATGGAAATTGGAGGCAAATCACCGGTTCCTAGCCATTGACGAGTTAAGCACGTCAAAGACTAGGAACTTATTGTTCTGTTGTTACTCGCAGACGTACTCAACAACGTTCAGACCAAAACCACCTAACGCGTGGTACTTTTTGTTGGTCGATGACAGAAGACGCATATCATGTACACCGAGATCCGCAAGAATCTGTGAACCAACGCCAACACGGCGAGACGTGCCTTGTTTTTTAGCAAGCGTTGGTGCTTCACCTTTGTCTTGCGCTTCGAACATCTTCACGCGATGAATAAGTAGATCGGTCGATTCTTCATGGCCAAGAACAACCAGTACACCGCCCTCTTCACCAATGCGTTTCATTGCCTTATCTAGTGTCCAGCTGCGCTCTGCATTACGATCGCTACGTAGTAAGTCGGTAAAAACGTCTTGAAGATGAACGCGAACCAGTGGCGCTTTTTCTTTCAAATCGCCCTTGCACATTGCGTAGTGCACTTGGTTATCAATGGTGTCTTTGTACGTGACTAACGTGAACTCGCCAAACTCTGTCGGTAACTTGCACTCTGCCACACGTTCAATCGTTGTCTCAGTGTTATTGCGGTACTCAATTAGGTCGGCAATAGTGCCCAATTTAATACCGTGCTTCTCTGCAAAGATCTCTAGATCTGGGCGACGAGCCATCGTGCCGTCGTCATTTAAGATCTCAACAATCACCGATGCTGGCTCTAAACCAGCAAGACGAGCCAAATCACAGCCAGCTTCAGTGTGACCTGCGCGAGTCAGTACACCGCCGTCTTGAGCTGCGAGAGGGAAGATGTGACCAGGCTGCACCAAATCCGCAGCTTTAGCGTTTGGCGCGACTGCTGCTTGAACGGTACGTGCGCGATCTGCGGCTGAAATACCAGTCGTTACCCCTTCTGCTGCCTCAATCGAAACAGTAAAGTTGGTGGTGTATTGCGCATTATTGTCTTGCACCATTGGTGGCAGACCTAGACTTTCGCAACGATCTTTGGTCATGGTTAAACAAATCAGGCCACGGCCATAGGTTGCCATAAAGTTGATGGCTTCCGGCGTAATATGCTCGGCAGCCATGATCAAGTCACCTTCATTCTCGCGGTCTTCATCATCCATTAGGATGACCATTTTGCCTGCGCGAATATCATCAATAATTTCTTGTGGCGTACTGATTGGCATAGTCTGTTATCCCGTTATTCTAAATTTGTTATTGCGACAGCAATGAAAAATTACGTTGCAGTGAATGCTAGTTAGGTCAATAGTTTGAGCTTTGCATTAAGCAAGTCAATGAATCTCGCGGTGTTCTGTGAGTCTGCTCTTTATCGCATGCCTCACGCAGCCACTCCCAAGACTTATGCAAAACCGTTTTGCTGTAAAAAGTCCATCGTGATACGAGACTCGGCCTTATCTTCTTGTTGTCCTTGCAGTAAACGCTCCATATAACGCGCAAGTACATCAACTTCTAAGTTGACTTTGCGCCCCACTTGAAACTGGTCAATCGTAGTTTCTTCACTCGTATGAGGAACGATCGTCAGCTTAAAAGCATTTTTACGTAAGTCGTTGACGGTTAGGCTAATACCATCAACAGTAATCGAGCCTTTCTCTGCAACGTACTTGCTAATTTCCGCAGGCATTGCAACCCAAAACTCTATCGCACGGCCAACTGAATTGCGTTCGACAATTTCACCAACCCCATCGACATGGCCAGAAACGATATGTCCACCCAATCGCGTTGTTGGCAACATGGCTTTTTCTAGATTCACCTTATCGCCTACTTGGTATTCAGCAAACCCAGTTTTCTTCAAGGTTTCTAATGACAGATCAGCACTGTAATAGTGGCTTCCGAAGTCAACTACCGTTAAGCAAACACCATTGGTCGCAATGCTATCGCCTAACTTAACGTCTGACATATCAAGCGTACCCGTTTCAACCGTGACGGTGATGTCTTCGCCCTTCGGCGTAATCGCAGCTAACTTGCCAACTGCTTCTACTATTCCTGTAAACATACTATTTCTTATCTAATTTCATTACGTTTTATGGTGGCGGTGATGCGAATGTCTACCCCAACCATACGAACGTCTGTAATGTTTAAATCTATGACGTCAGCCATAGCGCTTAACCCTAAAGCACCGATAAGCCCCCGACCATCGCTGCCCATGAGTTTTGGCGCAAGGTAAACAATGAGCTCATCTACAAGATTAGCCTTTATCATCGCACTCGCTAGCGTAGCTCCAGCTTCAACCCATAAGTGATTGATGTGGTGCTCATCCGAGATACGTTTTAATGTCGTTGATAAGTCAATTTGGTGAGCGCTGTCCAATAGAGGGATACAGTCTCCATCAGAGCGAACAATAACTCGTTCTCCATCGGTATGGAACAGCTTGAGCGCATCAGTTAAATGGTTCTGACGGTCTAAGATTACACGTACTGGTTGACGAAGCTCTTCTTGTAAATACTGCGCTTGAACACTATTAGGTAAGTCATCCCAGCGCACATTGAGTGATGCATTATCATCAATCACCGTTTTGCTAGTAGAAAGAATGCCACCACTTATCGCTCGATAACGCTGCACATCTTGGCGGGCCGCAGGGGAGGTGATCCATTGGCTCTGACCATTACTGAGTGCGCTTTGCCCATCCAAACTGGCTGCCATTTTTAATTGAACAAACGGCATGCCTGTACGCATGTACTTTATAAAACCAGGGTTAAGGGCAAGGGCATCTTGCTCTAACAAGCCGATTTGTACTTCAATTCCGGCATCACGTAACATCTGGATGCCGCGACCTGCAACTTTCGGGTTTGGGTCTACCATGGCGCAAACCACACGTGCCACTTTGGCTTTAATCAGCCCTTCGGCACATGGCGGTGTACGGCCGTAATGAGAGCAAGGTTCTAGCGTCACATAAGCGGTTGCACCAACTGCTTTTTCACCCGCCATGCGCATCGCGTGCACTTCGGCATGCGGCTCACCAGCGCGGTGGTGATAGCCCTCACCAACAATTTCTTCATCACGAACGATGACGCACCCCACATTTGGATTTGGGGCGGTGGTATAAATGCCACGTCTCGCTAACTTAATAGCTCGTGACATCATGGCGAAATCTAAATCAGAAAACGCTCTTTCAGGAGTATGTTGAGTCATGAGCTACTCAGTCTTCTAGGCGGGCAATCTCTTCGCCAAACTCGCGAATGTCTTCAAAGCTGCGGTAAACTGAGGCGAAACGGATATAAGCGACCTTGTCGAGCTCTTTGAGTTGGTCCATGACTAAATTACCAATCATTTCACTCGGAACCTCTCGCTCACCCGTCGCACGCAGTTGTGATTTGATCATACTGATCGCTAACTCTATAGAATCAGCACTCACTGGGCGTTTCTCTAAAGCGCGTTGAATACCGCCAACCATTTTATCTTCATCAAATGGTTCACGGTTGCCATTCGATTTGATCACTTTAGGCATCACTAACTCTGCGCTTTCAAACGTAGTAAAACGCTCGCTACACGCCAAGCACTGACGGCGACGTCGAACTTGATGGCCATCAGCCACTAAGCGGGAATCAATAACTTTGGTATCGTTCTCGGAACAAAAAGGACAATGCATATCACCTCCATATCTATACCAAAATAACCTCATGAGCAATCACGGATAACCACGCGTTCGTGGTTATACGAACTCTATTAAAGCTATTTGGGTATAACGCTTTCAAACCGAAATAAAAGCTCATGTAGTGTAGCGGAATTGGTATGTTAGACAAAACAAAAAGGGGCCCAAAGGCCCCTTTTTCACTCAAGATCTCGTTGAATGTGTTAACTGCGTGCTAAGTAATTCGCTTTACCAACCCACTTGTAGCTAGTTAGCTCTTCTAAGCCCATTGGACCACGGGCATGTAGCTTTTGCGTGGATACTGCGACTTCTGCGCCAAGGCCAAATTGCGCACCGTCTGTAAAGCGCGTTGAAGCATTCACATAAACCGCCGCCGAACCGACAGAATTGATGAACAGTTCTGAGTTTTCCAAACTATTGGTCATGATCGCATCTGAGTGGCTCGCGTTATGAACACGCATATGATCAATGGCATCTTTCACATCAGACACGACTTTTACACCAAGGGTGTAGCTCAACCATTCCGTATCAAAGTCACCTTCAACAGCATCGCGTACTTGTTTCGCTTGCTCCATGAGTTCTTTTGCTTTTGGCTCTGCCACGAACGTCACTTTTTCGTCCATACGCTCAACGATCATTGGTAGAAACTGTGCTGCAATTTTTTCATGCACGAGCAGCGTATCTAGTGAGTTACATGCTGATGGGCGTTGAACTTTCGAGTTTTCAACCACATTCAGGGATTTCTCTAGATCAGCGGATTCGTCGACAAAGATATGGCTAATACCAAAGCCGCCAATAATCACCGGAATCGTGCTGTTTTCTTTACACATTTTGTGTAGGCCAGCACCACCGCGTGGAATGATCATGTCGACGTAATCGTCCAGTTTAAGCAGTTGAGAGACTAGCTCACGATCTGGCTTTTCAATGTACTGAACCGAAGCGGCAGGAAGGTTCGCCTTTGCTAGCGCAGACTGAATAACCTTTACCAATTCCATATTCGAGAAAAATGTCTCTTTGCCGCCACGCAAAATGCTTGCGTTGCCGGTTTTCAAGCACAGCGCCGCAATATCAATAGTTACGTTAGGACGCGCTTCATAAATTACGCCCACAACACCCAGTGGTACGCGGCGGCGAGACAATGACATCCCATTTTCCAGTACCTTACTGTCGATTTCGCTGCCCACAGGATCGTTCAAGCTAATGACGTTGCGAACATCATTCGCAATTGCAGTCAATCGTTCTTCATTCAGCAAAAGGCGATCGAGCAGCGCATCGGTTAAACCCGCTTCACGGCCAAGTTCGATGTCTTTAGCGTTTGCCGCCAAAATAGCAGCGGAGTTTGCTTCTAGCTCATCAGCGATGATCGCTAAAGCTTGGTTCTTTTGCGCAGTTGACGCTGTCGCTAATTCGAAAGCTGCATCTTTAGCAGCTTTACCCATATTCGTTAAATCCACTTTGCTTCCCTCTAATTCTATTCCTGAATGACGACCAAATCATCGCGATGAATCACCTCAGAGCCATAATCATGCCCCAAAATAGAGATGATATCTTTACTGTGCTTACCAGTAATTTTAGTTAGGTCATCACTTGAGTAGGCGCTGATGCCACGAGCCACCAACTTACCGTGAGAATTTGTTACACGCGCCACTTCACCTCGAGCAAAGTCACCACTTACTTTGATTACCCCTTTAGCAAGTAGGCTACTGCCCTTACCGACCACAGCATTTACCGCACCGTCATCAATAATGATGTCGCCCGATGCCGCAGGTCCCGCCAGAATCCAGCGTTTACGGTTTTCTAAAGCTTCAGCGCAAGGTAGGAAGCGTGTGCCTTGTGGCTCTGCACTCAAAGAGTCAAAGATAACATTCGGTGCACTACCGGCAGCAATAATAACCTCGATACCAGCGCGGCGAGCGATGTCTGCGGCTTGCAGCTTCGTTGCCATACCGCCTGTACCCAATGTTGTACCACTTCCTCCTGCGATTTTACGCAGCGTATCGTCGATGGTTTTTACTTCCTTGATCAGCTCTGCGTTCGGGTCTTTACGAGGGTCAGCAGTAAACAGACCTTTTTGGTCAGTTAAAAGCAAGAGCTTATCTGCGCCACACAAAATGCCCACCAAAGCGGAAAGGTTGTCGTTATCGCCCACTTTAATCTCACTGGTCGCAACGGCATCATTTTCGTTTACGATAGGAATAATATCGTTCGCAACGAGCGCATTGATGGTGTCACGTGCGTTTAGGAATCGCTCGCGATCTTCTAAATCAGCACGAGTTAGTAGCATTTGGCCGATCTTGATACCGTAAATACCAAACAAAGACTCCCATGTTTGAATCAAGCGACTTTGCCCCACCGCCGCAAGTAATTGTTTACTCGCCATCTCGTTGGGCAATGCGGGGTAACCAAGATGCTCACGGCCTGCTGCAATAGCACCAGACGAAACCATTACCACTGAATGGCCTTGTTTTTTAAGCTCAGCACACTGGCGCGCTAACTCAACCATGTGAGCACGGTCGAGTGCCAGAGTGCCGCCTGTCAGCACACTTGTACCCAGTTTCACAACGACAGTTTGTGGTTGTGAAACAACTGCATTTTGTTGATTCGTTGTCATGATGTCTTCTGAAGTGAAAAACAAATAAAGAGAGGATGTTTTAACAATCAAAGAGGGAATTAACAAGAGAAAAGGTGCGTTTTCGCACCTTTTTGTTTGGTATTAAATGAAAACAACCAAATTAAGCGAAATCGAAAGACTCCGTGTGATATTCGACTTCTAATTTGAAGTGTTCTTCTAAAGTATCAACCAGCTTTTGATGGAATGTGCTCTGCGTCAGATACACTTCCTCTACCGCTTTTTTAGGCAGGGCTTCAGATACCCATTGCCCTTCTTTGTTGTACTTGCCGATATGATATTTGGCAGTAAAGCCTCCTTCGATGGATTCTAAATCCATCCACCAGCCCCAAAATTCACGCTTCTCAGGCGATTTTTTGTCGTCTACACAAACAGATAGACAATCAAAATAATAGCGCCCTTCTTGCGATTGTGGTTCGCGCAGGTAAGGCCCTATCGCCTTCAACTTTGACATCAAGCGAAAGTGAGTCGGGCCCTGAGTCGTCTCTGACATATGAATCTCCGTTTTCATAGTTAAAAGTAAACACCCAAGAATGATTATTATTTTTAATTATCATGAGCTTATTTTTTGCTCAGATATATCACTTTTAACTAATTTAGGAGAATTGTCACCCTAATAATTCATCTTCTAGCCACTTTATGGCTAAATCGAGGGATTGCTCATATCCTTTTGTAATCGTTTTGGAACTGATTTTTTTCGCTCTGCCATACTGGCTAAACAGCGCGACGAGTTGGTTATCACTGTGTGGAGACACCGGATCGCCTTCAAGGCTCAAAGCTAAAATAGGTACTTTAGTTTTTCTACTGCTCAAGAAGCCCTGAACCTTCAATGACCAGGCCATCATCTGGCCCGCCATGCTATTAATATCAACCGCGCTTTTCCCTAAGCGAGAAGCCAACAGATCCAGATACATCTTCGGCATTTTTTGCAGCTTCTCAGGGGAAGTAAAAATATCATGTACGGGTGCGCCGAGGGCTACACAAGCTTTGATCTTCTCTTGCTCAACAAAAGAGAGTCGGATCATGGCATTACCACCAAAACGAAATCCAACTAACCCCACTTTGTGATGATCCACCCAAGGCAATGAATACAGCTCATTTAGTACCGCTTGGTGCAGACAGCTTGAGTTCTCAGTCAAAGGCCAGTGAGAACTGTGCCCCACCGAAGGCATGTCGACCGTCAACATTGCAATATCTCGCGGTGCAAGATGATTGCGGAACAAACGCCACATGTCGGTTTGTAACGTATCGAGACCAGCGCTCACCATCACCACAGGCAGTTGCTTGTCGGTTCTTGGCAAATGAAGGTTCGCGATGATTTTGCGATTTTGGTAAGGCACTTCAATTTGCTTGATGGTGTACTTGGTCTTCTCTGCGCCGTCAGAGTACGCTTTGTTTGCCAGCACTTGAGCCTGCAAGGCCAAATTATCATTCTTCAGATGTGGGTAGCCTGCGATACTAAAACACAAAGAAGCAGTGAAGAGTTCATCGGCGGCCTCCTCACCTTGCATTTCATTTGAACGCTTCTGATGCTCCATGCCGAGCTTAATCCACTCAAATGTCCAGTTGCCGTTGTGGTATCCCATTACGGTGTCTAACCAATCATCATTGGTTCGAGAGTGGGAAGAAGAAGCGATTTTAGAAAGCACACCTTCCATCTCTATCGGAGACAACCCTTGCCAAGCCCATTGCAAGCGGCGCAAATGACGATACCAAGCACGATCACCCTGCGCCTCTCGCTCATCAAGTATTTTTTGACTGGTCGGCATGTACTGGGTAAGCGCAGAGGTTTCTTTTGCTTGCTTATGTTTCACGAACAAAGTTTCGGAAAGATTTTTACTGACGTCTTCAGACATAGGAAGAACCTTAGGCTATTAGCATGAGTTGTTATGATAATAAAAAAAATGCCCCTATACAGGGGCATTTCTCAATATTCTTTAATAGCGTTTATTTTTGCTTGCGGTTTACAGGCTCAGCGTACTGGATTGACATATCCCAAGGTTGTTCAATCCAAGTGTCTTGCGCGATATCTACCACATAATCATCTAGCAACGCTTTGCCTGAAGGTTTTGCACACACAGCGATCATCTTCGCTTTTGGATACATCTCACGTAGTTTGCGCGCCGTATCACCACTGTCTACTAGGTCTTCAACGATTAGGTAACCTTCACCATCGCCTTCAGGTGCTTTTAGTACCGTCATATCGCGCTGATGATCATGGTCGTAGCTTGAAATACAGATTGTATCAACGTAACGAATACCCAGTTCACGAGCCAAGATAGCGCCAGGAACCAAACCACCGCGGCTTACCGCCCAAATCCCTTTCCATTGCTCAGCTGGCATTTGTTTTTCAGCCAGTTCACGGCAGTAAGTCTGCATTGCATCCCAAGTGATAATGAATTTTTTACTCATTGTAATAACCTAATAATTTGAAAATATGCATCCTCAAAATCTAGTGAACTCACTCAAAAGCGGAATGCTCACTGACCTCTCCAAAAACGTATGGAGATGAGGATTTCAAGCTGCGCAAACGATTATTCTACCGAAACACACCGCTAATACCAACGGTGATATCAAAATTCTCTGCCTATTCCGCAGAAAAACCGTCTTAAGTGAACAACGTGAAAAAAGAAAAAGCCAGCGTGAATAAATCCACACTGGCTTTTTGCTCGAGAAATTAACCGACGAGGTATTTGACGATGAAGATGGCAGACATCACCCACACACTCATCGACACTTCACGGCCCTTGCCGCTGAATAATTTGATCGCCGAGTACGCGATAAAGCCTAACGTAATACCCTCTGCAATCGAGAACGTTAACGGCATCACCAAACAAGTCACAACAACTGGTGATGCTTCCGTTAGGTCACGCCAATCAATGCTTACCAGCCCAGACAACATCAAAATCGCGACATAGAACAGAGCGCCGGATGTTGCATAAGCAGGGATCATTCCTGCTAGTGGTGAAAACAATAGAGCAAGTAGGAAGAGCACACCAACAACCACTGCTGTTAGACCAGTACGACCACCAGCCGCCACACCAGAAACACTCTCAATGTAAGATGTGGTGTTTGAGGTACCAAGTAGTGCACCTACTGACGTTGCCGTTGAGTCTGCAAGTAACGCTTTGTTTAAACGCGGGATGTTGCCATTCTCATCCGTGAGGCCTGCTTTTTGAGAAACGCCAACTAGCGTACCTGCGGTATCAAACAAATCGACAAATAGGAAAGCAAACACAACGGAAATCATGCCAACTTCAAACAAACCAGAGAAATCCAGTTGCATGAAAGTGGGTGCAATGCTTGGTGGCGTTGACATAATGCCGCTCCACTGCACATCACCAAATAGAAGGCCAAGCGCTGTAACACCAAGAATGGCGATCATCACCGCACCTTTCACACCACGGTGAACAAGCGCGATAGTAAGGAAGAAACCAATCGCAGCCAATACAGATGGCAATGATGTGATGTCTCCCATAGAAACTAATGTCGCGGGGTTATCAACGACGATGCCTGCATTTTTTAATGCGATAAATGCTAAGAAAAGACCGATACCGGCTGAAATACCAGTTCGAAGAGAATGCGGGATCGAGTTAATAATCCACTCACGGATCTTAAATATACTCAAAAGAATAAACAGCAGGCCTGAAACAAACACCGCCGCTAACGCAACTTGCCACGTATAGCCCATTCCCAACACAACAGAGTAAGTGAAAAATGCGTTCAGCCCCATTCCTGGTGCTTGTGCAATTGGGTAGTTGGCAACAAATCCCATGATGAAACAGCCGATAGCGGCCGCAAGACAAGTTGCAACAAAAATGGCACCACGGTCCATACCGGTATCCGACAGGATCGCTGGGTTTACAAAAATAATGTAAGCCATGGTTAGGAAGGTGGTAACACCTGCAATGATCTCAGTGCGCACATTTGTGCCATTGTCACTGAGCTTAAAAAGCCTCTCGAGCATGATCGAATCCTGTAAAGGTAAAAAGTAAACGGTTGCGTAATCGATTGGCGGGAATTATAAAGTTATCAAATAGCAAATTCTAGATAGAATCTTCACTCTAATGCGATTTTTTTCTTTGGATATGAAACCCATTCGCTAATTCTTAAAAGCAAAACAGAAAATATATTCTTATAAAACAACAACTAATAATTATTGCTCAGAACCCAACAACAGAATAAAAACTGAACAATGTACTAAACTTTCAAATAGAAACTGGGCGTTTTAAGCGTCATATCTAGGTGGATTTGACGGGGAAGTCGATAAAACTGAAGAACAGAGAATAGAACCCAGCCTTGATGGCAGAAATGTGTCAGAAAGAAAAAGTGGAGATAAAAAAACGCCACCCAATTTGGGTGGCGGCGAATCATGTCAGCACTATCACTGAAAAAAAATTCCAATTTATAGGGGTGAACAAACTGTTCGAGTCACATGCGTTGACTTCACTTAGTAGCCAAAGCTTGTTGGGTATACAAAGTTGCCGGTGTAAACAGACTTGCTATTCCAGAACATTGTACTTGGTAAACCTTTCATAACTATCACCTTTTAAATCAATTAAACATTCGTTGATTTCTCGGTTCCTTGGAGGCGATAAAACGGACTCATCCTTTGAGCATTTCATTCTTCTCTCAGAAGCTGGTTACAAATATACCACCAAGAAATTTAATTACAAGTATTTTAGTGACTAGAATCACAAAAAATATATAAATTGACCTTCATCAAAGTTTAAATGTAATTAAATTACAGTTTTGTGAATTAAAAAATAAAGCCACTTTCAGAATGTATGATAAAGAACACATAGTGCCTGTTATTGTGTTCACAAACTGTGACAGTTCTGAGAGAAATCCTTGTGCACGCGACTACTCGTACTCCTTATCTGGTGGTATGCTAAACGGCAATTTGAAGGCCAAATCGTCTAGCATTTAATGCTATCTCGACAATATTTTTACGGTATATATTTGGCAAAGCACATCAAAAGGAGTCCTCCGTGTCTGAGTTCCATTCTGAGATCAGTACCTTATCACCTGCTCCACTTTGGCAGTTTTTCGATAAGATTTGTTCTATCCCTCACCCATCTAAACATGAAGAAGCATTAGCACAGTACATTATCAACTGGGCAACAGAGCAAGGCTTTGACGTTCGCCGTGATCCAACCGGTAACGTGTTCATCAAAAAGCCCGCGACACCTGGAATGGAAAATAAGAAAGCTGTTGTACTTCAAGCACACATCGACATGGTGCCGCAGAAAAACGAAGACACCGAACACGACTTCACCAAAGATCCAATCCAACCTTACATCGATGGCGAATGGGTAACGGCGAAAGGCACGACGCTTGGTGCAGATAACGGGATTGGTATGGCTTCTTGCCTTGCTGTATTGGCATCTAAAGACATTAAGCACGGCCCAATCGAAGTTCTGCTGACGATTGATGAAGAAGCAGGCATGACTGGCGCATTTGGTCTTGAGGCTGGTTGGTTAGAAGGTGAGATCCTTCTAAACACAGACTCTGAACAAGAAGGCGAAGTCTACATGGGTTGCGCCGGTGGTGTTGATGGCACCATGACTTTCGATATTTCTCGAGAAGCAACACCTGCAGGTTTCGTAACACGCCAACTGACGCTGAAAGGCCTAAAAGGTGGTCACTCAGGTTGTGACATTCACACAGGTCGCGGTAATGCCAACAAATTACTTGGTCGTTTCCTCGCCGGTCATGCGCAAGAGCTTGATTTACGTTTGGTAGAATTCCGTGGTGGTAGCTTACGTAATGCAATCCCTCGCGAAGCGTTTGTCACTGTCGCTCTTCCTGCTGAAAACCAAGACAAACTTTCAGAGTTGTTCGATCACTACACTGATCTGCTTAAAACTGAGCTGGGTAAAATCGAAACAGGTATCGTAACCTTTAATGAATTGCTTGCTAGTGACGCACAAGTATTTTCAATCGCCGATCAGCAACGCTTCATTGCCGCACTTAACGCTTGTCCAAATGGTGTCATGCGCATGAGCGACGAAATTGAAGGTGTGGTCGAAACGTCACTGAACGTTGGCGTGATCACTACTGAAGAAAATAAAGTGACAGTTTTGTGTCTGATTCGCTCTTTGATTGACTCTGGCCGCAGCCAAGTTGAGAGTATGCTACGTTCAATTGCTGAATTAGCAGGCGCACAAATTCAGTTCTCAGGTGCTTACCCTGGCTGGAAGCCAGATGCAGATTCCGAGATCATGGCAATTTTCCGTGATATGTATGAAGGCATTTACGGTCATAAGCCGAACATCATGGTCATCCATGCTGGTCTTGAGTGTGGCCTATTTAAAGAACCATACCCACACATGGATATGGTTTCTTTCGGTCCAACAATAAAATTCCCTCACTCACCAGATGAGAAAGTGAAGATTGATACTGTTCAGTTGTACTGGGATCAGATGGTAGCGCTTCTAGAGGCAATTCCAGAGAAAGCGTAATTCAATCACGAAATACAACAAAGGGTGCTTTACGGCACCCTTTTTTGTTTGGCTGGACCAATTTACACGCGATTTTGCGTATAAGCAGCTAGCTCATCCATTGAGGTTTGTGCAACGACCTCGCCATCAATGTAGTAAGTGACAAACTCACCATCGCGCACACCCATGAGTGTCGCCTTCTCGCCGTTATTGTAAGTAATATCCATTTGAACAGTATTCTCATCGATTTGCTGCATATGGCCCTGCTCAATAACACGGTTATTCGCTAACGGTGCAATTGGCGCCGTCGTTAACGATTTATCTAACTGGTGGTTTACATCAATGTAAGTATCCATCTTTGTATCGAAGATATGTGGCTTACCATTTAAAGGGTTCTTACCCGTCCAAAACTCTAGAGAGTTAAACACGATGTAGTCCGCTGCGATTGCGACACCATAAACAGGTGCTAAAAGCATGTTTAGACCACCTCGAGCGTAACGGTTATCTACAGCTTTCAAGTTAAACCCCATGACATAACCTGTCACGGCATTACTGCCAACGCAACCTGAAAGTGAAACTGCTACAGCAGTCAATGCACCAATTTTAGCAATTGCCTTTTTCATCAAAACCTCTAGTTAGAAATGTTAGACCTCAAATTCGGCGCGGATATTATCGGATAAAAAGTAGGGTTAAAAGTCCGTTTTTTTGTCCCTCATTATCAGTATTATTTTTAATACAGTCACATTTTTTAAGCCTATGATTGCTCTTCCTTCTGTACCTCTCGTTATGTATTAAACTGATAGAAAAGATCATATTGAAAACAAAAACTTCACACATGCTGAGGTTTCGCGCATGACGATTAAAGTAATTTGTCGTGTCCTTAATGAGAATGATTAGTGCGATTTTGCAGCAATTGTTACATTGCTGATAACGCATTTGACAGAGATGGTTTATGGCCAGAAGTAAAAAAAGCAAAGTGTTTGAGCTCTTAGGGCATCAAATACAACCAGGACAACGATTAGAGATCGAATTTGAAGCAGCGAAGCTATACACACATTCGCCTTTATCTATTCCCGTGGAAATCATCCATGGGAAACAAGAAGGGCCTGTGTTAATGGTGAATGCTGCTATCCATGGTGATGAGCTTAATGGCGTAGAAATCGTTCGTCAGATCATTAACCAACTGGATCCACAAAAACTGAAAGGCACTGTCATTGCAGTACCTATCGTTAACGTTTTTGGTTTCATCCATAAATCACGGTACTTGCCCGATCGACGAGATCTCAACCGTTGTTTTCCTGGCAGTGAAAAAGGCGCGCTTGCATCTCGAATGGCACACGGCTTCTTTAACAACATAGCCAAACGTTGTGACTACATTTTGGATCTGCACACTGGGGCCATTCACCGCACGAACTTGCCACAGATTCGCGCAAACTTAAGCAACCCAGAAACTCTGCGTATTGCTCAGGCGTTTGCGACGCCAGTGATTGTTGATTCAGCATTGCGTGATGGCTCTTTACGCAGTGAAGCAGAAAAATGTGATATCCCCGTGCTAACCTACGAGGCTGGCGAAGCATTGCGTTTTGATCCACTGTCAATCAGCGCTGGTGTACTCGGGGTTCGGCGTGTAATGCAAGCCATTGGCATGCTGCGCGCTAGCCGAAAAAAGCTGCCTGAGCCTATCATAGCGAAGTCCACCAGCTGGGTTCGTGCGTCAGGTAACGGTATTTTGCGTACTGTCGTTAATCTGGGAGACAAAGTGGAACAGGGTGAAACTCTCGCCTATATCAGCTCTCCTCTTGGACATGATGAGGTAGAGCTCAAAGCGCCAAAGCGTGGCTTGGTGATCGGTCAACAAACTTTGCCACTGGTTAATGAAGGCGATGCGATCTTCCACCTCGCTTACTTCAACCAAGGTGATGATTCGGTAGAACAAGCCGTTGAAAGTTACATTGAAGGACTGACCGAGTTCGATGTCGAGCCACTGACTACCGGACAGATCCCGTTAGAAACTCAGTAATTCCTACCAAGTAGGCGCCTGATTAGCTCAAAAGGAGCAACAGTGCTCGCACTATCTTGTTTAAAGCCAATAAGCTCAGCGTCCATGATGCTGGGCTTTTTGTTTTATGTACGCTAACGATACTTATCGTAGTTTCCACGAATGGATAAAAAACTTTACAATCCGTCGCAAAAACACATTTGATAATTAATCTCATTATCATTTATTAATCGTAATAATGTTCTTATAATCCGAGCTTCATAAAAACACTATAAATCATCAATATGAAACGATTAAAAAGTCATCCACTCAAAGTAAATCTCATTTCACTGGCTTTGCTCTTCCCTCTTTATTCATATGCCGAGACAGCGCCAAATGAAGAGCTTGAAGTCATAGGCGTTCGTTATGCCAAACCTATTACCATTGCTGAGCCTGCGCAAACCACCATTAATTGGTCAGAGATTGAAGAGCAACAGTACTCTAATTTTGCCTCAATGATCGATGCCGTTCCCGGTGCATCAATAGATGGTGGCGGTCGTTCTGGTGGCGAACGTATTAACATTCGTGGTTTTGATGATCCAAGCGATATCGCCGTGTTTGTCGATGGCGCTCCAATTGGCTTTCAACAATACCGCTACGGTACCTTCTTTTTTGATCCGTTCTTAATTGGCGAAGCAGAAATTATCAAGGGCGCGCACGACTATCGAGCACTCAACGGGAAGTTTGGTGGCTCCATTCGCATTAAAACCAAAAGTGTCGATGATCTCCTGTACGGCGAAAGAAACTTTGGTGCTCGCATCTCAAGTGCATACAACACCAACGGCGATGAGAACGCCTACACGCTAACACTCTATGGTAAAAACGATACTGGTTTTTATTTTCTAGCGAATGGCTCGGTAAAAGATTCTGATGACATTAAAGTCGGAGGTGGTGAAACGCTGGATTACTCAGGTTATGAGCAAGAAAACATGCTCGTAAAGGTCGGTTATGAAAACAACGATCACGAGTTTGAAATTAGCCACACTCGCTACAAAGATGAAGGTCGTAAACCTTGGGCTAACCGCCGCGGAAAAATGCCTAACATCACCGAATACAATATCAAGAAATACGGCTCATTAGAAAAAGCCCAATACGCTTACACCGTCGATAACAAATACACGGACAACACCACGACCATCTCTTACCACTACATGCCGACTAACCCGTATATTGATTTCAATATCAAAATGGCACGTTCCGAAAACGATCGTCATTGGGTTCGCCCTGACGTAGCATTCGAGAAAATGTTCGTTTCTGTTGGCAGTTACGGTCATGAGTCATGGCTGAGTTACGAGCGTGATTACGTTGATGTGTTTAACCAAGCGCAATTCGGAGATCACACTCTAGTCACTGGGCTTCAATATCAAAAAACCGATAGAGACTCGTTAGTATTCAACGCATCATACGACAGTAATGAAGCGAAAAACTACGGTTGGTACACCCCTTACTACGAACCATCTGGCACGCAGTCAATTTATGCCGCTTACATTGCTGATCACTATCAAGCAACAGACCGCCTAACAATCACACCTTCTCTGCGTTACGAATACATCAAGAGTGAAGGAAAAGGGAACGCTGCGCCGGATTATAATGATCCAGCTGCCGGACATAACTACGGTGAAACGACGCATAAAGGCTTTAGCCCACGTTTGGATATCGACTTTGATGCGAGCAATAATACGCGTTTAAACGCCTCCTACGCCTACGCTTTAAAAGCACCAACCGTTGATAACATCTACTCAGTGCAATATGCGCGAGCTACCGCTACGGCTACTGCTTTGAATCTGGACGTGTCTCGTATCCATGCTTATCAAGCAGGCGTTATCAACTTAACGGAAGGGCTGGTGAACGCTCGCGATAACCTCGCAACAGAGTTAACTATGTTCTATAACGATGTTAGCTACACAGTTGATATACGAACGGGCGAAAACCTCGACAAAAATACTATTGAGTTACAAAGCTGGAATACAAACCTAGATGGCTTTAAAAACTATGGCTTTGAGCTAATTTCACAATACCGGATTGAAGATTTCTACAGTAATTTCTCAGCAAGTTACATTCGCGGCAAAAACAAAGGTAGCCTATCTGACTCTACAGGTTCAGATGATGATCATCCTGATGTACCGCCATTAAACATTAATCTGGGTTTAGGTTACGAATGGATTCCTGGTTTACGTACGGGCTGGGAAGTCCGTTGGTATGATGCGCAAACCAAAACCAAGGCAAGCGGTAACAATTTAAAAGTGAAATCGCCAAGTGAGCAATACACGCTACAAAACGCTTACGTGGTTTGGGAAATACAACAAGTCGAAGGCTTGAGCGTTGGCGCGGTTGTGAAAAACTTAACCGATCGTTACTACGAAGCATACCTATCTAATGGCGTGCCTTCGCCTGGTCGCGAAGTCAAACTGCACCTCACTTATCAATACTAACCATACCTAAAAGATGCAGGGCAGACATTAACTGCCCTGTTATATCGTATCCAATGGCCATAATTGCACGCCGTTTTATTTATCAGTATTATCATTTCCTTTTGCTTGCAGACACATTATGAACAATCTAAAAACACGGCTTCTTCTGATTTGCTTCTTCCCTGTAGGTAGCCTAGCGCAAGCTTCTGAGAACATTGCAGACTACATACAAGAACAAAGCAAGCACCAAGTTTCAGAAGATTTTTACGCACAGCCAACAGCAAATAACCTGAATCTAGATGCAAAAACTAACTCTTTAACTTGGCACGAAGATGGTAAGCCGGATCACTGTCGTTACGCCAAGCAGCCCAAAGACGTCGCAACACATTTCGACTACGGTGAAGCAAACGATCTATCTGACGGCTTACAACACTTTGATTTACCGGAAAGACATTCTGCAAAGGTCAAATCGACACATCGCACTTATGCTAATAACCCTCACCTTCTTCCTGGCAATAAACAATTTGCAGCCCCTGAAGACGGCACGTTTAGCCTGTCCGTATCATCGGATTGTTTTTAGCCGATATAAATAAAAAATGCCCTGAGACAAAACTCAGGGCATTTTCACTATTTGTTTGATGGGTAACGTCACCATCTCACCGATTTAAACTTATTCTTCGTCAGTGTCTACTTCGGTTTCACGTGCTTTGCGGGCTTCTTCTTTACGAACTTTTGCCGCTAGTTGTTCTGCTTCACGCTCTTGACGTTGCGCTGCTTTACGCTCGTTACGAACCACTTGGTTTTGGATAAATCCAGCCAGTTCTTGTTTAGCCCAAGCTTGTGCTTTCTCTTCGCTGTCAAAGCCTGTTTCACGCTTTGATACTACAGTCTTACGAGATGTCACTTGGCGAGTGATTTCTGCGCTCCAGCCGTTACGTTTTTCAGTGACGCGGATAGCAAATTTTGGATTCTTAGACATTTCTTTCATTTCCTAAGGGATTTAGGGATCAATCAGGGATTCGGTCAACTTGATAACTCCATCTAAGCTGAGCTGTTTAACACCATCCCTTGGTAAGCGCGGTATTAGAGCATAAAAGTAATCTAAACGCTGCAAGTTTTTTACGCTAGATAATAGATGACAAAGAAGAGGCAGAACAAAGCAACGTTTCGCCAAGTCACTAGAAAGAGCGACGAAGAAAAAAGAGTGATAAGAAAAAAGAAAGCGCTGGTCTCTCAACCAACGCTTTACTTAAGCTACATTAACCTTTGGTTAATTAACCGATATTCTTACGGGCATTTTGGAACATACGCATCCAAGCGCCATTTTCACCCCAACCTTCCGGAGCCCAAGAATTTGCAACTGTGCGGAATACGCGCTCTGGGTGAGGCATCATGATAGTTACGCGACCGTCTGCTGTTGTTAAACCGGTAATCGCGTTTGGCGAACCATTCGGGTTGTTCGGGTATTGTTGTGTTGGGTTACCGAGGTTATCCACGTAACGAACCGCAACCGTACCTGATGCCTCAATCGCTGCTAGGTGCTCTGCATCACGTACTTCTACACACCCTTCACCGTGGGAAACCGCGATTGGCATGCGCGAACCAGCCATTCCGTCGAAGAATACAGAGTCAGATTTCTGAACTTCAACTAGACTAAAGCGCGCTTCAAAACGCTCAGATTCGTTGCGCACAAAACGTGGCCACAAGTCTGCACCTGGGATCAGCTCTTTCAGGTTTGATAGCATCTGACAACCGTTACATACACCTAAAGAGAACGTCTCTTCACGGTTGAAGAAGGCTTGGAACTGTTCACGAGCTTGTGCGTTAAACAGGATAGACTTAGCCCAACCTTCACCCGCACCTAGTACGTCGCCGTAAGAAAAGCCACCACAAGCTACTAGGCCATGGTATTCATCCAGTACCGCTTGGCCCGTTAGGATATCGCTCATATGGATGTCGGTTGCTTCAAAACCAGCTCGGTCAAACGCTGCTGCCATTTCGACGTGGGAGTTAACGCCCTGCTCACGTAGGATTGCCATCTTAGGTTTAGCACCTTTCGCAATGTACGGTGCTGCAACGTCTTCATTTACGTCGAAGCTGAGCTTAACGTTTAGACCAGGGTCAGAGTTGTCTTTCTTAGCTTCGTGCTCTTGGTCTGCACACGCTGGGTTATCACGTAGACCTTGCATCTTATGCGTTGTTTCAGCCCAGATAACGCGTAGTTCGGTACGTGAACGTTCAAGCACAACTGCATCACCAGAAGTGATAACAAAGTCGTCTGAAGCTTCAACAGAACCAATCACATGTGAGCATGCCTCTAAGCCGTTTGCCGCCAGAGTAGATAGAACTGAATCTAAATCATCATTCTTAACTTGAACAACCGCACCTAACTCTTCGTTAAATAGAACGGCTAGCGCATCATCACCCAGCTCTGCGATGTTCGCTTTTACGCCACAGTGACCCGCGAACGCCATCTCAGCCAGTGTAACAAACAGACCGCCGTCGCCTTTATCGTGGTAGGCCACTAACTTGTCATCACGTACTAACGCTTGCATTGCATCAAAGAAGCCTTTTAGCTGCTCTGCATTATCTACGTCAGCAGGTTTGTCACCCAGCTGTTTGTATACTTGTGCCAATGCTGTCGCACCTAAGCGGTTTTTTCCGTTACCCAAGTCAACAAGAACTAGAGAAGTATTTCCTTTGTCAGTGCGTAGTTGTGGAGTCACGGTCTTACGTACGTCTTCCACACGACCAAATGCCGTGATAACTAGCGACAGTGGAGAAGTAACTTCTTTGCTCTCGCCGTTTTCTTCCCACTTGGTTTTCATCGACATGGAGTCTTTACCAACTGGGATAGTCAAACCTAACGCAGGACACAATTCTTCACCAACCGCTTTCACTGCTTCGTAAAGACCCGCATCTTCACCTGGGTGACCCGCTGGAGACATCCAGTTCGCAGACAGTTTAATATGTTTAATATCACCGATGTCTGTTGCCGCAATGTTCGTTAGTGACTCACCAACGGCTAGGCGAGCCGATGCACCAAAGTCTAGTAATGCAACTGGCGTGCGCTCACCCATCGACATTGCTTCGCCATGGTAAGTGTCGTAGCTTGCCGCTGTTACTGCGCAGTTTGCTACTGGTACCTGCCAAGGGCCAACCATTTGATCACGAGCAACCAGGCCCGTTACTGTTCGGTCACCGATAGTAATTAGGAATGTTTTTTCTGCAACAGCAGGAAGACGAAGTACGCGATCCACCGCTTCATTAAGCTCAATACCATCACGAACAATGGCAGGGCTTTCCACTTTTAGTGTGGTTGCGTCGCGGTGCATCTTCGGTGGCTTACCAAGCAGGATATCCATTGGCATATCGATCGGCGTATTGTCGAAGTGAGAATCTTCTAGCGTTAGATGACGCTCTTCTGTCGCCACACCCACCACTGCATACGGTGCGCGTTCACGCTTACAGATTGCGTCGAATGCTTCCATGTTTTCTGGCGCTACCGCTAGAACGTAACGTTCCTGTGATTCGTTACACCAAATTTCCAGTGGGCTCATGCCCGGCTCATCGTTTGGTACATCGCGTAATTGGAACTTACCGCCACGCTCACCGTCGTCGACGAGTTCAGGCAATGCGTTAGAGATACCGCCTGCACCCACATCGTGGATAAATGCGATTGGGTTGTCGTCGCCTAACTGCCAACAACGGTCGATCACTTCCTGACAGCGACGTTCCATCTCTGGGTTTTCACGCTGTACTGAAGCGAAGTCCAGATCTTCTGCTGACTGACCAGATGCCATGGAAGATGCCGCACCACCACCAAGACCGATGTTCATTGCCGGACCACCAAGTACGATTAGGCTCGCACCCACTGGAATCTCTTTCTTCTGCACGTGTTCATCGCGGATGTTACCCATACCACCAGCAATCATGATTGGTTTGTGGTAACCACGAATTTCTTCACCCGCATGAGAAGTGACTTTTTCTTCGTAAGTACGGAAGTAACCCAATAGATTTGGACGACCAAATTCGTTGTTGAATGCCGCGCCTCCTAGAGGACCTTCAAGCATGATGTCTAACGCATTTACAATACGACCCGGCTTGCCGAAGTCGGTTTCCCATGGCTGTTCAAAACCAGGAATACGTAAGTTAGAGGTTGTAAAACCAACCAGACCCGCTTTTGGCTTACCGCCGATACCCGTCGCGCCTTCGTCACGGATTTCACCGCCTGAGCCAGTCGATGCGCCCGGCCATGGAGAGATTGCCGTTGGGTGGTTGTGCGTTTCTACCTTCATCAAGATGTGCGTATCTTCATGGTGGTACGTGTATTGACGAGATTTAGGGTCAGGGAAAAAACGCCCCGCTTTAGAACCTGTCATAACGGCTGCGTTGTCTTTGTATGCAGACAGCACATAGTCAGGTGTCGTTTCAAAAGTGTTTTTGATCATTTTGAACAAAGACTTAGGTTGATCTACCCCGTCGATAGTCCAATCTGCGTTAAAAATTTTGTGGCGACAATGCTCTGAGTTCGCCTGAGCAAACATCATCAATTCAATGTCGTTTGGGTTACGCCCAAGCTTGGTAAAGTTCTCGACCAAGTAATCAATTTCATCTTCTGCGAGTGCCAAGCCAAGGGAAACGTTTGCCTCTTCAAGCGCAAGACGACCGCCAGCTAAGATATCAACATGTGCGACAGGCTTAGGCTCTGCAACAGTAAATAATGCTGATGCGGCTTCAAATTCTGTGAATACTGTTTCCATCATGCGGTCGTGAATTAACGCTTTAACAGCGTCAGCTTGAGCTTCTGAGAGAACAACTGAAGATTCGACATAATAAGCCGTACCACGCTCTAGACGTTTCACTTTATCCAGACCACAGTTAACAGCGATATCGGTAGATTTAGAAGACCAAGGCGAGATAGTGCCTGGACGAGGCGTAACAAGAAGTAGAAGACCTTCTGGCTCATGCTCTTCGATGGTTGGGCCGTAAGTTAGTAACTTTTCAAGTTTTTCTAACTCTTGGTCATCAAGGTCTGACTTTAGATCGGCAAAGTGCATAAACTCGGCATAAATGCCAGTTACAGGCAGATCTTGTTCACGACAAAGTTCCAGTAGTTTATTAACACGAAACTCAGAAAGAGCTGGGGAGCCACGCAAAATTCTCATGTGCTTAGGTCTCTTATGCAATTGATTAAGGTGATATTGGAATAAATTCAGACACTTAAAATAAGCCCTGTCGAACCTATGCCGATTCCACCTCGTCATTGCGAGCGCATTATATAGTAATTGTTTTTGTGATGTAACACCAAAAGCAACCGTTTGCGTCATTTTTTTTGTCAAATTTGAATTACAACTAAAATGTCGATAAAACACACAATGTCACGTTATAAGTGTGTGATTCACTTTGCCCCATGAGCTCGCTTTGATATAAAGGCAAATAGAAATTTTCCAAGATGTACCTATTAATGCAAATAAGTCACTTCAACCGGCTCAAGCGCAGTGCTCTAATTTTAGTTTCTGTTCTTTTGCTCTCAGCTTGCCAGATTGAGTCGGAGCCCAAAAGTGAATTTGAAAAAATTCAAGAACGTGGTGTGCTTCGTGTTGGCACGCTAAACAATCAGCTTTCCTACTACATAGGTCCCGATGGTCCCGCAGGGTTGGATTACGAATTGGCGCGTCAGTTTGCGGAACAGCTCGGCGTCAAACTCGAGATTAAACCAGCCTTTCGCCAGGCTGAGCTTTTTCCTGCTCTTAAGAAAGGAGATATCGATATCATCGCTACGGGTTTAAATCAAACGTCACAAGCAGTCAAACGATTTAGACCAGGCCCTGCCTATTATTATGTAAGCCAACAAGTGGTATATAAAAAAGGGCAACTTCGACCACGTGATATCGAACAACTCATTGAATACCAAGCCTCGAAAGACGACGAGTCCGACGAAGATACAAATGCAGGCGCTCAAACATTAAAGATCGTTGAACAATCGCAATATGTTCCGACCCTAACAGCGTTAAAGAAGCAGTATCCAGAACTTCAGTTTGAAATTGTTGGTGATGCTGACACGAGAGACTTACTCAAATACGTATCGACGGGTGAGTTACGTTTTACTGTGACTGATTCGGTGGAACTTTCCCTTGCTCAACGCCTTTACCCCGATCTTGCGCTCGCGTTTGAACTTACAGAAGATCAACCAGTATCTTGGTTTACTCGACGCTCTGAAGACGAAAGTTTGTATGCGATGCTGATAGAGTTTTTCGGTAACATCAAACAATCAGGAGAACTGTCCACCCTCGAAGAAAAGTACATTGGTCATATTGAAGCATTTGACTACGTTGATACTCGCGCATTCATTCGAGCTCTGGATGACAAATTGCCTAAATGGGCACCTTTATTCCAAAAATACAGCGAAGAGTTCGACTGGCGCTTAATTGCAGCATTGGCTTATCAAGAGTCACATTGGAAACCAACAGCAAAATCGCCAACGGGTGTTAGGGGGATGATGATGCTTACTCTGCCAACAGCGAAAAGCGTCGGGGTAACAAACCGTTTAGACCCTGAGCAATCTGTTCGTGGTGGTGTCGAGTACTTACGTCGCATTGTAGGTCGCGTGCCTGATAGCATCAACGAGCATGAAAAAATATGGTTTGCGTTAGCTTCATACAATATTGGTTACGGCCACATGATGGACGCACGACGACTCACCAAAGCACAAGGTGGCGATCCGAACGCTTGGGCCGATGTAAAAGATAGGCTGCCTTTACTGCGTCAGAAGCGCTATTACAGCCAAACTCGCTATGGGTACGCCAGAGGCGATGAAGCGCGTAATTACGTAGAAAATATTCGACGTTACTACCAATCCATCATTGGTCATGTCAGCCAACAGCCAGCGATTGATGAGAATAGCGATGACTTGCAAGTGATTCCGCCGCTCAACCCCGACATTTTGATATCGGGCGCAGTAGAGACCGTCGTAGAACAAGTCTCTGGCGCTTCTGACGTCACGGTTGAAGAAGACACCGAACAAGAAAGCATTGAAGAATAAACCCGCGGTAAACTAAAAAATGACGAGCCTATGAAGCTCGTCATTTTTGTTGAGTCCTAACGAAAACTTATCTAGACTCCAATATTCTGAGTGACACCAACCACACTCAACCATTCCTTTGGTTGGTCGCCTTTTCTTCATCGTTAGTAAAACTGATTGCTTTGTAACAGGTTACTTTACAACCACATGGTTTAGCTCACTTGATGAAGCGGCGCTTTCGGCTACACTCTGCCGAAATAACGTCACTCCTATTATTAAGCATCGTATTGAAATTGTTTGCTGGCTCTGTGCAATGCAGAAGTCAAATGAAGAACGTTTAAACCATACAATGTTTAGTGCGATTATCGAGCCTATTGCCAAGCATCGATGAGCCGCGCTTTACTGGTATAAGTCTTGTCTGCAGGAGGTTTTGAATATGAGAAGACGTAGAGTGCAGTCAAAGCGTTTAAATAACACAGTAGCTGCTATCCGACGTAAACGTAAACTGACATGTATGAAAAAGAAAGTAAGTTCACGTAATCGTGTTTTTGTACATTTAGTCAATCACTAGTGCGTCCAAGCAAACATCTACCACGTTGTAGGTGTTTGCTAGCCCTCACTACTCCTACTACCTTGTTCGCTCTCTCCATTTTCTAATGCTTTTTGTGCTTGCTTCTTCGCTTTAATTTCCTTTCGGCGGCGCTTAAAAAACGCTTGTAGCTGAGTACGGCACTCATCTTCTAGCAGCCCCTTTTCAATTAAGGCGTAATGGTAAGCGGCTTGACTTTCAAACAAATTAAGCACTGTTCCTGCTGCTCCAGCTTTTAAATCTGGCGCTCCAAAAACAACCCGCTTAACGCGGCTATGCAATAAGGCTCCGGCACACATTGGGCATGGCTCAAGTGTTACATATAACGTCGTATCCAGAAGGCGGTAATTTTCTAGCTTTTGGCCTGCTTTACGCAGCGTTTGGATCTCAGCATGTGCGGTAGCGTCATTAGTACCAATAGAGCGATTCCACCCCTCAGCGATAATTTCACCATCTTTGACAAGCACTGCGCCAACAGGTACTTCCCCCTCAGCTTCTGCTTGCTCAGCAAGCTCCATCGCTCTGCGCATAAACAATTCATCTTGAGGGGAAAACGGATGGTTAGACAAAGGAGGCTCCAAAGAAACAAAAAACGATTGAAGTCAGGAATTTTATCACCAACTTCGGTTTCACTACAGCAACACATCACGGGACAAAGTCTGCAACTCCAAAAAACTAGTTACAAGACCTATCGATGTTCGTTTTACGAGAACAAAAAAACGCAGATCGAAGACCTGCGCTTTTTGGCTGCCAATTAGCGGCTTTCACACCCTACACGTTTTTACATTGTGTAAGTGTAAGGAGCTTGAATGCCTAGCGGGATACCTACCATCCAATAAGCAACTAGGAAGATAGACCAACCGATCAGCATTGCGATCGAGAATGGCATCATTAGTGACGCAAGCGTACCGATACCAGCCGACTTCACATAACGCTGACAGTAAACCACAACAAGAGGGAAAAATACCATTAGAGGCGAAATGATGTTCGATACAGAGTCACCCACACGGTAAGCCGCCTGAGACAGCTCAGGCGAGATACCAACCGCCATTAGCATTGGCACTAAGATTGGACCAATTAAAGCCCATTTTGCCGATGCCGAACCAATAAGTAGGTTTACAGACGCGGTTAGAAGGATCATACCGATGATGGTCACTTCACCTGGTAGGTTCATCGCTTTTAAGCCTTCTGCGCCATACAACGCTAGCATCGTACCGATGTTTGACTGAGCAAATGCAGATAAGAACTGAGCACAGAAGAACGACATTACAATGTATGCGCCCATGGTTGACATGGTGTCAGCCATCGCTTTGATAATGTCGTTGCTGGTCTTGAACGTTCCAGACACTTTACCGTAAACGTAACCGGGAATGATAAACAGAATAAAGATCAACGGCACGATAGACTTCATTATCGGTGCTGAGAAGGCCGTAATTTCACCTTCAGGCGAGCGTAGTGCTGATGTTTCTGGAATTAACGCTGCAACAAGTAAAGCAATACCCGCCATCATTGCCCAACCTGCATAACGGAATGCTTTTGATTCCAGTTCAGTAAATGAACCTAGGTTTGGCGCAGTTTCCGCATCGTCATCAATTGGCATTTTTGACAAACGAGGCTCAATGATTTTTTCTGTCACGTACCAACCAATCGCTACAATAATGATGGAAGATAGGCCAGTAAAGAAGATGTTCGCTAATGGGTTAACCACGTATTCAGGATCAAGAACCTGCGCCGCAGTTTGCGTAAAGCCTGCTAGTAGTGGATCGATACCTGAAGGGATAAAGTTTGCAGAGAAGCCACCAGATACACCTGCAAATGCTGCCGCAATACCTGCTAAAGGGTGACGACCTGCCGCATGGAAGATAATACCGCCAAGAGGAATAACCAGAACATAGCCTGCATCTGCCGCAGTATGCGATACAATGGCAACCAAAATAAGCATTGGAGTAAGAAGCTTAGCTGGCGTGAAGTTCAGCATCTTCTTAAGACCCGTCGTAATAAAGCCCGAAGAATCTGCAACACCCACACCTAGCATTGCGACAAGTACGATACCCAGTGGCGCAAAACCAGTAAACGTCGTCACCATGTTAGCAAGGAAACTTGCTAGCGCTTCGCCCGTAAGTAAGTTGGTGATAGTAAGAGCTTCGCCCGTTCGAGGGTTTGGAAGATCGAATGATACATTCGACAAAAGTGCTGACGCCGCCCAAGTAATGCTCAATGCCCAGAAGAACAAAATCGCAGGATCAGGAATTTTGTTACCTGTCCTCTCGATAAAGTTTAAAAAGCGCTCCATCCCGCTCGGCTTCGATGATGGTGCCTTATTTACAGCTTGGTTACTCATGGTAACTCCATAGTGAATGATGTTGGTGCCAAGGCCTATTTGAATAATTATAACGACCTACTATCCAACGAGTATTCTAGTAAACACTAATGGGGAAAGCACAAGGTTCTAGATTTTTTTTCATAATTGGAGACATATTTTGCAAAAACACCACTTCAATTAAACATAATAAAAACAGTAGCACATCAACTCAATTAACAGTTCAAAAACTATTTATTAACCGTGACAAATCCGGTATTAAACAGGAATTACACCCGCATTTGTCCCAGCCCATGTATGCAATTGAACTTAGTTTTCGAATTCACTGTATTGTGAGATCATCGTTTTAAGCTGAACGGATTGCGTCTGCCCCATTCTATCTTCCCAACTTGTTGTGATGATGATCGTCTTTAGTGAACCTGATACAGTAGCAGGTGGCACATCCCACTCCACCGTGTACGCTCCAGTGGCGGAAGATCCTGTCACGATAGAGGCAAAACTGGCAGTAGAAATCGTAGAAAGCGCATCCGAAGCACCACGCGTTCGGAACCATTCAAGCTGGTTCTCTGTTAGACGCAGTGCTTCAATACTTTTTATGGCATATTCGGATTCGCGTTCTAGATACACGTTTAGCTTAGTTAAACCTAGAGCCCCAACACCGATAAGCAGAAAAGAAATTAGAACTTCAAGAAGGTTAAAACCTTTTTGTTTAGAGATCATTCCAGGAGCCTCGCTGCCACTTTAGTTTCTCAATGTACTTGCCGCTCTTTCCACCATTGTAGGCAGGTATCAAAGATCCATTTAATTTTATAGTTCTATCTTCTGCATCTAACCCTATCCCGCCATCAAGCTTCAATGAACCATCTAGCAAAAAAGCATATTTATTAAAGTCATTATTAATATCATGCTTGTGAAAAGAAGTAGGGGTTACACCTATATCATTTTTTGAATCAAAAAGATCAATCCATATTTCTTTAACATCCAACACAGTTGGCTTTGAAAGGTATTGGTAAAGAAGTCCATCAAAATAACTCATACTTTGACTGTAGAGAACACCATCATAAATAATAAGCTGAATAGCATTATCTACAGGCTGAGTAGTAGAACCAAAAATATTTCCTGATATTGCGCAACTGCCATCGACCCAAAACCTTCGTTTTCCAGCAGCGTAAGCATTAGCTAACTTAGTATGGCATGACTTAACCCAACCTTTAGGTGTCTTACCGCTAGCAATTACAACGCCAACAGGATCCGCTTTAATCTCGTTTTTGAGTTTTGCTACGTTAACTGCGTTGAAATCCATAGTGAATAAGTCTTTGAAAACCGAAATATTTGCAACATTTTCTTTGATATCTTCATTTTTATTCGAAGTGCTAGTAGTAGCTAGGTAGGTTGGACGTTTGGTTTCTTCAAATAAATTGGATTTGTGCGAATTCTTACAAGTAAAGCTAGGAGCCCCTAAAATCCCAGTAGCATGACTACTGACTGAACTGTCCACCGTCAGAAAGTGCTCATCAGAACCACTTACACTTGCTACATAACTCACGGTTCCACCAGCAATAATAGATGTACACTCACTGTCAGACGACAAACCTTTTGCTTTAGGGACAAAGTGCATTGAGCCAGTAAGCTCTACCGACGCACTCGTTTTTAGTACAGCACCAAGGCCGTTCCCTGTCGAAATTATCACTTTACTTAAATTTGTATTTCCCTCTTTAGATGTAACCAAATATTCATAATCGCTGAGCTTTTTTATCGTAGTAGATACTGTACAGCCTAGTAAAGTAATTGTTCCGGAAGGAGGAAGAACTAACATCTTCTCCTTTATTTGTGCAAAAGCACATTCCAGTCCTCCTTCAGCCTTCCAATGTTCTTGTCGAGCTTTTAGTTCATTCTGAGCCACTTTTAATTGAAAAAATACTCCCTTTGATGATGCGAGAGATGTAATCAAAGCAAACAATAATAGTATGGATGTTACTAACAACGTCGTGTACCCAGAACATCCAAATTTAGATCTCATTGCCAATTCCTTTGCTTAATTGAAAATTCTGCAACTTGATTAATTACGCCATCTACAGTTTGTAAAGCCAAAGTAACATCCGTTACAGCGCTAATATTTGTGCCATTCGTTACGACATCAGAATTTACTGTAAAACTCGTCACTTGAAAAATATCTTCATCAAATAAAGAACGACAAAAATCCACACCATCAAAAGACAGTATTTTGGCTTGGGATACTACGCCATTTTCACAGATTACAAGTTTGCTATCTCGCTTCTCATACTTAATATTTCTATAGTTTTTATTTAGCGGAGAGTCATCTCTAAAATAAACAAAACCAATAGAAGATGCACCACTGATTGTAATTGTTTCCAAGGCTCCGGATAATTTAAGAGACATACCATGACCACCATCATAACCAGCCCTTTGAATATCTTCTTTCATAACAGATAAAGTGATATTAAGACTTTGCAATAAATTTAGCTCTAAGCTTTTTTCTTTTGCTGTTTTTTGTAAACTCAAGAATATAGAGCCCACTACACTAAGAACAATTAACCCAATTAAAGAACTAATCATTAATTCAATTAAAGAGCTACCTATTTGATAGCGTTTG
This sequence comes from Vibrio sp. 1731, assembly GCF_033339955.1. Classification (NCBI taxonomy): domain Bacteria; kingdom Pseudomonadati; phylum Pseudomonadota; class Gammaproteobacteria; order Vibrionales; family Vibrionaceae; genus Vibrio; species Vibrio sp. 1731. The sequence goes on along the minus strand of NZ_JAWOVO010000011.1, from coordinate 92,090 downwards.
TTAGCACTGACGGTAATCATATAACTTAGTTCCAGAGTTACTACAAATCTTAATCCTCCCAGGAGGGTTTGAGATCTTTGCTTGTAGTTTTATGTTTTGAGCATTGGTTGGGAAAAACTCTATATTTCCTCCTTGGGGCCGTCCACGGACCTCATCGAAGCTTATTTTTTGATTATCGTAACTGTGCTTCAAAGATAATTCAGAGTATGCGGAGCCGGAAAGGTTTAAGATTACTCCCCCTGAGCCGCTAGATGAGTTAGTTAACTGTAGAGACCATGCACCTTGACTGACAACGACGTTTTTAGCCATAGAGAAATGAATATATAACTTTTGATTTCTCATTACCGCCTCGGACTTACTTTGGCTTAGAAAACCAGCTAATTCAGTTGCTAATCGCTGCATTTGCACAGTTTGTGAAACACGGCTAAAGCTTGGAGCTGCAAACGCCAATATAATACTCAGTACAGCAACAGTAATAAGAAGCTCCAACAACGTAAACCCGCGAGGCATTTCCCAAATTCCTATGTAAACGGCAAAAGGGCCGTAATTCATCTTGCACAGATGCTATCACCTGCCCAAAATAGGCGGAAAAGTGAAAAGGAAACTACTCGTGATGATTCGAATTTCTCGTTGTAACGGCTACAAAAAAGGATTGAGAGGGATGACATTGATCGAATTACTGGTAGCTGTAGTGATTGTCGGGATCATTGCTGCAGTCGCATACCCCTCTTACACTAATCATGTAATCAAGTCTCATAGGACGGTTGCCTTGAGCGATCTTAGTCGAATTCAGCTAGAGCTAGAGACATCTTATGATGGTGGGTACGACTGGAGTCATATTCTCTCTGGAGGCACATGCACTCTATGTGACTCAGACACAAATAGATTTTCTTTCGATATTGCGAGCTCTGCAAGTACGGCCTATACCATTACAGCAACAGCAAAATCGGCTCTGGGACAAGACGACGACGAGTGCTTGACTGGTTCTAAAACGATTACTTTAACGTCAACAAATGTCGAAGAACCAAGTGATTGCTGGAATTAGGAAGAACACCGAGATGCAAAAAGGCCTGCATTTTAGCAGGCCTTTGTATTTGTGCTTTTCACTAACGTCTTAGCTGGTTAAATCATCAAAGAACTTTTTCACACCGTTGAAAAAGCCTTCTGATTTAGGCTTGTGCTTTGTCGCCGCTTCACCACCACAAGACTCTTCAAACTCTTTGAGCAGTTCTTTTTGGCGTGAGCTTAGGTTTACTGGTGTTTCAACAACCAACTTAACAATAAGATCACCAACACCGCCACCGCGAACGCCTTTCACACCTTTACCACGCATACGGAACATACGACCTGTTTGCGTTTCTGAAGGCACTTTTAGGCTTACGCGACCATCTAGGGTTGGTACTTCAACTTCACCACCTAGAGCTGCCATCGCAAAGCTTACTGGCACTTCACAGTATAGGTTGTTGCCATCACGCTCGAAGATATGGTGCTCTTTCACGTGCACTTGTACATACAAGTCACCCGCTGGTGCTCCCATTTCTCCCGCTTCACCTTCGCCAGATAGACGAATACGGTCGCCAGTATCAACACCTGCTGGGATCTTAACGTTAAGTGTTTTTGTTTTCTGCTTACGACCTTGACCATGACACTCATTACAAGGGTCTTTAATGATTTTACCTTTGCCGTGACAGGTAGGACAGGTTTGTTGCACTGCGAAGAAGCCCTGGCGCATCTGTACTTGACCATGACCATGACAGGTACCACATGTTTCAGCAGATGAACCTTTCTTCGCGCCACTACCATCACAGGTATCACAGTGTACTAGTGTCGGTACTTCGATCTCTTTCGTTACACCACGAACCGCTTCTTCTAGCGTCAATTCCATGTTGTAACGTAGGTCAGCACCTCGCTGGGCACGGTGGCCACCACCGCCACGACGACCACCACCAAAGATGTCACCGAATACATCGCCAAAGATGTCGCCGAAATCAGCACCGCCGCCGCCAAAGCCGCCGCCACCGAAACCACCGCCGCCTTGTTCAAAAGCTGCATGACCGTATTGGTCGTACGCCGCTTTCTTTTGAGGGTCGGTCAGAACTTCGTACGCTTCTTTTACTTCTTTAAACTTGTCCGCCGCAGAATCATCACCCTGGTTTCGGTCTGGGTGGAATTTCATCGCTAGACGCTTATACGCCTTTTTGATATCGCGCTCTGAGGCATCACGGCTTACGCCTAATACTTCGTAAAAATCACGTTTTGACATGTTCTTCGTCACCAGTTAATTACTACAAACGGCATCGATTCACCGCTTGGTGTTTGTATCGTTCTAGGTAAGTGCACTTGTCTGCAACATACTTAACTAGAAAGACAGCGTTTACAAACAGACGGGCGTAAGAGTTGCCCCAAACGCCCGCACACGAAGTCTTATCGACCCCAGATGGCTATGCAGCCATCTGGTTAAGAAATATTATTTCTTGTCGTCTTTAACTTCTTCGAACTCAGCATCTACAACGTCGTCTTCTTTAGACTGTGCACCTGCGTCAGCACCTTGTGCTTGCTGCGCTTGAGCTTGTTGTTGAGCGATTTCCATCAGCTTTTGAGAAGCAGTCATTAGTGCTTGAACTTTAGCATCGATAGCTTCTTTGTCTTCGCCTTTACGTGCTGTTTCTAGCTCAGAAATTGCTGCTTCAATCTTCTCTTTCTCTTCTGCAGGTAGCGCTTCACCAGCTTCTTCTACTTGCTTACGAGTACCGTGAATCATTTGGTCAGCTTGGTTACGTGCAGTTGCTAGCTCTTCGAACTTCTTGTCCGCTTCTTTGTTAGCTTCTGCTTCTTGAACCATTTTCTCGATGTCTTCATCGCTTAGACCGCCAGAAGCTTGGATAGTGATCTTCTGCTCTTTACCAGTCTGCTTGTCTTTCGCAGATACGTGTAGGATACCGTCCGCATCAAGGTCAAACGTAACCTCGATTTGTGGCATACCACGTGGTGCAGGCTGGATGCCTTCTAGGTTAAATTGGCCTAGAGACTTGTTGTACATCGCTTGCTTACGCTCACCTTGTAGAACGTGGATAGTTACCGCGCTCTGGTTGTCTTCCGCTGTAGAGAAAACTTGGTTCGCTTTAGTTGGGATAGTTGTGTTCTTCTCAACTAACTTAGTCATCACGCCACCCATTGTCTCGATACCTAGAGACAGTGGAGTTACGTCTAGTAGTAGTACGTCTTTAACGTCACCAGCAAGTACACCACCTTGAACTGCAGCACCCATTGCTACTGCTTCGTCAGGGTTTACGTCACGGCGCGCTTCTTTACCAAAGAACTCAGCAACTTTCGCTTGAACCATTGGCATACGAGTCTGACCACCAACTAGGATTACGTCAGTGATGTCGTTTACTGATAGGTCAGCGTCAGCTAGAGCTACTTTTAATGGTTCAAGAGAGCGTTGTACTAGGTCTTCAACTAGAGATTCTAGTTTTGCACGAGTCACTTTAATGTTCATGTGCTTAGGACCAGTTGCATCTGCAGTAACGTAAGGTAGGTTTACGTCTGTTTGAGAAGTAGAAGAAAGCTCGATTTTCGCTTTCTCTGCTGCTTCTTTAACACGCTGCATTGCTAGTGGGTCGTTTTTAAGGTTGATGCCTTGCTCTTTGTTGAACTCATCAACCAAGTAGTTGATTAGACGGTTATCAAAGTCTTCACCACCTAGGTGAGTATCACCGTTAGTTGCTAGAACTTCGAATGTTTTCTCGCCTTCAACTTCATCGATTTCGATGATTGAAATATCGAATGTACCACCACCAAGGTCGTATACCGCGATAGTGCGATCGCCGCCTTTCTTATCAAGACCGTAAGCTAGCGCAGCTGCTGTTGGTTCGTTGATGATACGTTTAACTTCTAGACCTGCGATACGGCCAGCATCTTTTGTCGCTTGACGCTGAGCATCGTTAAAGTAAGCAGGTACTGTGATAACTGCGCCAGTTACTTCCTCACCAAGGAAGTCTTCAGCAGTTTTCTTCATTTTCTTAAGAACTTCAGCAGAAACCTGAGGAGCTGCCATTTTTTGGCCTTTCGCTTCTACCCAAGCATCACCGTTGTCAGCCTTAACGATTTTGTAAGGCATGATTTCGATGTCACGCTGAACTTCTTCGTCTTCAAAACGACGACCGATTAGACGCTTAATTGCAAATAGCGTGTTTTCTGGGTTAGTTACTGCTTGACGTTTCGCTGGTTGACCTACTAGCGTCTCACCGTCAGTGTAAGCAATAACCGATGCAGTAGTACGTTCGCCCTCTGCGTTTTCAATTACACGTGGTTTGTCGCCGTCTAATACAGCAACACATGAGTTAGTAGTACCTAAGTCAATACCAATGATTTTACCCATCTGGCTATCTCCGAATAAATTCTATTTTCGTTTGGTTATAACCCCAATGTGGGGGGAGGAGAATCGGGTTTCAACCCTTGCTCACAAACAAAAATAATCAATGTTTGCTTCTCTATGCCACATAGATAAGGGCGGCAAAATGCTTTTCAAGGGCAGAATTAAAAAAAAGCGTCTTTTTTCGAAATTTATGTGTTTCTTTCTGATTAGTTGGGAACTCGTCACACTGCTGTAGCGCAACAAAACGTCATTTCCCAGATAAATTTATTTATGCCCGACTCTTCCTAAATAAAAAACGAGCTCATAAGAGCTCGCTTCAATATTAGGGTTAAAATAAATTATTCAAGGTATTAGGCGTTCGCTTGAGCAGGCTCAGCATCAACACCCTCTTCTTTACCTATCTCACCTTCTGTTTTTGCAACAATGGTGTTCACTGCCGTGTCGCCGACAACGTTAGATGATGTACAGAACATATCATTAATACGGTCGACCGCTGCAATGATTGCCAAACCTTCAGGTGGTAAGCCTAGCTGGTGAAGCAAAACACCTACCATTACCACGCCGCCCCCAGGAACGCCGCCAGCACCAATAGATAACAGAAGAATAGTTAAGCCAAGTGTGAAGATGTCTGCGGTGTTAATTGGCTGGCCAAAAGCGTTCGCAACAAACATCGTTGCTAGAGCAATATAGATAGACACACCAGACATATTCATCGTTGCGCCCAGTGGTACACCGAAGCCAGCAACCGATTTAGAGACCTGAAGCTTTTCTGTCAGTGTGCGCATCGTTACCGGGATAGTCGCGTTTGAGCTTGCGGTAGATAGAGAGAAAAGAATCTGCTCACGAGTTGCACGTAGGAAAGTCTTTGGAGAAGTTCCTGTCGCAATACTCACTGCCATTGGGTAGAAGAAGAAGATCCAGAACACCAACATCGCAACCACCAAAGCCACGTAACCGGCAACGGACATTAATGTGTTGGCGTTTAGCGTTGCACCTAGTTGAATCATTAGTGCGAACACACCATATGGTGCAAGACTCATCACTAATCCAACCAATTTCATCATGATTTCATTTGCCATTTTGAATGTGCGAATAGCTGGGCCACCACGAGAATCCAAAGCTTGAATTGCAAGCCCCGTCAAAATTGCCATAAAGATGATTTGCAGCATGTCGCCGCTAGCAAACGCTTGTACAGGATTGCTAGGAACAATGTTAACAACTAAAGAGAAAATGTCCGGCGTCTCTGTCGTTGTCAGCTGTACAGCCTCAGATACCGTTCCTGCTAGATTAGCGCCCGCTCCTGGCTGGAAGATCAAGCCGACAGTCAAAGCCGCCGTAATCGCAATGATGGTGTTAAGAATGTAAAGGGTAAAAGTTTTTCCACCAAGACGACCAAATGCACTGATATCTTTCAAGTCAACAATGCCGCATACGATTGAAACGTAAACTAAAGGAACAACAAGCAATTTGATCAGTGAGACGAACATGCCGCCAACACCTTCTGCTGCTCCAAGTAGGTATGTATCAAAAATCGCAATACCGCTAAATAAGTACTGAATTGCTGTCCCCAGCACAAGGCCGGCAAACAAGCCTATAAAAATCTTACTAGAAAGCGATTTATCCATTATAAATCTCCGATATGTTGTGTTTACTATTTACATTTTTGTAGTTATATATGCTTACTTTTAAAGCATTAGTCGCAAATCATACACACCGAAGTTACAAAATAAAGTGATAATTTACATTTTTGTTAACGAAATTGTTTTAGAAAAAATGACTATATTTACATTCCCATGCAGAACAAACATTCACACAGCGAATGATTACAATCACTTATAGCCCTTTCCGTTAATAAACACGCAGCGAGATGAGAGAAAATCTCCTATAGGAAAATAATTAACCAATAGGAAAAAATATGAAGGGGATCAAATTTTCATTTATCGATATACAACGAAGTTCGATGCAGTCATTTATGTTTAAAACAAAAAAGCGCCCATCAAAAATGATGGGCGCTTTTATATTTAAAAAACAGGGAGTTAAAGTTACTTAGCAACCATTACCATTGCCGGACGAATCACACGACCGTTTAGTTCGTAACCTTTTTGCATAACAAACATAACAGTGTTTGATTCATGATCAGGGCTCTCCTGAATCGACATCGCTTGATGGAACTCTGGATTGAATGCTTCACCTTCAGGGTTGATTGCTTTCAAGCCAAATTTCGCGACAACGTCTACAAACGTTTTATGTGTTAGTTCAACGCCTTCTAGGAACGGCTTCACAGTTTCATTCTCTGTATCTGCCGCTTGAATTGCACGCTCTAGGTTATCAATAACAGGAAGCAGCTCTTCTGCAAACTTGTTCAACGCAAACTTACGTGCTTTATCGATCTCTTGCTCAGTGCGACGACGCATGTTTTCTACTTCAGCTTTAGAACGCAACACCGCATCTTGTTGCTCTTTTACTTTTGCCTCGCTAGACAATAGTGCCGCTTCTAGTTGAGCAATCTTAGCGTCTGTCTCATCACCAAGCTCTTCAAGCTCAGCTTCAACTTCTTGTGCTTCAGCTTCTACTTTTTCAGCCTCTTCGATGATTTGATCAAGCTCTTCTTCTGTAACTTTGTTTTCTTCGTTGCTCATGATATCTCCAGAATTCAACATAATGCCCTTAAAGCCATGCGCGTTTTTGCGGGCTTTAACCACATAAAAATTCGCATATTTAGGTGACTTGCCATTATTATGGGGATGAAGATTCCTGATTCAAGCCTCTTTAATGCGGAAATGCTATGAAAAATCCATGTAACGTGATCGCGATTATCGGAAAACCAAGAGATCAACAAGCAATTCAAACTCATAAAGAGTTGTACCAATGGTTGACCTCTGAGGGCTATAAAGTATTCATTGACGATCGCCTTGCCGCAATACTGGATGATATCCCACAGAGTCAGTTTGCTAGCTTAGTTGAACTAGGAAAAAATGCCGATCTAGCCATTGTGGTTGGTGGCGATGGCAACATGCTAGGTGCAGCAAGAATTTTATCCCGATTTGATGTACCAGTTATAGGCGTGAACCGCGGAAATTTGGGCTTCTTAACTGACTTGAACCCAGACGACTTCCAAGCGTCTCTGCAAGCGGTACTCGACGGTGAGTATATTGAAGAGGAGCGTTTTCTTTTAGAGGCGGAAGTACACCGCCACGGACAAATAAAGAGCCATAACGCTGCGCTAAACGAAGCCGTACTTCACCCAGGGCAAATTGCTCATATGATTGAATTTGAAGTGTATATTGATGAAAGCTTCGCCTTCTCTTTACGGGCCGACGGTTTGATTGTCTCCACTCCGACTGGCTCGACGGCATATTCACTTTCTGGCGGCGGCCCAATTCTTTCTCCTAGCTTGAATGCCATTTCACTCGTGCCAATGTTCCCTCATACATTGTCGAGTCGACCTTTGGTGGTTGATGGAAAACGTCGAATTAAATTGGTGATATCACCAGAAAACCGTGGAACACAAGAAGTTAGCTGTGATGGACAAGTCTCACTTCCAGTTACCCCTGGCGACGAAATTCACATCTATCAAAGTCCAAATGTACTAAAGCTCATCCATCCAAAAGACTACAGCTACTATCACGTCTTACGGAATAAGCTTGGCTGGTCTAGTAAATTGTTCTAACACTTGTTACTCAGGGTAATAACTTCAATAAAAAAGCCAGCAGCTCAATTGCTACTGGCTTTTGGCTTTCTTAGACAAGAAATAGACACAAAGTAGTGAGGCGACACGATATTTGTCATCATTAAAGAGAAGCTTATAAATTTTGATCCTGTGGGCAAACTTTACACAAAAGATAGAAAAGCAAATTCAATGATCTATGTCCGGTGATATTCTCACCATGAATAGAGTATTAACTCTATTTCATACAATCAATAAAGGACATATTATGAAGAAAACCATCATTCTGTCTGTTCTCAGTACATTAGCACTTATTGGCTGCCAATCAGAGGAAACGCAAGTCAACAGTGTGTCCAACGCAAAAGCGGAAGATATCACTAAGACGAAACGGGCCCTAGCTCAACAATTGAGTGAGAATTATGCTGCCATTGAACCCATGCTGAGAAGAGATATTACTCCGCAACAGACTAACGTTTCTGTATCAGCATTTGTTAAGCAAAACCCTAACTCAGAGTTCAGCCGCCAGCTTGTACAAGCTGACACTCAAATTCGTAGCTGGAAAGGTATTTCTGAATACTCAGATCAGTTGTTAGAAGTTCGCTTGGCAAATGAAGCCATGATAACAGCATGGCAAAGTGGCGAGGTCGAGCCATTATTTGCATTTGAACCAAGTGGTGATGATGAGAATTGGCAATACATCGAAGCATTTGATGTTTATGGCAACATCCATCAACTCGATGTTTACCAGCTCCCTGAGGTACCTGTGCTTGTCGTTGATAACAATAGCTCTGCAGAGCTAAAAGCAGGCTTGCAAGCTATGCAAGCTGAGATGAAAAAACTCGGTCAACCAGCTTTAGTTCAACCATATATTGCTGATGAACAACGCCAAAATACACCGCTATTGTCAAATAGCGAAGCGGCTCCAATTCAAACCACGCAGTTGAAAAAGATCCGTCTAGCCGATGACAAAGAACCTTGGATCTCTGGCAAGGCAGAAATCTACGCTATCGTAACGGGCGTCAATCCAAGTCGTGATGAACCTACTCTCGATTTGGTGGAGCTTCCATACTTAGACTACGATAACCAAGATTACTATCCGAATCAGATCATTATTCACTGGTCTCGTTACCGCTGGGGTGCGGCAGACATTGTGCTCATGGAGCAAGATGACGGCACAGACTATAAACAATTGGCAAAACTCCTTGTTCAAGTTGCCGAAGAAGTATTGAAAGCGATTCCAGATCCAGAAGTTCAGGCTTACGCGATTATTCCGCAAATCACGAACAAGATCATCGACACTATCCCCGATGGTGTACTCACGAATGATGATGACTTCGTCGACGTTTACTACACTCTAATGCAAGATACTTCATACGTAGATCACCCAGGTGCAGGTGTGAATGCAGTCGTCACACTAGAACCACTAACGATTAACCCAACTCGTCCGTAACCTGTTCAATTTTAATGAGTCGTTGTAATCACATCGGCTCATTTTTCCCACTTCATCACAAAAAACAGCCTACAAAGAAAATTTTCCTTACCTGACTTTACTGTATAAAGAAACAGTATATACTGTTCTCTTATACAGTATTGTTCAGTTATACAGGTAAATAAAATGCTGGCTCATCTAAGTGTTAATAATTTTGCGATTGTTAAGTCTTTACAACTCGAGCTTTCTAAGGGCATGACCACCATTACAGGTGAAACAGGCGCGGGTAAATCCATTGCTATCGATGCTTTAGGGCTCTGCTTAGGCGGACGAGCCGATGCCGGCATGGTGCGACAAGGTGAAGAGAAAACCGAAGTTAGCGCCGCTTTTTTATTGGACAACAACTTACATGCAACACGTTGGTTAGAAGATAACGATCTGCTAGATGGCAGTGAGTGTATTTTGCGTCGTATTATCACAAAAGAAGGCCGCTCAAGAGCCTTCATTAATGGCAGCCCTGTTCCACTATCACAACTCAAATCTCTAGGGCAGCTACTTATCAATATCCATGGGCAGCACGCTCATCATCAATTGATGAAAAGTGAGCACCAAATGGCCATGCTCGACCAATATGCTGGGCATTTAAACCTACTAAAAAGCACACGAAGTGCTTACCAGCATTGGCGTCAGGCGGATAATAACCTCAAGCAGCTAAAAGAAAATAGCCAGCAAAACCAGGCGCAAAAACAGTTGCTTGAATACCAAATCAAAGAACTGAATGAGTTATCGCTAGGTGAAGAAGAATTTGCAGAGCTCGAGCAAGAGCATAAACGACTATCCAACAGTGGTGAACTCGCCACTACCTGTCAGCAAGCCATCGAACTTATTTACGAAGGTGAAGAAGTCAATGCGCTTGGTATTTTGCAATCGGCCAATCACTCCCTAATTCAATTAGCCGAATTAGATGAAAAGCTATCTGAGCTACCTAACATGCTGTCAGAAGCGATGATTCAACTTGAAGAAACGAAGAATGAATTACGCAGCTACTTAGATGGCATCGATGTTGATCCAGCTCGTATGGCTTATGTAGAAGAACGTTTTTCTAAAGTGATGTCTGTAGCTCGTAAACACCACGTAATGCCAGAAGAACTCTACCAGCATCATCAAGATCTTCTGGCCCAAGTAGAAGCGTTAGATTGCTCCGATGAACGTTTAGATGAACTTGCTCAAGAAGTAGAACACAAGTACCAAAGCTTTCTAACACAAGCAGAAAAACTGCACAAATCACGCAGCCGTTACGCAAAAGAACTGAACAAACTGATCACACAAAGCATGCACGAATTGAGCATGGAGAAAGCAGTATTCAGTATCGAAGTTAGCAATGACAACACGCACCCATCGCCGCTTGGCATGGACAGCGTGTGCTTCTTAGTATCGACCAACCCGGGACAACCATTGCAACCTATAGCAAAAGTTGCGTCAGGCGGTGAGCTATCACGTATCTCTCTAGCTATCCAAGTGATCACCGCTCAGAAAGTAGATACACCAAGTTTAATCTTCGATGAAGTGGACGTAGGTATTAGTGGCCCAACAGCTGCCGTAGTGGGCAAAATGCTACGCAAGCTTGGCGAATCTACTCAAGTATTGTGTGTCACTCACCTCCCTCAAGTTGCCGGATGCGGCCATCAACAAATGTTTGTTGCTAAGCAAACCAAAGCAGGCCAAACCGAAACCCAAATGCACGCATTAGATGAACAACAACGTGTGGCAGAATTAGCTCGCTTACTTGGTGGTAGTCAAATAACCGACTCAACGTTGGCAAACGCAAAAGAACTGCTTATCGCCGCTTAATAAATCGACAAGGGATGAGATATGGATATCAGAGCAATACACAAAACCAACTGCTTAGATCTCATCCCTATTTTTATTGAGTTAGAACATTACTACTTCAAAGAAAAAGCTTCATCAAAACACGATCTGGTCCATTATCTAAAGAGCCAAGTCTTCTCTGAACATTCTGGTGTTAATATCATTGCGGTTTACGATAATGATGACGTCGTAGGCTTTGCATCTTATACCGTCATGTTCCCTGCCCCAAAACTCTCAGGGCAGATGTACTTAAAAGATCTGTTCGTATCTTCGAAGGTTCGAGGAAAAGGGGTTGGTCTCAAGTTAATGAAGTATCTGGCATCTTTGGCGATCAAGTGTGGATGCCAAAGGTTGGACTGGACAGCTGAAAGTAGTAACCCTACCGCAGGTCAGTTTTACCGCTCAATTGGTGCAACACTAATTCATGAAAAAGAGTATTATCGTTTTTCAGGTGATGCATTACGCGAATTCGCCAAAACCGACTAACGAGTCACTAGGCTTTGCTCACCGCTGAAAGCGTCCATCACCCTACTTCCGATTGAAATTTGCTCTTCGTCACCTAACTAATACGTCATGTGGTGACATTTACCGCCTAATATCGGTGAATAAATGCAACTCAACTCAAAATTCGTTGTCAGATTGTCTACCATACGACGCATAGCTTTTTACATCTGCGTCGAGCTTGTTTATTATCAGCGCAGTATTTTAAAGGTTACTAAGAAATTATTATGCAATTAAAGAAGTGGTTAGTTGCCGTACCATTAGCAATGACATTGCTGACAGGATGTTCGGTATTGGAAAGACTGGTTTATCGTATTGATATCAACCAAGGCAACTATGTAGAACAAAGTGCGGTTGATAAATTAAAGTTTGGGATGACTAAAGCACAGGTTCGCTTCGTATTAGGGTCGCCAATGCTTATTGAAAACGGCTATCCAAACACTTGGTATTACATCTATCATCATACTCCTGGCCATGGCGAACCAGTACAGAAAGATCTGATTGTAAACTTTAATGACCAAGGCACACTCGCAGACATCAGTGGTGACTTTCCAAAAAGTGACGCATTTTACGAGCAAATTCAGTAAACTGACTTTTGCAAAAAAACCTCCCGTTTGGGAGGTTTTTTATTATATAGAAATCACGTTAGTCAAACTTTGAGTAACTCACATGAGCTATTGGGTTTATATTAATCCTGCTTATTTTTACGTACAGAACTAGGCTTGCCACCGGTGACTGGGTCTGCACTCCCCTCGACTTTAGCCTGCTCCGCCCGTTTACGGCGAATCTCTTTCGGATCGGCGAGTAACGGACGATAAATCTCTATTCGATCTCGATCTCGAACGGTCGCATCTAACTTCACGTTACGACTAAACACACCCACTTTGTTCTTGTACAAATCAATTTCAGGGTACAACTCCAATACACCGGATTGTCGAATGATCTCTTCTACCGTTGCGTGATTATTTACCACTAAGTTAAATACACGCTGTTCATGAGGAAGAGCATAGACAACCTCAACGTGAATCATATCTGACTCAATACTCATAACACTCGTAGACCTGTTTTGCGCGTTTAGTAAATGCATTTACCATATTACTAGTAAGCTCGTTAAAAATCTTACCGAAGGCCATCTCAATCATTTTACTTGAGAATTCAAACTCAAGCTTTAGTTCAACCTTGCAAGCTTGTTCATCTAGCGCGGTAAAAATCCAACCACCACGCAACGTCTTAAACGGGCCATCCACCAAGTTCATCATAATTGCCTGACCGGGGATCAACTCATTTGAAGTCGTAAACGTTTTGCTGATTCCAGCCTTCGCCACATCGACAGAAGCCACCATACCATTCCCCGAAGACTCAATGATTCTAGAGCCCGAGCAACCAGGCAGAAATTCAGGGTATTTAGCAACATCATTAACCAGATTGAACATCTGTTCGGCGCTAAAAGACACAAGCGCAGAACGGCTGACTTGCTTCATACATACTCCTATCGATACATGTACAGATTTAAAGCTACTCGCCAATTTTACTTTTATTCCACGATTGCGCAAATAAAAGGATTTCCTATCCGATATCCAACCCGTATAATGACGCTATTATGGCAAAGAAAAAAACGAAACAAAAAGCGGGTAGCAATACTATCGCGCTGAATAAAAAAGCTCGCCACGAGTATTTCATCGATGATGAAATCGAAGCTGGCTTGGAGCTCCAAGGTTGGGAAGTGAAAGCCCTTCGCCAAGGTAAAGCCAATATTTCTGAAAGTTACGTATTTATGCGTGACGGTGAAGCCTTTGTGAGTGGCATGACAATCACTCCTTTAAATCAGGCATCGACACACGTTGTGGCGAACCCTACACGTGTGCGTAAACTACTAATGAGTCGTCGTGAGCTGGATAACCTATTCGGACGTGTAAACCGTGAAGGTATGACATTAACGGCCCTCTCACTGTACTGGTCTCGCTCTTGGGTGAAACTAAAAATTGGCGTAGCAAAAGGTAAAAAGCTGCACGATAAACGTACGGATCTAAAAGAAAAAGACTGGGCAAGAGAAAAAGCACGCGTAATGAAGAGCGCGCTGCGTTAATCTTGACCACTTAAACGCATAGTACTGGACAGCCAATGCTTTTCTGTTACTATGCGAATATTACCTGGGGCTGATTTAGGATTCGACGGGAATTCAGAAGTCTGAGGTGCATGCCGAGGTGCGGTAGGCCTCGTTAACAAACCGCAAAAAAATAGTCGCAAACGACGAAAACTACGCACTAGCAGCTTAATAACCTGCTAAGAGCTCTCTCGCCCTAGCTTCCGCACGTAAGACGGGGAATAACGAGGGATCAAACCCAAACGCGCTAGCCCGGATTCTCCCGCCTGAGAGATGAACGGCGAATTTTAATTCAGGCTAGTCATTCATTAGCGTGTCGGTTCGCAGGTGGATGGCGAAATTAAAGATCGACTAAGCATGTAGTACCAATGATGAACGGTTTTCGGACGCGGGTTCAACTCCCGCCAGCTCCACCAAACGTTTGGAAAAGGCCACCTTCGGGTGGCCTTTTTTGTATCAACTAAAATAGTCTCTTTTTTCAAACATTCATGCTTTCTGAAATCTTACTACATGGATTACCGCATACCTTTGGCCCATGTAGGTTTACAAACTCGTTGAGTATTAATCAGTAAACAAGAAGTTCATAAGTACTAATCAAAAAGGCAGAAAGCATGGTACTAAAAGCCCTGCAACTTAAAAGTCTTCTGCTTACCTATCCTTTCTAAGAGATAACTAGATCTAAGTCTAAAGTCTATACTCATCTCCCTCGATGAATTGATTGATGTATTCATTGTTAGTCCCTACTCGCTTGTTTCATTACAACTCTATAGATGTAATGACTACAAACAGTAGTTACAAAAAATAATGTAATTCTAATCACAAAGTTAACCTTAGATATTGAACAGAAACACAACATATATAGATTTTTAAATTTCAAAATGAAAATATTGTTGTGAAAAATTAAGTTGCTGGAATTATTACAGTCATATTAGTGAGCATTGTAATGAATTTTGAAGAAAGTAAATTGAATGACGAACACGTTAATCAATACACACCGCAAATCAATGGTGTGTTAACAAAGAAAGGAAAACCACTTAGTAGCCTAAAGGTTAGCCTTAGTATTGGTTTAAGCATGTCAGGGAAATCAATAGACTTATCAACATTCACAGACAGTACTGGTCGCTTTGAGTTTTCTCCAGTCTATGAAAATAAAGACGTCATAAGCACTCCTCTCATTGATCGCTATGTAACTATTGTTTTAGTCGCAGAACTCAGCAATGATGAAAGTACTATTATTTGGGAAGGAAGCTTTGATGGTTATAAAATAGAGGATTACGTAAAAAATAACATGGCTAACCTTGCTTGTGACACTGAGAACCCTCTTAAGTACTTTGCTTTTTCAATTGATGATGAAGAAAACGATGACTACTACGTGAACAGCCAATGTAACTTATTTGGTTATATAGACTCTGACTTGTATGGAAATTAAATAATGCACTCATGATGCAACTCCAGTTCCTATGTCTCCTCTTTGGCCATTCATTCACGGGGGCATTGAGTATCGGTTAGAAGGAGGTTCTGGTATCGACTTCCACGCTCATGGACTAGAAAAAAAATCTGTTCCGGGTTATGTCAATAACGCTACAAGTAATGAGTGATCGGCACTACAATCTAAGCCTTAAACTTATCTAGAACGCAACGTATTTCTTGACTTCAACAATAGATATAACGCTCGGATGACTGATGGTTGGGTAAGTAAAATAGTCTCTTCAACTTTGACTTTACTAAGAATTTCAGGTCTGGGTCATATAATACAACAGATGCGACCGTAGGCCTTGCTACTTGGGTTCAATTAGCTAATTTCAGAGCTAAAAAATGAACGTAACGAACACGTACGCGGTATTATAGGCCACATAAATGTAATGTCAGGCAATGCGGAAATTAACCTATCTAATATTACTTGTAGAGCAATAAAGCTTTGTTTTTCAAGGTTAGTAAAAAGGCTAGACAGTCATGCTAGTAACGTATTAAATACCCTGGAGTAACAATAAAATAAATTAGCCATCGTTTTATATATACGCTTCATCGGTCTTAAATTATTTGAATGATAAATAATAAAAGTGCGAAGCTATTTTGCTTCGCACTTTTATTGAGTCCAGCACGGCTAACTATATTAGAAGCGATACTCTACACCTAGTGATGCTTGGTTAAAGTCTGTTTCCGTGTTTGCACCGTTCGCGACATTCTCCGCATTGAGTTCTACGTCGTACCACATATATTCTGCGTTAACTAAGAAGTTATCAGTAACTTTAAAACCCACACCGGCACCAGCGAATACACCTTCATCATCTTTGTTGCCTTGGAAGCCCGCAACGTTGTAATCCGTCGAGTACCACATTTGACCGCCTTTTGCGTAAAGGTCGACACGATCAGCAATGGGAGCGGTAACTTTTAGAGCCGCTGTATAGCCGTCCGTTTCGGCATTTGCTAGGTTATTACCATAGCTACCGAAATCAATGTAACCACCTTCCAACGCTAAGTAAGGATTAAAACGGTAACCAACTAAACCTTGAATAACATCGCTGTCATCATCAAAGTCATCTTGTCCATCAACTTTTAAGTAACCGTAGTTGGCGCCAACATATACACCATGATCGTTGGAGTCCGCAGCATGTGATAAAGTACTAAACGTTGCTAAAGAAAAAAGGCTAATCAAAGTAACAACATTGCTTTTCATTTCGTTCTCCTAATATAAGTTCCATTGAAGGTTCGAATAGTAAAGAGCAAATGCAATGCCAACTTTAAATTAATGAAAAATATATTTAATTTTATAGAATACTGACAATCCTCTAAAGAACGCCGAACAAAAACAGAAAAAACGATCTGTCTGTTTACTTTATATAAACAATACTAAATTGAGGTTAATCGATGATGTGAAAAAGATTCTTGTTAATTTGTAGATTTTTCAAAGAAATTAAATAAACATCTAAAATACTCTTGTAGATTAATCAGTCAAAAAACGCTTAGCTAGTTTTTATAAGAAAGGAAGCTAATCACACATACGTTGCATCTTACTTTGCTTCAAGCCGTGAATACTCTACTCTTTGCCTAAGCAGAGTTTAATGGAACTGAAGTATGTTAAAAGGCAGTGAATACCCTTCTATTCGAGCATTAAGGACGTTTGTCGCGGTCTCTAATTACCTCAGTTTCTCTAAAGCAGCGGATGCCCTATGTATTACGCAAAGCGCAGTAAGCAAACAAATCGCATCGCTGGAGCAATTGGTGGGTTTACCTTTAATACAAAGAAGGGCGAGTGGTATTGAGTTAACCGAAGAAGGCAAGCGTTATCTGCCGCAAGTCACAGAAGCTTTGGAGCTTATTCAGCATGCAACTGCCAACTTAATCCAGTCAGATTCAAAGCAAGAATTACTCACCGTGGACGTAACCCCTTCTTTTGCCAGCCTTTGGTTGATACCTAATATTGATGACTTCCACCAGCAACATCCTAACATCCGAGTAAGAGTCTGTACCGGGGATGGGAACGTCAAAGATTCGAGCAACGAAAGTGACTTACATATTCGCTGCCTTCCATTATCCACACATTATGAATACAGCCACTTACTGTGCGAAGAAACATTGTTATTAGTCGGTTGCACAAATGCTCCTGCAATTGAGAGTGTGCACGCTGTTAGTAATTATCCGTTTATACCTCAAATCACTCGCCCTCAGCTATGGGAGCAATTTAAAACTGTCTACACTGTAGAATCTCCCGTTACCTATCAACCTGTAGGCGTCGAACATTTTTACCTAGCTTGCGAAGCTGTCAGAATGGGAAAAGGGCTCGCCTTGCTTCCTGATTTTATGGCGCAGAATTCGATTTTAAGAGGGGACATTCAGCATGTTCTCAACCTCTCTTTACAGAGCGGTTATGGTTATTACGTGATGATTCCAAATTATCGACTTTCAGCTAAAAAAGTAGTGGCATTTCACGAATGGCTGAAGAGCAAGCTAAGTTAATGTTGTTTCTTTAAACTCGTTTAGGTAAACCAAAACAACTCAAAGACTTCGGTATCTGTCTGCTCAAATTTATGGCATTCTCATCCATACTATTTAAAAAGGATAAATGGATAGTAGGATATGGACAGCAACACGCCAAGACTCTCTTTACGCACCATTGAGCCGACCGATTACCCAGAGCTCGCGGAATTAATGGACCTTGTTTTTCCTGATGTTGGTGGCTCATGGCCACGCCTGACCATCATGGATCTTATTCATCAGTTTCCTGATGGACAAATCTGTATTGAGGATAACGGAAAAATTGTCGGCGCAGCGCTAACAATCAAAGTGGACTACAACCGATTTTCACTTCCTCACCTGTACACCGACATCATCACCGAGAACAACGTCATCCAAAACCAAGTGACCGGTGACGCCATGTATGGTCTCGATGTATTTGTTCACCCGGACTACCGTGGGCTGCGTTTAGGTCGCCGTCTGTATGATGCGCGTAAAGAACTTTGCCGGAGTAAGAATTTCAAAGCAATTTTAGCCGGTGGTCGCATCCCGAATTACCACAAATATGCTGACGAACTGAGCGTGGCTGAATACATCGACAAGATAAAACGCCGTGAGCTTCACGATCCTATTTTGTCTTTTCAGCTTGCAAATGACTTCGATGTAAAGCGTATTATGCGTGGTTACTTGCCAGAGGATAGTGCTTCTAAAGGCTACGCAACTCTACTGGAGTGGGATAACTTCTTCTACGAAGAGGATATTCAATCCGTACACGATGTAGAAAAAACGCTGATTCGGATTGGTGTTGTGCAATGGCAAATGCGTGCTATGAATGACTTAGAGGACTTGCTCGATCAGGCTGAGTTCTTCATCTCTTCTCTTGCGAACTACAAAGCCGATTTCGCCCTATTCCCTGAATTCTTTAACGCGCCGCTGATGGGATTGCAAAACGACCAAAATTCCGTCGAAGCAATTCGCTTTTTGGCTAGCTTTACAGAAGAGATCAAAAACCGCTTCTCGCAGATGGCCGTCACCTACAACATCAACATTATTGCAGGCAGTATGCCCGTCATCGAGGATGGCAAGTTGTATAATGTGGCCTACTTGCTGCAACGAGATGGTGAAATAAACGCTCAATATAAGATCCACATCACGCCCCATGAGCAAAAAGACTGGGTGATCGACGGTGGTGACAATGTTCAAGTGTTCGAAACCGATGCAGGCAAAGTCGGCATACTGATTTGTTATGACAGCGAGTTCCCAGAGTTGGGAAGAATGCTCGCCGAGCAAGGCGCACAAATTGTGTTCGTTCCTTTCTGGACAGACACAAAAAATGGCTACCAACGAGTACGAATCTGTTCCCAATCACGAGCCATCGAAAACGAATGCTACGTTGCAATTGGGGGCAGTGTCGGCAACTTACCTCGTGTTGATAATGTCGATATCCAGTACGCACAATCTGCCGTATTTTCACCGTCGGATATCTATTTTCCACACGATGCGACCTTGACAGAAGCAAGCGCCAACACCGAAATGATAATCTTCGCTGATGTTGATTTGACTAAGTTGAAACAGCTTAATACCGAAGGCTCTGTCACCAACTTACGTCATCGCCGCCTTGATTTGTATGGTGCATTCACCAAAGCCAAAGAGTCATAAGGATCTCCCTAGTTCGCCGCTACCAAAGAGCGTGGCGGCGAGTAAAGCCAGCTGCAGGTTGATTCTGCGCAATTATCAGAGGCATGTCAGTTTTTCTCAACGGTGAGAAACAAGAATTGACCCAATAGGACATTCGGAGTATCACTCCAACTTCGTTCCGCTTTTATTAGGGGAAAGCTTTTGGAACATATTAACGAACTTCTCGTGTCAATGAAGCCTTTGCTTGAGCAATACGGCTACGTTGCGCTGATTGTCAGTATATTTCTAGAAGGGATAGGTATCCCGATGCCTGGTCAATCACTGATGATCACGGCATCTTTGCTCTCGTCAGAACAAGTCATGAACCTAAGTATGGTAATGATGGTATCGTGGCTGAGCTGCTTTTTGGGTAATACCTGTGGTTACCTAATCGGCTATTACTTTGAAGGCTGGTTGGATAAAAAAGGCTACATTTCCGGCCCGAAGATGCAAACGCTTCAATTGACTATCCAGAAATACGGCCCTACTTGCTTGGTCGTCAGCCGCTTTATTGAAGGAATGAAGCAATTTATGCCTCTTGCATGCGGTATCGCGAAAATGCCACGTAGAGAGTTTTTGCTCGGTAACGCCCTCGCGGCGACGGTTTGGGTATTGGTATTCAGCTTGTTAACTCACTTTGCATTTGAGCATTTAAGCGTGTTGAGCAACCTGTACACCGAATACAAATATCTGGTATGGGCATTTGCTGCTGTCTTATTTACGTGGATGGTTTTAGGTATTGTTAAACGCAAAAAAGCCAAATCAATGCAATAACAACAGTCTCTTCATTAGCGCATAACTAAAGCTCGTGGTATCAGTGAGATACGCAACACGAGCTTTTATCTTTTTCTTTACGTGTAAAATTTAAACAGCCATTTAGACGTCTAGACGTTGACAATGTAGAAATGTGATATTAGTCTGCTCTTCTCTCTTATCATTAACATTGTCGTTTACATGTCCGGTTCCCAACAAACTACTAAAACAGTTGCACCGTCTGCGGTCGCACTGATCCCATTAATTGTATTCCTTGCGCTATTTATTGGCGTAGGCACTTACTTATCTTTGCAAGGCGTGGAATTTGCCTTCTACCAGCTGCCTGCACCCATCGCGGTATTACCAGCCATCATCATTGCGTTTCTTTTAAGTAAAGAGAAACTTAACCGCTCAATCGAACACTTCATGCGTGGTGTTGGCCACCCAGACATCATCGCAATGTGTATGATCTATCTGCTTGCAGGTGCCTTTGCTGCGGTAGCAAAAGCCTCTGGCGGTGTTGATGCAACAGTGAACCTTGGTTTATCCGCTATTCCAACCAGCATGATTTTACCGGGCATTTTTCTGATTTCTGCTTTTATCGCAACAGCAATGGGGACTTCGATGGGTACCATCGCAGCCGTTGCCCCCGTAGCGTTGGGTATTGCTGAATCAGCAGGAATGAGCTTACCGTTAACCGCAGGCGTTGTGCTGAGCGGCGCTATGTTTGGTGATAACCTTTCTATCATCTCTGACACCACCATCGCGGCGACACGCTCTCAAGGTTGTGAGATGAAAGACAAGTTTAAAGAGAACATTCGTATTGCTTTACCTGCGGCGTTGATCGCGATTGCAGTGTTCGCTTTCAACAGTACCGCGACTCAATTGCCTGCAACTGGCGATATTGAGTGGCTAAAAGTCTTGCCGTACATCACTATTTTGATCCTAGCGGTATCTGGTGTAAATGTGTTTGTGGTTCTGTCGATTGGCATTCTTTTGGCTGGCGGCGTGAGCTTGGCATCGATTGACAATTACGGACTGACTAATCTAGCCCAAGACGCTTACAAAGGCTTTGGTAACATGCAAGAGATCTTCTTGTTATCCATGCTGATTGGTGGTTTGAGTGAACTAATGCGTCGCCAAGGTGGTCTTGCTTTTCTAACAAATTTCGTTAGTAGCCTTATCCACGCGTTTGGCTCTAGCCACTCTAAGCATGCGAACAGTCGTGCAAGCGAGCTAGGTATTGCAGGTTTGGTTTCAATGGTCAATGGCTGTACGGCAAACAACACCGTAGCCATCATTGTATCGGGCAGCGTTGCTCGCCAACTGGCGGAAGAGAATAATGTCTCTCCTCGCCGCTCAGCAAGCTTGTTAGACATTTTCTCATGCGTGGTGCAAGGCGTGTTGCCTTACGGTGCTCAAGTACTGCTGCTAGGTTCCGTGTTCAACCTCTCGCCACTTGAAGTAGTTGCCAATTCTTACTACTGTTTTGCATTAGCGATAGCGGCTATTGTCGCGGTGTTTATCAAACATCCCGCTCGTCAACCTGTAGCGCAAACTGAGAACTAACGACAAATACCGAAAAGGCTCCGATGGAGCCTTTTTACTTTCCTTTCTTCTTTTTTTCTTTTCCGCGAGCAGATTTACTTCAAAGCTGAACGCAAACTTTGCGCACTGTGTAAAGGAATCGCAAAGCGATGCGCCACATCGCGTAGAGCTTCCACCTGAGCCGCGTTACTGATTGCTAATTCGCCTGCCACATCGACGTGGTTATTCTCAAACCCCACTCTCACATCGAATCCAAGTAACATCGCACTCGCTAAACAGTCTTGCTCTCGCGCGCCAAAAGCACAAATGGCACATCGAATTTCTTCCTCGACAAAATGCGCCAAATTCAAACCTCGTAAATCCCATGGCGAAGACTGTTGAGCTTGGTGATAACGCCCTAACACCACTAATGCATGCTGATACGTTTTAGGTAACACGCCCGCATCACGCAGTTGGAAATAACGTTCAATGTCGGTTGCATCGTAGAGAATAATTTGGCTCACGATGTTGTTTTCTGCCACCCAATGGAAAAAGGCATACCCTTCTTTCTCACTTGCTCGATCAGGGATTAACTCCCTCAATGCGAAAGAAGCCGCTTCTGGTTTCACAGCTTTAACTAACGCCATCTGTTGTGGCGGAGAATACAAGCCCACCGCCTCTGTGGTGAGCTGTACCATCATGTTTTGTCCCACCGCTTCTTTCACGGCATAGTAAATTGCCATGTTGTCGTCGATGTCTAATGAATGACGTCCGTTGGCGTCTCTAGCATGTAAATGGATCATGGCAGCCCCTGCCGTTTGACAAGCGATAGCCTCTGCAACCAGTTCGTCTTTTGTCATGGGTAAGCTGGCGTGATCGTGCTTAGTTTTTCTTGCACCGTTTGGGGCCACGATAATAGCGATAGGCTCTCGTATACATCGATTTTCTAATTCCATTCCTTCGCTACCTCTTTTAGCGTTAATGAGAGTTTGCCAACTAGCTCATCAATATGGTGAGGCTGAATAATGAATGGCGGTGCAAGCAAGATATGGTGCCCATTAACGCCATCAATCGTTCCGCCCATTGGGTAGCACATTAAGCCATTTTCCATTGCTTGCTGTTTGATGCGTTTGTCTGCCAATGTGGCTTTACTCAGAGGCGCCTTGCTTTCTTTATCCGCCACCAGCTCAATGCCAAAAAATAAGCCTTTACCACGAATGTCGCCAATGTACGGTAAATGGGCCAATTCAGAAGTAAGCTCATTACGCAGCAAAGCACTTTGCTGATTCACCGCCGTTAATAAATCATCTTGGAAGATGGTTTGAATGGTTGCCACGGCAGCAGCGCACGCCACAGGGTGCGCCATAAAGGTATGGCCATGTTGGAAAAAACCGCTTCCACCGGCAATAGCTTGGTAGACTCGATCATTCGCAACCACCGCGCCAATAGGTTGATAACCCGCACCAAGCCCTTTAGCCATACACACCAGATCGGGTTCTGCCTCTTCTTGCTCAAATGCAAAAAAACTACCACTGCGTCCAACGCCACACATGACTTCATCCAAGATCAATAACACATCGTATTGGTCGCATATTTCGCGAATACGTTTGAAGTAACCTTGAGTCGCAGGCACAGCTCCAGCGGTGGCTCCCACAATGGGCTCAGCGACAAAAGCCATGACATTCTCAGCCCCCAACTCAAGAATTTTTGCCTCTAGTTCATTCGCCGCTCGCAATGAGTAATCCAATTCCGACTCATGACTCTGCTGACAACGATAAGCATAGCAAGGGGCAATGTGATGACTCGGATGCAAGATAGGTTTGAACGGTTCACGTCGCCATTCATTACCACCGACCGCCAGAGCTCCCAACGTATTGCCGTGATAACTTTGCTGACGCGCAATGAATTGCTTCTTCTCTGGCTTACCTGATTCCACAAAATACTGCCGCGCCATTTTTAGTGCCGACTCCACCGCTTCTGATCCGCCACTGACTAAATACACATGGTTGAACTGCTCAGGCATATGCTGACAAATCAATTCCGCTAGTCGCTCACTGCTGTCACTAGTAAAAAATCCAGTATGAGCAAACGGCACTCGCTCGAGCTGTTCCAACATAGCTTTTTTAACGGCTTGATGACTGTGGCCAAGGTTTGATACCGCAGCGCCGCCACAAGCATCGAGATACTGTTTCCCTTGTTTATCGAATAGATAAACACCTTCACCTTTATCGATGATTGGCAACGTGGCATGGCAATGACGGTGAAATACGTAAGACATTTGAGTCCCTTCCAATGTGTAAGATTTGCACACATCATCAGGAACAACCCCAAATGCGACAAGGGAATAAATTTCACCCACCATGAGCTTTTGGAATACCACAACCCAAAAACACTAAAACCCTTGATATTTAAACAATAAAATAAAAATAGGCCAGCTTTTTTAAAGGCTGGCCTATGGGTAACCCAAAGCTAAAAACAGAATCGTTTTACGCGTTTAGTGCCTGTTCTAAATCGGCTAGAATATCGTCAATATGTTCAATACCCACCGATAAACGAATCATCTCTGGAGACACACCAGCTTGTTTTTGTTCTGCTTCGCTCAATTGACGATGAGTCGTCGATGCAGGATGGCAAGCCAATGATTTTGCATCGCCAATGTTCACCAAACGCTTAAAGATTTTCAAAGCATCATAAAAACGCACACCAGCGTCATAACCATCTTTTAAACCAAACGACAAAATCGCAGAAGGCTTACCTTTCATGTATTTTTCGGCGAGATGGAAGTGTTCAGAACTTGGCAATCCGGCATAACTTACCCAACTGACTTTGTCATTCTGTTCCAAGAATTCAGCCACTTTGAGTGTGTTCTCGGTATGGCGCTCCATGCGCAGCGGTAACGTTTCTAGCCCTTGCATAAGCATAAATGCATTCATCGGTGATAATGCGGCTCCGGTATTACGCAGTGGTACGGTACGCGCACGCCCGATAAATGCCGCTTCGCCAAACGCTTCGGTATACACCACGCCGTGGTAAGAAGGTTCTGGTTGGTTGAAAACAGGAAAGCGGTCTTTGTGCTGCGCCCAAGGGAATTTACCTGAATCCACAATCACGCCACCTAATGTGGTGCCATGCCCACCAACGTATTTAGTGAGAGAGTGAACTACGATATCCGCACCAAATTCGATGGGTTTGCAAAGCACTGGCGTCGCAACGGTGTTATCCACAATCACAGGTACGCCTTGTGCATGAGCAAGCTCCGCCACACGTTCTAAATCGATGATATTACCCGCAGGGTTACCAATGCTCTCGCAGTACACCGCTTTGGTATTTTCATCAATTAATTCGGCCAAACTTTCTGGCTTGTCATCTTTAGCAAACTTCACCTGAATACCTTGATTTGGGAGCATGTGCGCAAACAAGGTATAAGTACCGCCATAAAGTTGCGGCGTAGAAACGATGTTATCGCCCGCTTGCGCTAAGGTCAGAATTGCATAGTTAATCGCTGCACTCCCCGCACTCACGACCAATCCAGCAATGCCGCCTTCTAACGCCGCCATGCGTTTTTCCAGAACATCGTTAGTCGGATTCATGATGCGAGTGTAGATATTCCCCGGCACTTCCAAGTTAAACAGATCAGCGCCGTGCTGCGCGTTGTCAAACTCGTACGCGACTGTTTGATAAATCGGCGTCGCGACAGATTTAGTGGTAGGGTCAGTTTCGTAACCAAAATGGATGGATAGCGTTTCGTCTTTCATGTTCTTCCCTGTCTTTCATCACTCAAATAGCGGCAAGCAAAGCACTTACCTTGCTTAAAACTTATATTGCCCAATTTTTCAACAAATAACGTAGGGATGAATCACAGAGATAAAACGCTAATTCAACTGTCCAAGTAACCAGTGACGAAACGTTTCTGTCGCATTCGTACGTGTGTTCATGATCAAGTAATACCCTGCATTGGCAGGAATCGGTTTGAATGGAGAAACCAAACGCTCTGTCGTCAATTCATCCTCAATCAGTGCCATTCGTGCCATCGCAATCCCAACGCCTGCTTCGGCTGCAGACATCGCCATATCCGTTCGATTAAAAAAGTGTCCGATATCGGTTTTAAAATCCAACCCCATCGCTGACGCCCAATATAGCCACTCATAGTCACGCGTCGCGTTTTCCCATGGCATCGCATCGTGTAGTAGCGTCGCCTCTTGCCATTGCTTCACTGGCATTGAGTTTTTTTGCTCACCAAACAACGTTTTTAGCCAGCCATGATCCTCAAGGTATTTTGGACTCATCACCGGTAGCAGATGCTCATCCAAAATCAGCTCCGCGTTAGCATTTCTATAAGGATGAAGACCATAGTCAATTGCGACGTCATAGT
This sequence comes from Vibrio sp. 1731, assembly GCF_033339955.1. Classification (NCBI taxonomy): domain Bacteria; kingdom Pseudomonadati; phylum Pseudomonadota; class Gammaproteobacteria; order Vibrionales; family Vibrionaceae; genus Vibrio; species Vibrio sp. 1731. The sequence continues at coordinate 65,859 of NZ_JAWOVO010000011.1, read as the reverse complement.
CTTTTATCTCACTATTTACCAGCGCACCTTCCGCAAAGATTTGTACTTGGATATCCGGATTATCATGATGGAAGCTTTCGAGCTTTGGGACTAACCATTTGAAAGCAAAAGAAGGCGTCAACTTCAAACGAATTTCATTGGTTTGCTTTTCTACTTTGAGCTCATCAAGCAATTTGCTCAGTTCCGAAAAGTGAAACTGCGTCGCTTGGTGTAACTGAGTGCCTTTTACGGTTAAACGAATACCGCGAGAGTGGCGTTCAAATAAAGTAAAACCTAATAACGCTTCCAAATGAATAATTTGTTGGCTTATGGCACCAGTGGTGAGGTGTAAATGTCTTGCAGCACCAGTAAAGCTGTTGTACTCCGCGACTTGGCTAAATAGACACAAGCCACTTATCAGATTACTTTTCATCCTTGAGCCTATAGTTTTTCTAAACGCTGTGTGTAATTTATATCGATTGTTAACAAAAGGTAAAGAAAAGAAACTGAGCACTCTGATAAATGTGTGGAGTGCATCAATGGAAGTCATCGTATTAGGCAGCGGCGTTATTGGCTTAACCTCTGCTTGGTATTTATCTCAAGCAGGCTATCAAGTTACCGTCATTGACCGCCAACCAAGCAGTGCCATGGAAACGAGCTTCGCCAATGCCGGGCAGATCTCATATGGCTATTCTTCGCCTTGGGCTGCGCCTGGTGTTCCTGTTAAAGCCATTAAGTGGTTAATGGAGGAGCATGCTCCACTTAAAATCAAACCCACTCTGAATGCCGACATGATCCGCTGGGCGAGTAAAATGGTCGCGAACTGCACCCTACCTCGCTATCAAGTTAACAAGGCTCGCATGCTTTCGATCGCTAACCACAGCCGTATTTGCTTAGAACAGTTACGCCAAGAACACGCCATTGAGTATCAAGGACGTCAGTTTGGGACCTTGCAAGTATTCCGAACACATCAACAGCTGCAAGCCATTGAAAAGGACATGCAGCTCCTTGAACAAAGCGGAACCCGATTTAAGCTAATGGACGTCGAACAATGTATTGAACAAGAGCCAGGGCTTGCACTTGTGAAAGACAAACTGGTTGGTGGCTTGCATCTACCTGATGACGAAACGGGCGATTGCCATCAATTTTGCCAACAACTAACGGAGCTTGCTAAGGCACACGGTGTCCGATTTGAGTTCGATACTGAAGTAAGCAATTGGGTTACAGTAGGCAAAAAGATCATAGGTGTCCAAACGAACCGAGGACAATTTAAAGCAGACCAATATGTGGTGGCCTCTGGCAGCTACTCTACAGCGCTACTCAAGCAACTCGATATTGATATTCCGGTCTACCCTGTCAAAGGCTATTCACTCACCATACCGATGGAAGATGAACACTTCTCACCTCGATCTACTGTGATGGATGAAACCTATAAAGTCGCTATGACTCGATTTGATGACAGAATTCGCGTAGCTGGCACCGCAGAATTAGCAGGGTTTGATGCTTCCCTTCCACAAAAGCGCAAAAACACCATCGAAATGGTCATCCGTGATCTTTTTCCTCGTTGTGGTGACTTCAGCCAAGCTGAGTTTTGGAGCGGCTTTAGGCCAATGACGCCTGATGGCACACCAATTATCGGCGCGACTAAATACGATAACCTTTTTACTAACACCGGACACGGAACTCTGGGTTGGACGATGGCTTGTGGTTCAGGTCAATTGCTAGCAAGTGTAATGAAAGGTGAAAAAACAAAAGTAATGGATAATGCGGAGCTTAACCTTTGTCGTTACGCCTGAGGACATGACTGAACAAAAAATAGGCAGGCACTTACTCCACAAAATGCATAACCACTGGCATTTTTAACTCATCAAAATCGCAGCACATTTAAATGACAATGTGCTGCATAATTAATCATCAGGCAAATCTTCTACCTAAAAGGAGCAAATAAGCAATAAGAACCAAATTTTAACAACTGCTCTCCATTCTGTGTTCATCATCACGCTACAAAGGATTTGTAGCCAAAAAAGTTAACAATTGCATTACATAAAGGGTAATGTATTGTGTGAAAAACAACCACAAACACAACTAACAGGGAAAATACTCATGCAGTCATTAGTTGATTTTCTGAATGGAATTATTTGGAGCCCGGTACTGATCTATTTGTGCCTTGGCGCAGGTTTGTTCTATTCAATCATGACGCGTTTTGTACAAATTCGTCACTTCTTTGAGATGTGGCGCTTATTACTTTCTGGGAAGAGTTCAACAAAAGGGATATCATCATTTCAGGCACTTGCCGTTTCACTGTCTGGCCGTGTAGGTACAGGTAACATTGCTGGTGTTGCTGCTGCTATCGGTTTCGGTGGCCCAGGCGCCGTATTCTGGATGTGGGTCGTAGCCTTCTTTGGCGCTGCAACCGCATACGCAGAATCAACACTTGCACAAATTTATAAAGAAGAAGACGAAGGCGAGTTCCGTGGTGGCCCTGCTTACTATATTGAGAAAGCAATGGGACAAAAATGGTACGCTTGGATCTTTGCTATCGCGACCATCTTTGCTTGTGGTGTTCTACTTCCTGGCGTTCAATCGAACAGTATCGGTAACGCAGTAGAAGCCGCATTTGGCTCAGGTGACATGATTGAAACCGCTATTGGTACCTTCAGTTTTGCTAAAATTTTCACTGGTACGGTTGTTTGTGTCATTTTGGCTTTCATCATTTTTGGTGGCGTAAAGCGTATCGCGAACTTTACCCAAGTCGTTGTGCCATTTATGGCGTTAGCTTACATCATTACTGCGTTTGTCATCATCCTTCTAAACATTGGTGAGGTTCCACGCATTTTCGGCATGATCATTGGTGACGCGTTCACACCAATGGCAGGCGTTGGTGCAGCAATCGGCTGGGGTGTAAAACGTGGGGTCTACTCCAACGAAGCAGGTCAAGGTACTGGTCCTCACGCAGCAGCAGCAGCGAGTGTTGATCACCCTGCTCAGCAAGGTCTTGTTCAATCTTTCTCTATTTACATCGATACACTACTTGTGTGTTCAGCAACCGCGTTCATGATTCTTATCACTGGCGCGTACAACGTAAATGGTGCGATTGAAGGTACATTCCTGGTTCAAAACCTACCAGCGGATATTGGTGCAAATGGCCCAGTGTTTACACAGATGGCGATCGAAAGCGCACTACCTGGCGTGGGTAAACCATTCATCGCAATCGCTCTATTCTTCTTCGCGTTTACGACCATTCTGGCTTACTACTACATTGCAGAAACGAACATTGCTTACATTCGTCGTACGTTCAAAGTAAATGGACTGATGTTTATTCTGAAAGTCATCATTATTTCATCCGTGTTCTACGGAACCGTGAAAACCGCCAACTTAGCATGGGCGATGGGTGATGTAGGTGTAGGACTGATGGCGTGGCTAAACATCATCGGTATTTTGATCATCTTCTTTATGTCGAAGCCTGCACTCAAAGCACTGAACGACTACGAAGAGCAACAAAAACGTGGTGTGACCGATTTTACATTTAACCCTGTTGCACTGGGCATTAAAGGCGCAGATTACTGGGAAGATAAGTACCGACGTAAAACGGGTAAAGCACCAACAGCAGACAGTAATAGCGCAGAAACTGTTGAGCAACCATCAACATAGCGTTATCACATAAATAAGAAAAAGCAGTGGTCCGATTGAGGACATAAAAAAGGGGGATTAACCAATGGTTAATCCCCCTTTCTTCATTATGAGTAACAGCTTAGGCGATAACCGCTTCAACTTTACGAGCGATTTTTGCTTTACCGACAGGTAACACTTCACGACCAAATTCGTTGTTCAGCACTTGCGCCATTGCGAAGTAAATTGCACTTGCGCCACAGAAGATACCCTCGAAGCCAGCGATAGCACCGATCACTTCGCTACCAGTGAAATCACGAGCAGCAAGCAAGAAGAACAGGATAGTTAGAGAACCAAATACCACTTGCTTCGCTGTTGGGTAACATAGAGAACCAATGAACATGAAACCAGTGAAGATGCCCCAAAGCGCTAGGTACCAACCCATAAAGCTTGCAGGGCTTGCAGGAAGACCCATGTGAGGCATTACGATTAGACCAACCAATGTTAGCCAAAATAGACCGTAAGAAGTAAACGCAGTTGTGCCGAATGTATCACCGCGTTTAAAGCACATGATGCCAACGATTACTTGGCTAAGGCCACCGTAAAAGATGCCCATCGCTAGGATCATAGAGTCAATTGGGAAAAATCCTGCATTATGAATATTGAGCAGAATAGTGGTCATACCGAAACCCATTAGACCTAGCGGTGCTGGGTTAGCCAGTTTTGTCGACATGTACAAATACCTTTTTTCAAAAATGTTGATAAAAAATGCGCGCGAATTTTAATGGGCTCCAGAACAAAAGAGAAAAGCTGTTATTGAAAACTTAGATTCCATAAATAAACCACTACATATATAAAAAAAGACCCTGCAAAAAAGCAGAGTCTTTATAGATAGTTAGGTTGTTTTTCACTCAATCACTGACAAGAAATCTCGTCCCAGAACCAGTTGCTTTGCGTTGGGCTTTCCCATACTCCAGGGCCATTTTTTGCGACAAAACATTTGTTTTGGTACGTCACTTTATCGCCGTTAGCGACTTGCGTTACACCCGGCTCCCACTGAATAAAATTGCCTGTAACTGGTGGTTCTGGCTCGGTTACTGGCGGCTCAGGTTCTGTGACGGGCGGCTCTGGCTCAGTCACCGGTGGTTCAGGTTCCGTTGTAGGCGGCTCCGTAGGAGTGCCTGAAACCAGCTTCCAAGGGTCTCCTTTCGTTGGCTCATTACCTTGTGACCACCATTTCGCTTCGTAAACAGCACCTTGGTAAGAAACTTGATCACCCGTGTTATATACTTTGCCAGAATCCCAAGCTGCCACACCACCTACAGGCGGATCGACCGGATCCACTGGGTCTAACTTGTCAACTACACGAACTTCTGGCCAACCCGCATGAGATTGGTAGAAGTTAGTTACACATTTCTCATAGTCACCCGCAACTAGCGCAGAGTAAGCCGTTTGGAAACCAACAAGTTCACATTCAAAAGAGTGGCCTCCCGGACGATCTGAGTAGTATTTCCAGTTCCCATCCCAGTTGGTGTACAACACGTCTGTCGCACCATTCAGATTTAAGCTGCCGTAAGGCGTCTGCTGCCAACAGGTATTGGTCTCATCGGCTTCAATTGGAATTTGATAATGAGCGGCAAGTCCTTCCCAATAGCGAATACGGTTAACAGGTTGACCTTTATCTTTGTTTTGCTCTCCACACTCAATACCACCATTGATCACGTTGATGGTGGTACCAAAGCCGTAACCAATGCCAGCATCAAGCTCACGCTGTGAAGGCACCCAAGTACGGTCAATCACATGTAGCATTGCAGGTTTCGGTGCTTGTGGGGTTAGGAAGAACCAGATAGCCGATGCCAAGTTCAGCCATGAATCCGCAACCAAGCCTGGATTTTTCAGCAATACAGATGCATCGCCATCAAACATCACTTCAGAGAACGCGCCATAGTTAAAATGGTAAGAAAGCTGTTTAGCACCACGTCCAAAATAACCTTGTCCTGGTTCACATGGCCAACGCTTATTTTGCCAGTCATTTTGACCACAACCTGTTGTGTAACCTTCTTGCCCTTCAGACCATCCCATTTCTCGCACATGAACCAAAGCTTGCTGCCACTCTTCCAACCCTAGCGGATTATCCGATACGTTATCAATCGAAATATGGCCACCGGTTTCTTGTGCAAAGTGAGCAAACGCTGTCACGATCGATTTTTTACAAATTGCATCCGAATCACGACCGTCTGTGTACTCACCACAGAACGCAGGGAACTTACCAATTGCACGTAGGAAACGCGTGTAAGTGTATTCAGGTGCCGCCATTTGAGTCAGGAAGTCCCACTCACTTTCGGGGAATACACGCTCTACACGCTTCACGTTTTCTGGGTTGGTTGTCGCCCCTGGAACAATCGCTTCAACCACTGAGTTCGGGCGTGTCTCTAATGCTTGTGACCAAATGGCATACATAGGATTAGAAGTTTTGCTTTGCTCTACGGCTTGAACGTCACCACGAGCAATAACATAACCATTCGGATTTTGCGGATCGGGCTGAATATTCATACTCGCATTCACTTGTGCTGCTAAGACACAACTCAATGCAAGAGGAAGATGTTTGAGTGCAAACATGTCTAGTCTCCGGATTTCAACAATACAATATACGAGGAATAACTAGACATATAGTGGATCATATATACGAAACACCGAGCCAAGTACGTTGATTCTGCGAGACAAAATGAATAAATAGGTCCTCACACACATTTTGTCACAAGAAAAATGTTACCTTGACTCAAAAGAAAAGCGGAGACCCTGTGAGCCTCCGCTTTGTGATGTTTCTCTCTTTATTGTTCTGCCGAAACCACCTCTAGCTTCGCGGTTGACTTTTGTTTAGACAGCACAAAATAAACCACACACTGAGAAATAATTGCGGCAAGCACAATCACTGGTGAGGCGTTGATTCCAGCTAAAAGAAAACACCCTAATGCGATCATTCCATTGAGTAATGCGTAAGGCAATTGTGTACGGAAGTGCTCATACTGTTCACACCCCGCTCCTGTCGACGACAAAATCGTAGTTTCAGAGATGGGAGAACAGTGATCGCCAAACAAGCCACCAGATAATACCGCACCAATACAAACCAACAGTGGTGCATCAATCGCGACGGCAGTTGGGATCACTAATGGCATCATGATGGCAAACGTCCCCCAAGATGATCCCGTAGCGAACGAGATAATACCGGCCAGTAAAAACGCAACCGCTGGCAATAACCAGTAAGGGAAACCGGCTTGAGCTTGTTCAGCAATGTATGCAGCTGCACCTAATTCTTTCCCAACCGAGCTAAGCGCCCAAGCCAATACCAGAATCACCGCCACTGACATCATGTTTGACATCCCTTTCAGATAAACCTGAATACCATCCGAAAGCTTTCTTACGCCATAAAACGCCATCAGCGCAATTAAAGTGAAGGCCGCGAAGAAATATGCAGAAGAAAGTGCAGCCCTAAACGTTGATCCTGCCACTTTTTGAAATGGAAAACCGTGTGGCACGAGGATGGTACATAGAACCACCAGCATAACGAGCAAAGGTGCCCATACAAAACTAGATTTTGCATTTTTATGCGTAAACACATTCATGGACTCCTGCACTTTCCCAAAGTCGGAGCCCTGCTCTGCTAGTTGTTCAGCCTTCGCCATCGGTCCGAAATCTAATTTGAAGAAAGAGACAATCGGCACAATCGCGATCGCAAGAAAGGCGTAAAACTGATACGGGATCGCACCAATGAAAGCATCCCAATCACTCATACTGACATTCAGGGCAGTAAACTCTTTTTGAATCAATCCCATGATGTAAACGCCCCATCCGATAAAAGGGATCAAGATTGCGACGGGAGAGGAAGTAGAGTCGATAATAAAAGCTAATTTTTGGCGTGATACTTTTAACTTATCAAATAAAGGGCGAAAAACAGGGCCAACAATCAGTGGTGTACCAAGGTCTGAGAAGAAAATAACCACACCACCGAACCATGCGGACAGTTGAGCTTGGCATTTACTCGCAACCCATTGAGTAACCTTTTTAGCAAACGCCACACCACCGCCAGATTTCTCCATCAAGGCAACAAAGCCACCAATAAAGACCAAGAGCAAAATGACGCCCGCATTGTAGCTGTCAGTTAATTGCGGCAGTAGATAGCTTTTCATCAATGCACTAAACGAGTCTAGTGGCCCTTTTTCGACAAATGTCCCTTCAAGCATAGCGACACCACTCACCACACCCGCGAATAAACCAACAACGACATTTCTTGTGGTCAGCGCGAGGAAAAGAGTAATAAGGATGGGAATGAGAGAGGTAACGTCAGCCTGTTCCATAGCAATACCATTTATGATAATTAAACAACTAAAATGAATATATATTTAATTTAACCGCATGTATATATCTCTCACAAAAAAGTTGAACCACCTCTTCACAAACTTGAAGTACAAAAAAACCAGCCCGAAGGCTGGTTCTTATAAACTCAACTGTCTAGAGGAAAATTATTCCCACTCGATAGTCGCTGGTGGCTTACCTGAAATGTCGTAAACAACACGAGAAATGCCATCAACTTCGTTGATAATACGGTTAGATACCTTACCTAGGAAGTCGTATGGTAGGTGCGCCCAGTGTGCCGTCATAAAGTCGATGGTTTCTACCGCACGTAGAGACACAACCCAATCGTACTTACGGCCATCGCCCATTACACCAACAGAACGTACTGGTAGGAATACCGTGAACGCTTGAGATACTTTGTTGTATAGATCAGCTGCGTGAAGCTCTTCAATAAAGATAGCATCAGCACGGCGTAGCAAGTCACAGTACTCTTTCTTGATTTCACCAAGAACACGAACACCTAGACCAGGACCCGGGAATGGGTGGCGGTAAAGCATGTTGTAAGGCAGGCCTAATTCTAGACCAATCTTACGAACTTCATCTTTGAACAACTCACGTAGTGGCTCAACAAGACCCATTTCCATGTCATCTGGAAGACCGCCCACGTTGTGGTGCGATTTGATCACGTGCGCTTTACCAGTCTTAGATGCAGCTGACTCGATTACATCAGGATAAATCGTACCTTGAGCTAGCCATTTCGCGTTTTTCAGCTTCTTAGACTCTTCATCGAATACATCTACGAATACGTGACCGATAGTCTTACGCTTCTCTTCTGGGTCAGACTTGCCTTCAAGTGCTTTTAGGAAGCGTTCTTCAGCGTCAACCTTGATGATGTTCAAACCAAATTGGTCGCCAAACATATCCATTACTTGCTGACCTTCGTTCAGACGAAGAAGACCGTTATCAACAAATACACACGTTAGCTTGTCGCCGATTGCACGGTGAACCAGCATCGCAACTACCGATGAATCAACACCACCAGATAGACCTAGGATAACTTCGTCGTCACCCACTTGCTCTTTAATGCGAGCAACCGCGTCTTCTATGATAGATTCCGAAGTCCATAGACGCTCACAGCCACATACGCCAAGAACAAAGTTCTCAAGCATTTGTAGGCCACCTTTTGTGTGTGTCACTTCTGGGTGGAACTGAACACCGTAGTATTTCTTCTCTTCGTTCGCCATCGCAGCGTAAGGACAAGTGTCTGTCTCACCAACTTTTACGAAATCGGCTGGGATCTCTACTACTTTGTCGCCATGGCTCATCCAAACGTCTTGAGTTGCTTCAAGGTCTTTAAATAGAGCACATTCACCAGAAACTTTAACCTGAGCGTAGCCAAACTCACGTTCGTTAGAGCCCGCTACTTTGCCTCCTAACTGTTCCGCCATGGTTTGCATGCCGTAACATACGCCAAGCAAAGGAACACCAGAATCAAACACATATTGAGGCGCGCGTGGAGAGTTCTCTTCCGTTACGCTTTCTGGACCGCCAGATAGGATAATGCCATCTGGGTTGAATTCGCGAATATCCGCTTCTTCTACATCCCAGCTCCATAGTTCACAGTAAACGCCGATTTCACGTACGCGGCGTGCTACTAATTGAGTGTACTGAGAACCGAAGTCCAAGATCAGAATACGTTGGTCATGGATATTTTTAGTCATTTTGAGCAGTCTTTTTAAGGCTAAGTGATTAAAACCGAGGCGAGTGTACTCGCCTCTTCTTAATGCTTCAAGGAAAAAGCAAACGTTTCCGTTAGGTAATTAGTTCCCTAGACGGTAGTTCGGCGCTTCCTTAGTAATTTGAACATCGTGTACATGAGACTCTTGCATACCTGCACCAGAGATACGTACAAATTCAGCTTTCGTACGCATATCTTCGATAGTTGCAGAACCAGTTAGACCCATGCTTGAACGTAGACCACCCATTTGTTGGTGTACGATCTCTTTTAGACGGCCTTTGTATGCGATACGACCTTCAATACCTTCTGGTACTAGCTTGTCCGCTGCGTTGTCAGACTGGAAGTAACGGTCAGAAGAACCTTGAGACATAGCACCAAGAGAACCCATGCCGCGGTAAGACTTGTAAGAACGGCCATTGTATAGAATCACTTCACCCGGCGCTTCTTCAGTACCAGCAAACATAGAACCAACCATCACACATGATGCGCCAGCTACGATTGCTTTACAGATATCACCTGAGAAACGGATACCACCGTCAGCAATAACCGGAATACCATAATCATTAGCCACTTCTGCCGCATCTGCGATTGCAGTGATTTGTGGAACTCCTACACCCGTTACAATACGAGTTGTACAGATAGAACCAGGGCCGATACCAACTTTCACTGCGCTTACGCCAGCTTCGATTAGTGCTTTAGCACCAGCACCTGTTGCTACGTTACCACCGATGATGTCTAGATCTGGGTAAGCTGCACGTGTTTCGCGAATGCGGTTTAGAACACCTTCAGAATGTCCGTGTGAAGAGTCGATAAGTAGAACATCAACGCCTGCTTCAACTAGAGCAGCAACACGCTCTTCGTTACCAGCGCCAGCACCAACGGCTGCGCCAACACGTAGGCGACCACGCTCATCTTTACATGCGTTTGGTTTACGTTCTGCTTTGTGGAAGTCTTTCGCAGTAATCATACCGGTTAGTTGGAACTCATCATTCACAACCAATACTTTCTCTACACGAGCTTCGTGCATTTTCTCTTGCACTTCTTCTCGTGTTGCACCTTCTTTAACTGCTGCCAACTTCTCTTTTGGCGTCATTACTGAAGATACTTTCTTAGAAAGGTCCGTCACAAAACGAACGTCACGACCAGTGATAATACCAACAAGCTCATTGCTCTCAGTGACAACAGGGAAACCTGCAAAACCATGTTTTTCAGTGAGTGCAACAACATCAGCGATGGTCGCGTCAGGGTTTACAGTAACCGCGTCAGTCACCATACCAGCTTCGAACTTCTTAACTTTACGAACTTCGGCTGCCTGCTGCTCAATAGACATGTTCTTGTGGATAAAGCCAATGCCACCCTCTTGCGCTAGCGCAATTGCTAGACGAGCTTCAGTAACAGTGTCCATAGACGCTGAAATCATTGGGATGTTTAGGGTGATGTTCTTAGTTAGCTGAGTGCGAAGATCAGCTGTGTTTGGGAGAACGGTGGAGTGTGCTGGCACAAGTAGTACGTCATCGAATGTCAGCGCTTCTTTGGCAATTCTTAGCATTTGCAATATCTCACAATTAGAGGAGTAAAAAGAACAATCCAATCTCATCGTTTCGCATAATGAGGGTAACCTGCGTTAGCAACTAGCTACATTTGGATTAGATATTGCGGAGGGATTATACGGTTAACGCAATCGCTTGACCACAAATTTTTTAATTTTTTTCTTGCAATTACCCCCTTGCTATGTATTATATTGCCGCTAATTTCCATACTCACGTCTAAGAGATTAGCTGTGCTCTCCAAGACCAATCAAAACATCTTTACTGTTTCTCGTCTCAACGCAGAAGTTCGCTTACTCCTTGAAAACGAAATGGGGATCGTTTGGCTCGTCGGAGAGATATCCAACTTTTCAGCTCCTGTCTCTGGTCACTGGTACCTCACTCTTAAAGACTCTCGCGCTCAAGTTAAATGTGCCATGTTTCGTGGTAACAATCGCCGCGTTACTTTCAAGCCCGCTAACGGTAATCAAGTCCTAGTAAAAGCTCGTCTTTCTCTTTATGAGCCTCGCGGTGACTACCAATTGATCATCGAAAGCATGCAACCGGAAGGTGACGGCCGTCTTCAGCAAGAGTTTGAAGAGCTGAAAATGAAGCTTGCAGCAGAAGGGTTGTTCGCGCAAATCAATAAGCAATCTTTGCCTGAGCACCCTAAACGTGTTGGCGTCATCACATCGAAAACTGGTGCCGCGCTTTACGATATCTTAGACGTATTGAAACGTCGTGATCCTTCCCTACCTGTTGTGATTTATCCGACAGTGGTACAAGGTGAGGACGCAGCCATTCAAATTGCACAAGCCATTGGTCGCGCTAACAGCCGTGATGAATGTGATGTGCTAATTGTGGGCCGAGGTGGTGGTTCATTAGAAGACTTATGGTGCTTTAACAACGAGATATTAGCTCGCACGATTGCAGCAAGCCAAATTCCTATTATTAGCGCCGTTGGACATGAAGTTGACGTGACAATAGCTGATTTTGTCGCCGACGTACGCGCGCCTACTCCATCAGCAGCCGCTGAGCTAGTAAGCCGTGATAACAGCCACAAAGATCAAGCTTTAGTTACCCGCCAGCATAAGTTAGCAAGCGCGATGCGTTACTACCTAGCACAACAAAAGCAGCAATCTGCTCAATTAGTGCACCGTCTAGAGAGACAGCACCCAAGCTATCGCTTGCAACGTCAGACGCAACAGTTAGATGAGTTGGACATGCGCTTACAGCGAGTGATGAGTCGTTTTATTGCCTTGCGTCAACAGCGAATCGAGCGTCAACATTATCGGCTGCAATTAAATTCTCCTGTAACACGCCTTAGCGAGCAGAAGTCGAAGCTAGAACGTGTTGAGCAAAAGCTCATGGATGCAATGGATCGCAAATTACTGACTATGCGCCATCAACTCGCGATTGCCGCAGAAAAGTTGGACACCGTCAGCCCACTAGCGACATTGAAACGAGGTTACTCAATTACTCAAACTGAGCAAGGTAAAGTAATTACGCAATCTTCAGATGTAAAGTCGGGAGATGTATTGATTACCCGGTTAGCCGAAGGTGACGTTCGTTCTACCGTTAACTGAATACAAACTCTGGTTAACTGACTTTCTGGAACTCAAATCGGACACGTGATTTTGATTTGAGTTCATTACACACATTACAAAAGTAACTCGCAGCACCGCATGCTTGCAGCTTCTCCAGCTCCGCCTCACAATCAGGGCAAAAACCTACTTTTTTAAAATCCGATTCACACTGTTCACAATGGTATTGTCCTGTCCATTCCAGTTCGACATTGCAAGTCGGGCAAATGTTCTGCTGCATATCCCGTTCCTCTCTCTAAACTAAGCAATTTCGAGTAACGCATGCTACTCAAAATAACGAACAAGTATGTTGATCTTCATCACCGCCCTAACAAGTTTCACGAGGCGATAACCATACTTGATACGTAGGATCTTATACTGATCGTCTGATATTTACTCCTTGATCAGCGATCACCCCTTAAAAGAATATTTATATAACCACACACCGAAAGCATAAGTTACATATTCTGCATTCCAATTTAAGGCAGAATAAAAAACCTTATGGCAATTTAATTAAACGTAAAATTAGAATTTAATAAAAAGATCTTATTCAGAAAGCAGTGTTTACATTGGTGTGCATTTCGATAGTTTGAGCGTCGAGCTCAACGAGTTTAACTTGGATAAAAGCAAACTCATTTAAATGGCTCGCATGCGTTCCACCACAAGGGATTACCGCTAATTGACCTTCCCCTAAATCGCACTTCCAATAGCGAGAATCCGTTAATCTGTCACCGTGGCATTCCATGGTGATCATCGCATCTCGTCGAAGCCATTCCACAAGTTGGCTATTCACTTTTTTTGCAATCGCCTGGAGGTCATTCAGCATATCTGCACTGTTTAATCCTCTTTTACGGAGTGTTTTGCCTAAACGGTACGTATCGAGGCACTTGTCTGGAGTAACATAACTCGTAACTTGTGCATAGCTATTAAAGTCATAATAACCATGTGGGTCTTTGCGGTCTGCGTCTTTTCGCCAATAGTCTTCCGCTAGTACTTTATTCAACGCCAAATACGCTAAGTGTCCTGCAGTGTGGCCTCGACTCAAAGCGCGTTGGTAATCCTTATCTACCGCCAATGTCACCAAATCATCAGTAACAAGTGATTCCGTACGTGATAAAACATGCACGACGACAAACACCCAACCTTCAGCATCACGCTTTACAGGGATGTCACTACCCACATACAGAGCACCACTTTCCTGCTCCACTGCCCCAACTTGGCAATCTACTACGTCATGCTCAGCCCCATTCACCTTCAACGTTCCTTTGTCTGCAGGGTGATCCGGCCATATGTGACTAACGGGATGGAACGGCGTGACATCTGTAATAACGTAAGTCACTTCTTCCGTATATTGAACGAGCTGTATTTGTGCTTCTAATTGCCATGTTTGATGACAAAAACGAGTCTTTGTTGCTGTGATAGTCATTTTTACGATTACTTTTGATAAAAAAATACCCAAGTAGAAACTTGGGTATTCGAATTTCATTATTTATTGCGGTTTTTCACCATCGACATCATACGCTTACGTTTACGCTCTTGTGATAGCGTAAGCTTATTCGTACGGTTCTCGTATGGGTTATCACTGTTGTGGAAGTTAATGCGAATCGGTGTTCCCATAATTTCCAGAGACTTACGGAAGTAGTTCATCAGATAACGTTTATACGAATCTGGCAATTCACGAACCATGTTACCGTGGATAACAACGATCGGTGGGTTGTAACCACCTGCGTGTGCGTATTTGAGTTTGATACGACGACCACGAACCATTGGCGGTTGGTGATCATCCACAGCCATCTTCATGATACGCGTCAGTACTGACGTACCCACACGCGTTGTCGCCGAGTTATATGCTTCTTGGATAGATTCAAACAAGTGACCAACGCCAGTACCGTGCAGCGCAGAGATAAAGTGGATACGCGCGAAGTCGACGAATCCTAGACGGCGGTCCAGTTCTTTCTTCACGCTTTCTTTCACGTCACTGTCTAGACCATCCCACTTGTTAACGGCGATGACAATTGAGCGGCCAGCATTCAGTGCAAAACCAAGCAAGCTTAGGTCTTGGTCTGAAATATTTTCACGAGCATCAATCACCAGTAGAACGACGTTTGCATCTTCTACCGCTTTCAGCGTCTTAACAACAGAGAACTTTTCAACCGTTTCATTGATACGACCACGACGACGAACACCTGCGGTATCAATTAGTACGTACTCGCGTCCATCACGCTCCATCGGGATGTAGATAGAATCGCGCGTTGTACCAGGCATATCGTATACAACCACACGTTCTTCACCCAGAATACGGTTAGTCAGTGTCGATTTACCTACGTTAGGACGACCGATGATCGCCAACTTAATCGGCTGCTCTTGAAGGCGTTTGAACTCTGCTTCTGCGTCTTCTTCAGTGTAATCTTCAACAAGAGGCTCTTCGTCTTCGAATCCAGTCAGGTCTTCAATCTCACCGTCTTCAGACTCACTTGTTAGTAGATCATCAAAGAATGGAGATAAAGCACGCTCAAGCAAAGCGGTCACACCACGGCCATGAGCGGCCGCAATCTGGTACATATCATCCACGCCGAGCTGCCAAAAGTCAGCACACGCCGCATCGGCATCAATACCATCGATTTTGTTTACTACCAGCATCGCTGGCTTTTCAATTTTACGCAGATGCGCAGCAATTGCTTCATCTGAAGGTGTCAGACCAGCACGACCGTCAACAAGGAACAATACAACATCAGCCTCATCAATCGCGGCTAATGACTGTTCTGCCATCTTTGTTTCCACGCCTTCTTCTGTGCCATCGATACCACCAGTATCAATCACAATGAATTCGTGCTCTTCACCAAGTCTCGCCTGGCCATATTTACGGTCTCGCGTTAGGCCTGGAAAGTCCGCAACCAACGCGTCACGAGTGCGAGTCAATCGGTTAAATAGTGTAGATTTACCTACGTTCGGACGCCCTACTAGAGCTACAACAGGTACCATAACAACCTCTACAATAATCTTTCTTCTGTAGTTATAGGTAACGACTTGCTCGATGCCAAATCAAACCAGCTTTTTACCTATAACCACGTCAGGGTTAATAAATTCAAACAACAAAACGGCTCCTAGCTGTCACCAGCCAGGAGCCGAATGTGAATTATATCACGATATTATTCGTTAATGGTTAGTTTCTTTACATCGCCGTTGCGAGTTGTAATCACATAACCATCCGACAATAACGTCGGGCCAACTGCCAAGCCACTATCATCGACAAACTGCTGCGCAACAAATTCGCCCGTTGAACGATCCATCCAGTGAAGGTAACCAAGCGTGTCACCGACAACGAGATAATTGCCAACAATAACTGGCGCTGTAAGTTGTCGGTGCTCAAGCAAGCTGTTTTCCCACAACTCAGTTCCGCTTCGTGAATCAACGGCAACAACATGATCTTTTTCCGTTATCACAAAGATGCGGCTACCATCTGTAGAAATGTCTGTTGCAGATGAGTAATTACGCTTCCAAATCGGGTTCGCTGAACGCAAATCAATGGCGATAAGTTGACCATTGTATCCAATGGTGAAAAGAGTACCGCCTAGCACAATTGGCGATGAATCAACGTCAACCAAACGATCAATTTCTGTCGCGCCTTTTGGCGTACCAACAGGCTGTTGCCAAATCAACTGACCACGCTCAACGATAGCAGCTGCGAGTCGGCCATTTGCCGTTCCCCAAAATACACCGCCGCCAATTGCAGTCGGAGTACTGTCGCCACGTAAAGTTAAGTTCGGCACTTCTGTGCTCAATGCCCAGCGTTGCTCACCTGTACTCTCATTAAGGGCAATCAGCATGCCTCGGCTAGTATTGATGATAATAAGGCCTGAATCTGCAACTGGCTTCGCCAGTACCTCACCACCAACTTTTACACGCCAAACAATTTCACCTGTTTCTTGGTCAAGAGAGATGACTTCACCATTCTCAGAGCCAATGTAAAGGTTTCCGTATGCCGCTGTGATACCACCAGAGAGACGAGCAATGACATCTTCTTCTAGGTCCGTTTGCCAACGTTGTTTACCATTCTCAGGATCCAGCGCTTTTACTAAGCCATCACGACTTGCCACGAACAATGTATCATTCGCAAATACAGGGGATAGTTTTGAAAAGTAATGACCAACACCATCGCCAACCGATGTGCTCCACTCACTACTGGTTGTAAACTGACTGTCTACCTGAGGTAGTGGCGCCATTACAATGGTGTCTTTCTCACCTGCACAACCGGCAAGTACTCCCATTGTTAACGCCCCTAGCAAGGCTTTCTTAAAGACTCTTTTCATCCAATGCGGTCCTTATTTCGCCAGATCGTCCAATTTCATTTGTAGTGTCGGGCTTGCATCTGCCGCTTGCTGAGCTTCAGTATACGCAGCGTACGCAGCATCTTTGTCACCTTGGCGAATCGCAATATCGCCACGAAGTTCAGCAATACGACCTGTCCATGCTGTATCAGTGACGTTACTTAGCTCTGCCGTTGCAGCGTCGAAGTTACCCATTTCCGTCTCAATACGCGCAATGCGGTAACTAATCAATGGTAACAACGCAGCATCTTGAGTGTTGCTTTGCGCCCACTTCAGTTGCTCCAATGCAGCAGAAAGGTCTTGAGCTTCAACTTGTGCTTTAGCAAGTTGTAGTGCAGCCAATACTGAATATTCTTTTACTTCATTTGACTCAATGAAAGCTTTCACGTCAGCTTGAGCATCAGTGCCTTTGTCTTGCAAAGCATTCATTGCTGTCGTGTAGCTTTGAGAAGCTGCTTCACTCGCCTGAATCACAGAATCCTGGTAGTAACGCCAGCCAAATAGACCACCTAAACCAACAACCGCACCGATGATGACGGCTTTGCCGTTTTCCTTCCACCAGTCTTTAATGGCTTCAACTTGTTGTTCTTCAGTATCGTAAAGTTCCACTTCCTGTCCTCTTAAAACATGTAAATGGCAGCTTAGCTGCCATTATTCCTATTTCGTTTAAAGGCTCCACATTTGGGAGCCTTAGCTTACGAACTAGGATGTAATTTTGTTAGATTACTAAAAGACTTAAATCAGTGCTGCGATCTTTTCTGCAACTTCTGCTTGGTTGTAAGTCTCTTGCTCACCACCAGCTAAGTCTTTCAGTACTACCGTGTTATCCGCAACTTCGTTTTCGCCCAGAACCAATGCTACAACAGCACCAACTTTGTCTGCGCGTTTAAACTGTTTCTTGAAGTTACCGCCACCGAAGTGATTCATCACACGAACGCCTGGAACAGACTCGCGAAGCTGTTCTGCTAGCTTCATTCCTGCCATCATGGTGCCTTCACCCGCAGTGACTACGTACACGTCAACACTGCGACGAACGTCTGTCAGTTCCAACGTTTCTAGCATCAGTACTAGACGCTCTAGGCCCATTGCAAAGCCAACCGCTGGTGTTGGTTTACCACCTAATTGCTCTACAAGGCCATCGTAACGACCACCGCCACATACAGTGCCTTGAGCACCTAGGCTCTCAGTGATCCACTCAAATACCGTGCGATTGTAGTAATCCAGACCACGAACTAGACGTTCGTTAACTGTGTATTTGATACCTGCAGCGTCTAAAAGTTCACATAGACCTGCGAAGTGTGCTTTAGATTCTTCACCCAAGTAATCTGAAAGGCGAGGCGCATCACCTAAAATAGCTTGAACGTCTGGGTTCTTCGTATCCAGAACACGCAGTGGGTTCGTGTGCATGCGACGCTTACAATCTTCATCTAGCACATCAATATGTTGCTCAAGGAATGCAACCAGTGCAGTACGGTAGTCTGCGCGGTCTTCTTGAGAACCGATAGAGTTCAGCTCAAGACGGACATGTTCATTGATACCTAGCTCACGCCATAAACGCGCCGTCATCATGATAAGCTCTGCATCAACATCTGGACCATTTAGACCAAACACCTCAACACCACACTGGTGGAATTGACGGTAACGACCTTTCTGCGGACGTTCATGGCGGAACATAGGTCCCATGTACCACAGACGCTGTTCATCACGGTTGATCAGGCTGTTTTGGATACATGAACGTACACAACCCGCCGTACCTTCAGGGCGAAGTGTTAGGCTGTCGCCGTTACGGTCATCAAAGGTGTACATTTCTTTTGAAACGACGTCTGTTTCTTCACCAACAGCGCGGCTGAATAGGTTTGTTTCTTCAACGATTGGCATGCGCACTTCGTTATAACCGTATGCGCTAATTACATTTTTCACTGTGTTTTCTAATTTTTGCCACAGTGGCGACTGAGTTGGGAGGCAATCGTTCATGCCTCGAATTGCTTGAATTGTTTTTGCCACAATACTTACCGTAATTCTCGTTGAGATTAATCTTGTACTTTAACTTCGATGCGGTTTTCGCCATTCATCATAGCTGCTTTCGCACGGATCTTAGCTTCTAGCTTATTCACAAGGTCATCGTTATCAAAGCGCTCTTTCTGGCGTTTACCATCTTCGTAGAATGCGCTCTTCTTGTTACTACCTGCTAGACCTAAGTGAGAAACTTCTGCTTCACCAGGGCCGTTTACCACACAACCGATGATAGACACATCCATTGGCGTGATGATGTCTTCTAAACGTTGCTCCAGTGCATTCACCGTACCAATCACATCGAATTCTTGGCGTGAGCAGCTTGGGCACGCAATAAAGTTGATGCCTCGAGAGCGAATGCGCAGAGATTTAAGGATGTCGAAACCGACTTTGATTTCTTCAACTGGATCGGCAGCCAAAGAGATACGCAGCGTATCGCCTATCCCTTCAGATAACAGCATACCTAAGCCAACAGATGACTTAACAGCGCCAGCTCGAGCACCACCCGCCTCTGTGATACCTAAATGAAGAGGCTGATCGATTTTCTTCGCCAGCAGACGATATGAATCCACCGCAAGAAAAACGTCTGAAGCTTTCACGCTAACTTTAAATTGGTCAAAGTTAAGACGATCGAGATGGTCTACGTGACGCATCGCCGATTCAACCAAGGCTTCTGGCGTTGGCTCACCGTATTTCATCTGTAGGTCTTTTTCCAAAGATCCACCATTGACACCAATACGGATCGGGATGTTTTTATCGCGAGCGCAATCAACAACAGCGCGAATGCGCTCTTCATTGCCGATGTTACCTGGGTTGATACGTAAACAGTCAACTCCGTACTCCGCAACTTTCAGCGCGATACGATAGTCGAAATGAATATCAGCCACTAAGGGGACAGAAACTTGCTGTTTAATCAGTTTGAAAGCTTCTGCTGCGTCCATCGTAGGCACAGAAACTCGAACGATATCTGCGCCGACTTTTTCTAGTGCTCGGATTTGAGCGACTGTCGCTTCTACGTCAGTCGTGCGAGTGTTAGTCATTGACTGTACTGCAATTGGCGCACCATCACCAATTGGCACATCACCCACATAAATACGCGTCGATTTACGACGAATAATTGGAGATTCGTGTTGCATAATTTTTTATAACGGTAGAGTGAATCTAGCTACTTTGCCTGAAGTATACCCAGAAAGGTCGACAGGTTCACTTGCAAATGTCATTGTAACCCCTTCCGGTGCGCCTAATATCACTTTAAATGGCGCTTTTCCGGTAAGTTCTACATCTTGTCCTGGCTTATGAGTACCACTTACCAGCGTTTTACCATTAGTGTCTTTTACTTGAATCCAACAGTCCGCTTTAAACTTCATAGTAAGAAGTGTCATGCCTTCAGGTACTACTGGCGCAGGCTGTTCCTCTTCCGCCCCTTGCTCAACGGATGCTTCAGTCGATTCAGCAACGCCTTCATTAGTTGAAGCAACTTCTTCAGGAGTGCTTGCGATTAACTCTTCAGCCGTCATCAAATCGATATCAGCTAATTCTTGAGCAGTGGGCTGCGGCGCTTCAACACTTGAATCCGTTACTTCCTTAGTTAGGCTATTCTCTTGTTGGTTTTGCCACCACCATGCCGCTGAAATGCCAATAATGACCAGCCCGATAACCCAAGTAAGGAGCATAATACGGCTATTGTGCTTCTCGTCTTTTGTTTTACGAGAGAAGCTTTGCATTTCAATTTCTTGCTCTTGAGGCTGAGCATCGGCAGTCTGCTCTAACGCCGTCAAAACCACCTTCTCATCAAGACCTACGAATTTAGCGTAAGAGCGTAAGTAACCACGCGTAAATGTCGCGACTTGTTGAGATTCAAATCGGTTATTTTCAATATCTTCAATCACAGAAATGCGAAGCCTCAGGCGATCGGCAACTTGCTTTTGGCTCATTCCCAAGGATTCACGTTTGTTTTTCAGTAATGTGCCAGCTTCAATAGAGAGTGGCACTTCATTCGTATTTTCGTGTTCTGTCATAATGGCGGTATTTAATCTGTTTTAGTGGCTAACGTGGTCATGTATTTTCGTTATTGTTCTTAAGCCGCTTTAAAGATAGCTAGCCTAAACGCGTTAACCAAAAATAATAATTTTAAGAAACTCTCAGCGATCTGAGTGCGAATACCCGTTTTGCAAAAATCAGCAAAACGTATGTGAGAAAGTGCTGAGAATTATCGGTGTCATCGTTAGTGTTACATATCATGATAAGCGAATGCGCAACGAAGACAAAAACTCTTTACACTCAAACTAACAGATAGCTCAAGCTTTTGTCCAAACTTTGACAAAGGAATTCGAAATTATACCCAAATAACCTTAGGTTGAAGAGTGATAGTCCCAAATCTTGGCGAAAATGTCCTAAACAATAAACAAAATAGCCAGAGCGAATGGCTCTGGCTATTTTTGAATTCCGGTCGTTTATACAGCTTTCACTTCAATGGTATCGGCACCGCGTGACGCTTTCAGCATTGCCGTACGTTTAGTTCGGTCAATTACATCACCGACCAACTGACCACATGCGGCATCAATGTCATCACCACGTGTTTTACGAACCGTAACTGTGTGCTCGTATTGCATCAATGTTTTTTGGAAGCGATCAATACGTGAGTTACTTGGTTTCTTGTAAGGTGAACCTGGGTACGGGTTAAACGGAATCAAGTTAATCTTACATGGTGTGTCTTTCATCAGCTCAGCCAGTTCACGAGCATGGTCCATGTCATCGTTCACATGATCAAGCAACACGTACTCGACTGTTACCTTGCCACGGTTTGCATTCGATGAAGCAATGTAACGACGAACGGATGCTAGGAAATCTTGAATATCCCAACGATCGTTAATTGGCATGATTTCACTACGCAGCTTATCGTTTGGCGCATGAAGAGAGATCGCCAACGCAACGTCGATTTTGCCCGTCATCTGATCAAGACCAGAAACCACACCTGATGTTGATACGGTTACGCGACGCTTCGACAAACCAAAGCCAAGGTCATCCAACATTAACTCCAATGCAGGAATCAAGTTCTTCATATTAAGAAGCGGCTCACCCATGCCCATCATCACGACGTTCGTAATTGGGCGACGGCCTGTTTCTTTCTCAAGACCAATTTCACGTGCAGCACGCCACACCTGACCGATGATCTCTGAAACTTTCAAGTTACGGTTAAAGCCCTGCTGTGCTGTTGAGCAGAACTTACATTCCAATGCACAACCTACTTGAGAAGATACACAAAGCGTTGCGCGATCATCTTCTGGAATGTAAACCGTTTCTACATCCTGATCACCAACCTTCATTGCCCACTTGATCGTGCCGTCTGAAGAATGCTGAGCTTCTGCTACAGTTGGTGCTTTAATTTCACACTGGTGTAAAAGCTTTTCGCGCAGCTTCTTGTTGATGTTTGTCATTTTTTCGAAGTCATCTACACCGAAATGGTAGATCCACTTCATAACCTGATCGGCACGAAACGCTTTCTCGCCAAGTTCTTCCGCGAAAAACTGACGCATGCCTTTGCGATCAAAGTCGAGTAGATTGATTTTTTCAGTGGTCATGTTGCCTCTCAATGACTGAAACAAGAATAAGGGCGCGAATTGTACAGCCTTTATTCAGCTACAACAAGGGGTGTAAGACCCTGAGTTTGCTAAGGCATTAAAATAAAAACGTTTAAATTTTAATCAGACTTTACGGTGAGAATAATGATTAGACAACCGACAGCAAAAGCGTAGAAGTGATACAGAGAAAACAGTGAGAACAAACACACTTAACTAAGCTTTCCCCCCTGTAAGATGCTCAAATTAGCCAACGTCTTCGCGAATAATTACGAATGAACTCGCCGGGGAAATGGAGAACGCGGAATAAAAAACCTCGGACAAATCCGAGGTTATTACGAACTAGATCATCACGCAAAAGTGATGCATGAACGAGTTAGCGAGAGAAAACTTCTGATTCAGGGAAGAAAAACTCAATTTCACGATCGGCAGACTCAGGGCTATCTGAACCATGAACTGAATTGTGACGCATGCTGAGTGCGTAATCAGCACGCAAAGTGCCACATGCCGCGTCCTCTGGGTTGGTTTTACCCATTAGCTCGCGGTAACGTGCAATCGCATTTTCGCCTTCCAATACCTGAACCATAATAGGACCAGATGTCATGAACTCTTTTAGAGGAGGGAAAAACTCTTTACCTTCATGCTCTGCATAAAAGCCGCTTGCCTGATCTTCTGTCAGGTGAACCATTTTGGCAGCGATGATACGTAGGCCAGCCTTTTCAATACGATTGTAGATTTCACCAATTAGGTTTCGCTCTACAGCATCAGGCTTAATGATTGAAAATGTTCTTTCTAGAGCCATAAAATTTCCTTTCTGTACTTGTAATAATAGTTGTGCTTTTAAAGTGACTTACTGGGTAAGAGCAGCACTCAAACAAGAGAGTGCTGCAATCAATCTTATTTTCCAGCTTGCTCATTGAGGAAACGAGCAAGTGTACGAACACCCATCCCCGTTGCTCCCGCAGCCCATTTATCAGAAGCGGCTTTACGATACGTACCCGCACAGTCGAAATGTAACCAGCCTTTCTTGTAGTCCTCAACGAAGTAAGACAAGAATGCAGCAGCAGTACTTGCACCTGGAGAATAATCACCAGAGCTGATATTCGATAAATCGGCAAAATTAGATGGCAACATTTCTCGATGGAAATCAGCAAGTGGTAGCGGCCACAAGCCTTCTTTTTCCTGGTTTGCCGCCGTGAGGGCTTGATGCGATAGCTCATCATCAAAGCTCATTAGCGCATGGTAATCGTTACCTAACGCATTCTTCGCTGCGCCTGTTAGCGTCGCGCAGTCAATAATTAACTCAGGCTTTTGCTCACTGGCGTAGATAAGACCGTCTGCAAGCACCAAGCGACCTTCCGCGTCGGTATTCATAATCTCAACGGTTTTGCCGTTTTTGTAAGTGATGATGTCGCCAAGCTTAAGGGCACGGCCAGAAACCATGTTCTCAGCACAACACAAGATCAGTTTTACGCGCTTGTTTAAACCGCGCAAGATAGCTAATCCTAGGCCACCAGTGATAGTACCCGAGCCACCCATATCTGCTTTCATTGCACTCATGAAGGTAGAAGGCTTCAAGCTGTAACCACCGGAATCAAAGGTGATGCCTTTACCCACAAGACATGCGAATACAGGTGCGTTTTCGTCACCAGTTGGGTTGTAGTCTAACTGAAGCATCGCAGAAGTACGCTCAGAACCACGGCCTACTGCGTAAATACCTTCCCAACCTTCTGCCAACAAGTCTTTGTCTTTGACGATACGTGCTGTCACAGTGCCTTTCGGCGCAACAGATTTAATGAATTCAGCAGCCATTGTCGCTAGCTGACGAGGAGCAACTTCTTCTGCCGTTTTGTTGATAATATCGCGGGTAAAATCAGTCGAAGTAATACGAGCTTGAAGCTCTGCTTGATCTTCATCAGACAATGCTGCCCACTCAACTGAGCCATGTTTTTTAGGGTTACGGAACCCTTGGTGGAAAGCCCATACGCTCTCTAGATCCCAGTTATCACCAGAAAGAAAAATAGAACGAATTCCTTGGCCATCTAGCTGACGAGCTGCACGTTGAATTGCGCCGAGATCATGACCTTCACCTAAGTGAATAGTTGCGCCGTTTTCAGCGAATGAAAGCAGTGCTTTTTCACCCCAATGTGGTGCTGCCGACTCTTGACTTAAAAATACAGACATCTGTGTAGACATGGTTTCTCCTTGTCTTATAGCAGCGTTGCCTACGCTGCTTCTTTTTAATAACTCACGGATGTTAGCATTATGTAGGGCAAAAATGTCAATTGGATAAAAAAACGGACCTAAAGGTCCGCTTTTTTTAGTAAGAATTGTTAACTAGGCTGTGTTTTACAGACTTAGTCCGCTTCGTCCATCCAGCACATGATAACGGCTTCTAGAATCTTTTCATTAGAACGGTTTGGCTCATCGTCAAACTCATCTAACTCCATGATCCATTGATGAAGATCGGTAAAACGCACTGTTTTTGGATCGACATCTGGAAACTTGTCACAAAGTTCAATCGCGATATCGCGAGAATCTGTCCATTTCATTGCTCATCTTCCTTTTGCTTCTTCCCTATATTGGGAAGATAGTTTTAGTGATCTTCTGAAGCGTGGTTTAGTGTGTATTTAGGAATTTCTACCACCAAGTCTTCATCAGCAATTCTCGCCTGACACCCTAGGCGTGACTCAGGCTCTAGACCCCACGCTTTATCTAGCATGTCGTCTTCTAGTTCTTCACTTTCTTCTAGTGAATCAAAACCTTCACGGATGATTACGTGGCAGGTAGTACACGCACATGACTTCTCACACGCATGTTCAATACCGATACCGTTTTTTAGCGCTACGTCTAGAACGGTGTCACCAGAGTTTGCTTCCAACACTGCACCTTCTGGGCACAAATCGTCGTGTGGTAATACAATAATCTTAGGCATAACTACTTATCTCTTATATATCGTCTACTGATTGACCTGACAACGCAGCTCGAATCGATTTATCCATACGGCGTGATGCGAAATCTTGGCTCGCTTTATCGGTATCTTTAATGCCTTGCTCTATCGCATCTGCATCATCACCATTACGCAGCTCAATCAAGGCTTCGATGGCTTTAATCAAGTTTTGTTTCTCTTGTTCTGATAGTAAGTCATCACCATCAGCTTGCATCGCTGCAATCAAACCTTCTATCACTCGGTCGGCTTCAACACGCTGCTCAGCTAAGGCACGAGCTTGCATGTCTTCTTTTGCGTGCGTCATTGAATCACGCAACATATCCGCCACTTCATTGTCACTTAAGCCGTAAGAAGGTTTTACTTGAATCTCTGATTGAACACCAGTGCTCTTCTCCATTGCCGTAACAGAAAGAAGGCCATCAGCGTCAACTTGGTAAGTCACGCGAATATGTGCCGCACCCGCTGCCATCGGAGGAATACCTTTTAACGAGAAGCGAGCAAGTGAACGACAGTCATCAACCATTTCACGTTCACCTTGTACCACATGAACACTCATCGCCGTTTGGCCATCTTTGAATGTGGTAAATTCTTGCGCACGCGCAACGGGAATCGTAGTGTTGCGGGGGATGATCTTCTCGACCAAACCACCCATGGTTTCAATACCGAGCGACAGTGGAATCACATCAAGAAGCAACATTTCAGAGTCAGGCTTGTTACCCGCGAGAATGTCTGCTTGGATACCCGCGCCGATTGCAACAACTTCATCAGGGTTAATGCTTGTCAGGGGTGTGCGACCAAAAAACTCGCCTACCATTTCACGAACCAGCAATGTACGGGTTGAGCCACCAACCATGACGACCTCGAGTACTTCATCTGCGTCGACATCCGCATCTTTTAATGCGCGACGACAAGACATCAGTGTTTTCTTCACTAGCGGACGAATCAGATCTTCGAACTGCTCGCGAGTCACGGTGCCTTTCCAACCAAAAACGTCAACGTCAACACTGTCTTGCTCAGAGAAAGCAATCTTAGCTTCAGTAGCAATGTTCAACAGTGTACGGTTCTTTTCTGCAGAAAGCGGCGCTTCTAGACCCGCTTGCTCCATTAAATAATCGGCAAATAAATGGTCGAAGTCGTCACCGCCTAATGCAGAGTCGCCACCTGTTGCTAATACTTCAAATACGCCTTTCGATAAACGTAGGATAGAGATATCAAAAGTACCGCCACCTAGATCGTAAACCGCAATCACACCTTCTTGACCTGAGTCTAGGCCATAAGCAATTGCCGCAGCGGTTGGTTCGTTAAGTAGACGGAGAACATGAAGACCAGCTAATTTCGCCGCATCTTTTGTACCTGCACGTTGCGCGTCATCAAAGTAAGCAGGAACGGTAATAACGACACCTGCTAACTCACCACCTAACGTATCTTCAGCTCGCTTACCCAATACTTTTAGGATGTCCGCAGATACTTCAATCGGGTTTTTGTCACCTTGAGGTGTTTGCAAAATTGGCAGGCCGTTTTCACTCTCTTTAAAACGATAAGGAAGTGAAGAGTAACGGGACTGAATGTCCTTTAATGAACGACCGATCAAACGTTTTACAGAGATAATCGTGTTCTCTGGTTCAAACTCTGCTTTGGCTTTGGCTTCGTGGCCGACCGTTAACGTTTCCTCAGCGTAATTAACGACTGAAGGTAAAATAGTACGGCCCTGCTCGTCCGCAAGTGGAGTTGCATCGCCGCTACGTACAGAAGCAACCAAAGAGTTGGTAGTACCTAAGTCGATACCCGCTGCTAACTTATGCTCATGAGGTGCCGAGCTTTGGCCCGGTTCTGCGATTTGAAGTAGTGCCATGATAGGTCCTTGTCACGCTTACTAGCCGAGGAGTTTGTCTTCGACTAGCTCAATTTCGTTCTTTAGTTTGGCAATGAATTTTAGCTTACGAACTCGGTCTGCGGCTTCAGCCCATAGACCATCATCAAGCTCTTGCTCGACGCTTGCCAGATGCTGTTTGTACATTTTGCTGACCTTAGAGTCGAAGTCAAAAAGCGCCGATTCAGGATCGGACTTGTCAGCAATCTCTTCCAGTTCTTCGCGCAGTTCCATTTGCTCCATTAAGAACATCGGATCTTGCATTGTTTGCTGTTCACCTCGGATCTCAACACCTTGCTCTGCGAGGATATACTCGGCGCGAGAAATAGGATTTTTCAGAACTTGATAGGCATCGTTGATTTGCGCCGCCTTTTGCACCGCCATCAAACGGTCACGTTCTGAGCCCGTTGCAAAGTTATCCGGGTGGAAGCGTTTTTGTAGTTCTCGGAACTGAGAAGAAAGAAGGCTACCATCCAGCTTAAACTGACTTGGTAGCCCAAATAATTCAAAGTGATTCATTAAGTTCGGGTCCTAGTAAAGCCTTCCGGACTCGTTTGCCCAGAAGGACAATCAATTAGACGTTGAAGCTTTCACCACAACCACATTCACTTTTCGCGTTAGGGTTGTTGAATTCAAAACCTTCATTCAACCCTTCTTTCACGTAATCCAATTCAGTACCATCTAGGTACACTAAGCTCTTTTGATCGATGATAATTTTCACTCCAGAGAGTTCAAATACTTCGTCTTCTTCATTGAGCTCATCAACAAACTCAAGTACGTATGCCATGCCGGAACAGCCAGTCGTCTTCACTCCAAGACGTAAACCGATACCTTTGCCTCGGTTATCTAGGAATGCTCTTACGCGACTTGCCGCTGATTCTGTCATTGTGATGGCCATACTGCACCTTAGTCTGTCTAAATTTCGATTGGAATGGGAGCGTCAAAGCTCCCATTATATTACGGAATAATTATTCTTGGTGTTTTTTCTTGTAGTCAGCAACCGCTGCTTTGATTGCATCTTCAGCAAGAATAGAACAGTGAACTTTCACTGGTGGAAGCTCTAGCTCTTCAGCAATCTCAGAGTTTTTAATTGCTGCCGCTTCATCAACTGACTTACCTTTTACCCACTCAGTTACTAGTGAGCTTGATGCGATTGCACTACCACAACCGTATGTTTTGAACTTCGCATCTTCGATGATACCTTCAGGTGTCACTTTGATTTGAAGCTTCAT
The DNA here is from genome assembly GCF_033339955.1 of Vibrio sp. 1731. Lineage (NCBI taxonomy): Bacteria > Pseudomonadati > Pseudomonadota > Gammaproteobacteria > Vibrionales > Vibrionaceae > Vibrio > Vibrio sp. 1731. The sequence goes on along the minus strand of NZ_JAWOVO010000011.1, from coordinate 37,100 downwards.
TACGTCACCACACGCAGGAGCGCCAACCATGCCGCTACCTACTGATGGATCTTCTTTATCGAATGAACCAACGTTACGTGGGTTCTCGTAGTGATCAATTACTTTTTCGCTGTATGCCATGATAAATTACCTCGAATCCTCTATTTCAATCCCTGAGATTAATGGTGAGCCCATTCAACAGTGCTCAAATCAATCCCTTCTTTGTACATATCCCATAGAGGAGACATGTCGCGTAGCTTAGTCACTGCAACGCGGATTTGTTCAATTGCGTAATCAATTTCTTCTTCAGTCGTGAAACGACCAAACGAGAAACGAACCGAGCTGTGAGCCAATTCGTCATCCATGCCTAGGGCACGAAGAACGTAAGAAGGCTCAAGGCTTGCAGACGTACAAGCACTACCAGAAGATACCGCTAGATCTTTAAGCGACATTAGTAGTGATTCACCTTCTACGAATGCGAAACTGATGTTTAGGTTGTGTGGTACACGCTGCTCAAAGTCACCGTTTACCGTCACTGCTTCTAAGTCTTTCACGCCATCAAAAAGACGGTTACGAAGCGCTAAAGCATGATCGTAATCTTTTTGCATGTCTTCTTTTGCAATGCGGAATGCTTCACCCATGCCTACGATTTGGTGAGTAGGTAGTGTACCAGAGCGGAAACCACGCTCATGACCGCCACCGTGCATTTGCGCTTCAAGACGAATACGAGGCTTACGACGTACGTAAAGTGCACCGATACCTTTAGGGCCATAAACTTTGTGAGCAGAAAGCGAAATTAGGTCAACTTTCATCTCTTGAACGTCGATTGGTAATTTACCTGCAGATTGCGCTGCATCCACGTGGAAAACAATTTTACGCTCACAACACAATTCGCCGATCGCTGTAATGTCTTGAACCACACCAATCTCGTTGTTTACGTGCATAATAGACACAAGCACTGTGTCATCACGCATTGCCGCTTTAAGCTTCTCTAGATCGATCAAGCCATTTGATTCTGGCTCAAGGTAAGTCACTTCAAAGCCTTCACGCTCAAGTTGACGACATGGGTCAAGAACGGCTTTGTGCTCTGTTTTACAAGTGATTACGTGCTTGCCTTTCTTCGAGTAAAAGTGCGCTGCACCTTTAATAGCAAGGTTGTCTGATTCTGTCGCACCAGATGTAAATACGATTTCGCGAGGATCTGCATTTAGAAGGTCAGCAATTTGCTCACGAGCAGTATCGACCGCTTCTTCTGCCTGCCAGCCGTAACGGTGCGAACGCGACGCTGGGTTGCCAAATGTGCCATCCATTGTCATGTACTGAACCATTTTTTCAGCAACACGTGGATCAACTGGACATGTAGCGGAATAATCAAGATAAATCGGCAGTTTCATTCTCTACTCCAATGTAAAAAGCTGACCGCTAAGAGCGGACGTTTACACCGATGGGCGCGGCGGTTGTATTTTTGTTTGATAGCCCATGGGTTACCGCCAGATCAATGTCCTGACGATCAGAAATTTCGAGTACTTCATTGTCTGTCATCAACTCACCAAGAGTGATGTTATTCAAAAAGTCACTAATGCGAGAGCTTAGGTCACGCCACAGCGTGTGAGTAAGGCAACGTGTTCCACCTTGGCAATCTCCTTTACCTTGGCATTTGGTTGCATCTACTGACTCATCAACGGCAGCAATCACGGTACCAATAGCGATACTGTGAGCGTCGGCACCAAGTCGGTAACCACCACCAGGACCACGAACGCTGGCAACGAGACCTGCTTTACGCAATTTTGAAAATAGCTGCTCTAAGTAAGAGAGCGAGATCCCTTGACGCTCTGAAATATCAGCCAGAGGTACAGGGTTTTGTTGCGAATGCAGTGCCACATCCAGCATGGCTGTCACCGCATATCTTCCTTTAGATGTAAGTTTCATACCACACCGTATCCACATGGTTTGTAATGGTTAAGATTTTTCCATACCTGAGTAATTTGGTCAAGTATTTATTTGACCATTTTACTCAGGTATTCATCCTTACACCTAAAGTGGTTATTATTCACTCAGAACTTCTTTTCTATCGAAGTCAAAACGCCTCGTAGAATATTAAGTTCTTGGGTTTCTGGTCGAGCACGAGAGAACAAACGGCGCAACTTATTCATCACCTGTCCAGGTTGCTCTTTGTTAATAAACTGGGTCTCAACCATCACCTTTTCAAGATGCTCGAAGAACATTTCGAGTTCTCGATGACGCGGGTATTCTTCCGATTCATTTGGGGAAAACTGTCTTTGCTCTAAGTTCAAGTGTGCAACTCGCACTTCGTAACTGAGAGTTTGTACAGCCATCGCTAGGTTAAGCGAGCTGTACTCAGGATTAGCGGGAATACAAACATGGTAGTGGCACTTTTGTAGCTCTTCGTTTGTCAAACCAGTTCTTTCTCGGCCAAACACGAGCGCAACCGGATGCTTTCGGCCTTCAACTGCAAATTTCTCACCGCATTCACGTGGCTCGAGCATTGGCCATTCTAATGTACGAGAGCGGGCGCTAGAACCCACAACAAGGCCACAATCTTCAACAGCTTCTTCTAATGTGCCGACAATCTTTGCATTTTGAGCAATATCACCAGCACCCGCAGCTAAAGCAAGAGTTTGTTCATCCACTTCACATTGTGGATCGACTAATACTAGTTGGTTTAAACCCATCACTTTCATTGCTCGAGCTGCTGAGCCAATATTGCCTGAATGAGAGGTACCTACGAGTACAATTTTTACTTGATCCAACATCTGTGTTTGCTACCTAAATTAAAACCGCAGAATGTTATCATAGTTTTTTAAGACACCCTAGAGGCAAGCAGACCTCTCTTCTCATTCTTGGTTATTGTTGTCGTCCGCAGTATGATCTGTACACTCAGCCGTCCGCAATTAGAGCAAAAAATAACCACTTCCCTTTTTGATTATCTCTGGTATACTCGCCGCCGCTTTCATTTGTTCTTTAACATCCGTTGGGAAATTCGTATGCATCCAATGCTAAACATTGCTATTCGCGCTGCGCGAAAGGCAGGCAATCATATTGCTAAATCATTAGAAAACACTGATAAAGTAGAATCTACTCTTAAAGGCACTAATGACTTTGTCACTAACGTAGACAAAGAAGCAGAATACATCATCATCGATACTATCAAGCAGTCTTACCCTGAGCACTGTATCGTTGCTGAAGAACAAGGTCTTATCGAAGGTAAAGATAAAGACGTACAATGGATCATCGACCCACTGGATGGCACCACTAACTTTGTAAAAGGTTACCCAACTTTCGCGGTTTCTATCGCTGTTCGTATTAAGGGCAAAACTGAAGTTGCTTGTGTTTACGATCCAATGCAAAACGAGCTATTCACTGCACAACGCGGTGCCGGCGCTCAACTAAACAGTGCACGTATTCGTGTTGCTCAACTAAAAGACCTTCAAGGTACTGTTCTAGCAACAGGCTTCCCATTCAAGCAGAAACAACACGCTGAGTCTTACATCAAGATCGTTGGTGCGCTATTCACTGAATGTGCTGATTTCCGTCGTAGCGGCTCTGCTGCTCTTGACCTTTGTTACGTGGCTGCTGGCCGTGTTGATGGTTACTTCGAGCTAGGCCTAAAACCTTGGGATATGGCAGCAGGTGAGCTTATTGCTCGTGAAGCTGGCGCAATCCTAACAGACTTTGCTGGCGGCACTGACTACATGAAGTCTGGTAACATCGTTGCTTCAAGCGCTCGTGGCGTAAAATCTATCCTTAAGCACATCCGCGAAAACGGTAACAGCGCGATCCTTAAGTAAGATTTGAAAGTCATATATAGCCCGTCACGCTGATGACTTTAGAAAGCCCCGCTCATTGAGCGGGGCTTTTTTGTATCTACTGCTTCGTATCGACTTAGCTGTAGCTGAAGGCTCTTCATACAGAGAGGCTCTACAAGCTCACGACTCTATTCAGATACAAAAAAACCGCTGATTGCTCAGCGGTTTTTGTTTTCGGTTCTCAATCTGCCTTATGGCATTTCGTCGAACTCTGCACCTTCTTTTTCTACTTGAGGTGGCATCAAGTGCTCTTTCTGGATGCCCAGTTTCAGCGCTAGTGCTGATGCTACGTAGATAGAAGAGTAAGTACCAACAGTGATACCGAGTAAAAGTGCAGTTGCGAAGCCGTGAATCATAGCACCACCCTGCATGAACAGTGCAATTACTACGAACAAGGTTGTACCCGACGTAATCAATGTACGGCTCAATGTTTGAGTGATTGAAGCGTCCATGATATCCGAAGGTTCACCCTTACGCATCTTACGGAAGTTTTCACGAATCCGGTCAAATACAACGATGGTATCGTTGAGTGAGTAGCCCACAACCGTCAGTAGCGCAGCTACGATGGTCAGGTCAACTTCAATTTGTAGAAACGAGAAGACACCTAGCGTGATAATTATATCGTGAGCCAATGCCATTACCGCACCAGCCGCTAGACGCCATTCAAATCGCATCGATACATAAAGCAGGATACAGATCAGCGATACCAAGATCGCTAGACCACCAGCTTCTGTTAGCTCATCACCAACGTTGGGACCTACGAACTCAATACGACGCATTTCTACGCTTTCGCCAGTACCATCTTTGATAGCACCAATGATTTGGTTACCTAGCGTTTCACCAGAAACGTCATCACGTGGACGAAGACGGACCATGACTTCACGAGCACTACCGAAGTTTTGTACTGTCGCATCGCCAAAGCCTTTTGAATCTAGTGCTGCACGAATCTCTTCAAGGTTTGCTGGCTGTTCAAAACCGACCTCGATAAGAGTACCGCCAGTGAAATCTAGACCCCAATTAAGCCACTTGGTTGACAAAGTGAAGATAGAAGCAGCAATCATTATAATTGAAAAAACGAATGCTACTTTCGACCAACGCATAAAGCCGATCGTCTTCTCTGCTTTTAGAATTTGAAACATATTAATTCCCAGCCTTAGATCGACAATTTATCAACGCGTTTGCCACCGTAGATCAGGTTCACGATACAACGTGTACCAATAATGGCGGTGAACATTGAAGTTAAGATACCGATAGATAGAGTAACTGCGAAACCTTTCACCGCACCTGTACCGACCGCAAATAGAATGATTGCAGTAATTAGTGTTGTGATGTTCGCATCAGCAATCGTGCTGAATGCATTCGCGTAACCTTGGTGAATCGCTTGTTGTGGACTACGTCCATCACGAATTTCTTCACGGATACGCTCGAAGATCAGTACGTTCGCATCAACCGCCATACCGACTGTTAACACGATACCGGCTATCCCCGGAAGCGTCATGGTAGCGCCTGGAATCATCGACATAACACCAATGATAAGCACCAAGTTTGCCATTAGAGCGATGTTTGCAATCAAACCAAAGCCGCGGTAGTAAAGCAGCGTAAATAGCATTACGGCAACCATACCCCAGATACATGCTTGGATACCCATATCGATGTTTTGCTGGCCCATTGATGGACCAATGGTACGTTCTTCAACGATAGAGATAGGTGCAATCAGTGCACCAGCACGTAGTAGAAGTGCTAGGTTGTGTGCTTCTGCAGCAGAGTCGATACCTGTAATACGGAAGTTACGACCAAGAGCCGATTGAATCGTTGCTTGGTTGATGACTTCTTCATGCTTATCCAGAATAACTTTGCCTTCAGGCGTACGACGGCCACTGTCTTTGTATTCTGCAAACACGGTAGCCATTAGCTTACCAATGTTCTTCTTAGAGAACGCAGACATCTTATTACCACCTTCGCTGTCTAGCGAGATGTTAACTTGTGGACGACCATATTCATCAACACTTGAGCTTGCATCTGTGATGCTTTGACCGCCAAGAATAACGCGCTTCTTAAGCACAACTGGGCGACCATCACGGTCCATCTTGATTTCACTACCTGCTGGCGCACGACCATTTGCCGCTGCCGATAGGTCAGCTTTATCATCAACTTCACGGAATTCAAGCGTTGCCGTAGCTCCGAGAATTTCTTTTGCACGAGCAGTGTCTTGAACACCAGGCAGTTCAACTACAATGCGACTAGCACCTTGACGTTGAACCAATGGTTCCGCAACACCTAGTTCGTTGACACGATTACGTAAAATCGTAATGTTTTGCTCAACAGCATAGTTACGGATCTCTTGTAAACGTTGCTCAGTAAAGGTTGCAGTAAGAGCGTAACGGCCATTTGAATCAGAATCGACAAAAATCATGTCCGGGTGATTCTTTTCTAGCGTTGCTTTCGCTTCTGCTAATTGCTCTTCGTTACGCAACAACACTTCTACCGCTTCTTTTCCAGAAGGGCGGATTGCACGGTAACGAATCTTGGCGTCACGAAGTTCGCTACGGAAAGCTTCTTCTTGTTGACCAACAAGCTTTTCCATCGCTGCATCCATATCCACTTCCATTAAGAAGTGAACACCACCGCGAAGGTCAAGACCTAGCTTCAATGGTGACGCGCCAATCGCTTCTAGCCAATCGGGTGTAGAAGGTGCAAGGTTAAGTGCAACAATTGTGTCTTTGCCTAGCGCTTCGCTGATGACATCACGAGCACTGATTTGTGTGTCAGTGTCGTTAAAACGAACAAGAATTGATCCATCTTCGAGAGCAATGGATTTATGAGAAAGTTGCTCTTTGTTAAGAGCAGTAGTGACAGCATCCAGCGTTGACATATCTACAGAGGCGCCACGCGCCCCTGTAACTTGAATAGCCGGATCTTCACCGTAGATATTTGGAAGTGCGTATAACGCAGCGGTGATGATGGCAAAAAGCACCATCAAGTACTTCCATAATGGATAACGGTTTAGCACAGCGAGGATCCTTTAGCTGTTTTATAGAGACTTAAGCGTACCTTTTGGTAGCACTGCAGTGATGAAGTCTTTCTTGATTACTACTTCATTGTTCGCGTTAAGCTCAATTGAAATGTAGTCATTGTCTTCAGCAATCTTAGTGATTTTACCCACTAGGCCACCGCTAGTTAAAACTTCGTCGCCTTTGCCCATAGAAGCCATTAGGTTTTTGTGTTCTTTTACGCGTTTCGCTTGTGGGCGGTAAATCATGAAGTAAAAGATCACTGCGAACATGCCAAGCATGATTAGCATTTCAAAACCACCGCCTGCTGGCGCGCCTTCTGCTGCTGCGTGAGCCTGAGAAATAAACATTAAAACATCCTCATTATATTTTATTGATAATCAAACAAATTGGGCTTTCGCATTTTAGATTCAAGTCTGAGAGTAACTAATAGAGATCGCTCTCTCAAAAATAACGTGCGTTAGCCTACTTTATTAGCAAAAGCCTCTGGCGACATGCCAAAGGCTTTAATTCTTTTAGTTTTTCAATTACTGCTCTTTTGCTAGTGGTGGCACTTCACGGCCACGACGCTCATAGAACTCAGTAACAAATTCATCGAAGCGATCTTCATCAATTGCTTTACGAATGCTTTCCATCAGACGCTGGTAGTAACGCAGGTTATGGATTGTATTCAAGCGAGCGCCTAAGATTTCATTACAACGCTCTAAATGGTGAAGGTACGACTTGCTGTAGTTTTGACAAGTGTAACAGTCACAATGCGGATCCAATGGTGTTGTATCCGTTTTATGTTTCGCATTACGGATCTTGATCACACCACCAGTCACAAATAAGTGACCATTACGTGCGTTACGCGTTGGCATTACACAGTCAAACATGTCGATACCACGACGAACACCTTCAACCAAGTCTTCTGGCTTACCTACGCCCATCAAGTAGCGAGGTTTGTCTTCAGGAAGTTGAGGACAAGTATGCTCAAGAATACGGTGCATGTCTTCTTTAGGCTCACCTACTGCCAAACCACCAACCGCGTAACCGTCAAAACCGATTTCCGTTAGACCTTTTACCGACACATCACGTAAATCTTCGTAAACACCACCTTGGACAATACCAAATAGGTTGTTCGGGTTTTCTAGCTTCTCGAAGTGGTCACGTGAACGCTGTGCCCAGCGTAATGACATTTCCATCGATTTCTTCGCTTCATCGTGTGTCGCTGGGTAAGGCGTACACTCGTCAAAAATCATAACGATGTCAGAGCCCAGGTCTTTTTGAATTTCCATCGACTTTTCTGCGTCCATGAAAATCTTGTCACCGTTTACTGGGTTACGAAAGTGAACACCCTCTTCAGTGATCGTACGCATCTTACCAAGGCTGAATACTTGGAAGCCGCCTGAATCAGTAAGAATAGGACCGTGCCAGTTCATAAAATCGTGCAGGTCACCGTGCATTTTCATCACTTCTTGACCAGGACGTAGCCACAGGTGGAACGTATTACCTAGCAGAATTTCTGCACCAGTACCTTTTACTTCTTCTGGTGTCATACCTTTAACGGTACCGTAAGTACCTACTGGCATGAACGCAGGAGTTTGAACAGTGCCGCGTTCGAAAGTCAGTTGACCACGACGTGCATTGCCGTTTTTCTTCTTAAGATCGAATTTTAATTTCACGATGCCTCCGGGTGTCAGAGAAACAGTCTGACTGAGTGTTTAGGGCTCTACCCTACTTTAAGGAGCGGTCGCTTTTCCTTGCGAGAGACAAAGCAATGGATGCTTTATTTCCTAGCTTACTGCTAGCACTCGTAAATCTATTTTTAACTACGCCGTTTTCTTCTTGATGAACATTGAATCGCCATACGAGAAGAAACGGTATTTGTTTTCCACCGCATGTTTGTAAGCATTCATGGTGTTCTCGTATCCAGCAAATGCACTCACCAACATGATCAGTGTTGATTCAGGCAAGTGGAAGTTTGTGATCAAGCAATCCACCAACTGATATTCGTAACCAGGGAAAATAAAGATTTCTGTATCGCCAAAGAATGGGGCCAGCTCAGTCCCTTTTTGCAATGCGTCTTGCGCTGCACTTTCAAGTGAACGCACAGATGTTGTACCAACAGCAATAATTCGTCCGCCACGCGCTTTCGTCGCTTTAATTGCTTCGACGACTTCTTGCGGTACTTCTACGTACTCGGCATGCATGTGGTGATCGTTGATATTTTCCACTTTTACTGGCTGGAATGTACCCGCCCCAACGTGCAAAGTAACGTAAGCAAACTCTGCACCTTTCGCTTTGATTTTCTCCAAGAGAACATCATCAAAGTGAAGGCCCGCTGTCGGTGCCGCAACCGCACCTGGCTTTTGATTATATACCGTTTGGTAACGCTCTTTATCTGCATCTTCGTCTGGACGGTCGATGTAAGGAGGAAGCGGCATATGGCCGATTTCTTCCAGAATTTCTAGTACCGTCTTATCAGAACTAAATTTCAGTTCAAATAAAGCATCATGGCGTGCAACCATTTCTGCTGAATATTCATCATTCTCGCCAACAATAATGGTTGTACCTGGTTTTGGTGATTTAGAGCAACGAACGTGCGCGAGGATGCTTTTCTCATCCAACATGCGCTCCACTAGCACTTCTAATTTACCGCCCGACTCCTTGCGGCCAAAAAGACGAGCAGGAATAACACGAGTATTATTAAACACCACTAAGTCACCGGGTTGAACTTGGCCCAATACATCAATAAATGTGCCATCAATGAGCTCTCCGGTATTGCCGTCCATTTGCAGCAGTCGGCTAGCGGTACGCTCTGGTTGAGGGTAGCGAGCGATGAGTTCATCTGGAAGGTCGAAATGGAAATCTGATACTTGCATGTTACTTGTCTTATCTATTGGTCAAATCACGTCTAGGCGACGATAAAATTGCGACGAGTTTTTCGCAGCAGACTAGTATATGTTTACATGCTGCAATAGCAAGCAAATCACCAGAATATAGCAGTAAAAGCCATGGTGAAGAGTGTAATAAAACGTGAAAAGCCTCGATTACTTGGCACTATTTTTAATTTGAGCCCCAAAGAGAGAACATGAAAAAAGCAAAGCAACGTACACCGCTGCTTATTAGTTTGGCATTCCAATCGCCCTATCAAACCTCACGCTTTCGCCACAAGAATAACGGCACGAATAAACCCAATAACCAAAACCCTAGACTGCCACCTTCATCATCTGAGCCTTTGAAATCACAGTTATTGGTCGCAATGCCATCGTGACACTCTTTATTGTCACCACTTTCATTGTTAGCACTTTTGATAAAATTCGGCGCAATGATGTAACGACTTGGTGGCGCATCGGCAGTAATGTAAGACTGTACCCAGTCGTAATAGTGGCTCACCTTGGTATAGAAACTTGGGATCGTCAAAGAGCCACACGTTGGTAGAATAAGAGGGCCGCCACTAACAATACCAATTTGTTTGCCGGTCGCCACATCGACCAACGGGCCACCACTGTCACCTTTACATGCAGAGTTGCCATATTGGGTATGGCTATCCGGCTCCAATACATGGTTTTGTGTTGGTAGCGTACAAATTTTGGTTTGGTTGTCTCTTGAATCAATGATCCCCGGAAAACTGCTGCCAATTTCTAAACGCTCATAACATTTGTCGATGGGCAAAAATGTGCTAATGGTGGTTTTGAGCGTATTAGAAGGTTCAGAAGCATCCGGCTGAGTAGACCCCCATCCAAACACTTGCACATTTTCGACACGTTGATTGGTCAGGTAATTATCGTTCCAGTCCGCCGCCAAACGTGCTTCGATACTCTCCATGTCAACTTTACTCGCTAGGTCAGCAAAGCTCGCGTTTGCCACTGGGCGCGTGAGATACAGCAACGCGATGTCTGAATCTAAACCGGTTTGGATAGGTTTCACGTTGCCATTACTGTCGGTCTCAGCTTTTGAAATCCGGGTGTAATCCGGATGAACCACAACGTGAGACACCGGATAGAAGTTATCAAGCCCTGCAGAATTAAGTTCATACACATTCGCATTCACCGACAGCTCACCCGGCGGGGTCACATAGTAGGTTGCTTCATTGGTTCCTTGTCCCATCACCACACAGTGCGCCGCAGTCAGTACCCATTGCTCTGTCAGCATCGTTCCACATCGTTCCACCACACAGCGGAAACTCTGCCATATTACTTGCTCGCAAAGTAACGCGGTCAACAGGATCGGTTTGTTCATCTCCTAACACAATCGCCTGTGTTGATGGCACACTGAATGCCGCCACTGCCAGCGCAATAAGTTTGTTACACGTTGTTCGTTTCATCTAGGTTGCTGTCTTCAATTTGGTAAGCCTGGACGTATCTTCTTCGAGAGAAGAATCTTGGAAAATCCAGCGAATAAAAATGTGCGATTCAATTCATTGGATTACCTTGGGAACACATTCAATATCAACTAAAAATGCCAACTGACTCGCACACAAACCGACTTATTCAAATTAATAAAAACACCAATAAAACACAGATTACGCAGCCCATCAGCATTGTGCTATTTAATTGATGAAAAACGAGTTAGCTCCCAGATATACAGAAAAATATTCTCTATATTTAAGAGAAGGACAATGCCGCTGGAGGTCTCTATGATCAAGGTTGAAGACATGATGACTCGTAATCCTCATACCTTACTGCGCACGCACACCTTGCGTGATGCAAAAAGCATGATGGATGCGCTTGATATTCGACACATTCCTGTTGTTGATGCCAATAACCACTTACAAGGCTTGGTGACTCAACGCGACATTCTTGCTGCTCAAGAATCGAGCTTGCACCCAGATGAGGCTGAACAATCTTTTACTTTAGACACACCGCTCTACGAAATGATGCACACCAACATCATGACGGCAGAGCCTATCGCGGGGCTCAAAGAGAGCGCTATCTATATGCAAAAGCATAAAGTTGGCTGTCTACCTGTTGTCACCAAAGGTCGATTGGTCGGCATTATTACTGATAGTGACTTCGTGACGATTGCGATTAACTTATTGGAACTACAAGAAGAAGTGGAACCTGAAGAAATCGAGCAGGAAGAGTAGTACGCAAGCGTATTCTCTTTGTTGTAAGTTTCGTTTTTACACCGGTTAAACGAAAAAAGAGCGGCAGGGTTGCCGCTCAAAATGCCATTACTGACGCTGATTAAGGAAGTGTTTCTCTGCCAATTAGAATTGGTCTTCTTCGGTCGAACCTGTCAATGCTGTCACTGAAGAGTTACCACCTTGGATAGTATTGGTCATTCTATCGAAGTAACCTGTACCTACTTCTTGTTGGTGCGCAACAAACGTATAGCCTTTTTCAGCTGCTTGGAATTCAGGACGCTGAACTTTCTCAACATAATGACGCATACCTTCACCTTGAGCGTAAGCGTGCGCCAGTTCAAACATGTTGAACCACATGTTGTGAATGCCTGCTAGCGTGATGAATTGGTACTTGTAGCCCATGTCTGCAAGCTCTTGTTGGAACTTAGCAATGGTTTCTGCATCTAGGTTTTTCTCCCAGTTGAATGAAGGCGAGCAGTTGTACGCCAACAATTGATCTGGGTATTCAGCGTGAATTGCTTCTGCAAACTTACGTGCTTCTTCCAAACATGGCGTAGCCGTTTCACACCAAATCAAGTCTGCATATGGTGCGTAAGCCAGGCCGCGAGAGATCGCTTGGTCGATACCCGCGCGAACGCGGTAGAAACCTTCTTGAGTACGCTCACCTTCGATGAAGTCTTTATCATATGGGTCGCAATCTGAAGTAATGAGATCCGCCGCATTCGCATCAGTACGAGCAATAACTAATGTTGTTGTACCCGCTACGTCAGCAGCCAAACGAGCTGCAACGAGCTTTTGTACCGCTTCTTGCGTAGGAACTAATACCTTACCACCCATATGGCCACACTTTTTCACCGATGCTAACTGGTCTTCAAAGTGAACGCCCGCGGCACCGGCTTCGATCATCGATTTCATTAGTTCGTAAGCGTTAAGCACACCACCAAAGCCCGCTTCAGCATCCGCTACGATAGGTAGGAAGTAATCAATACCACCTTCATCTTCAGGCGTCTTACCAGCAGCCCACTGAATTTGGTCTGCACGACGGAATGAGTTGTTGATGCGTTTTACTACTGACGGTACAGAATCTACTGGGTAAAGAGATTGGTCTGGATACATCGTCGAAGCGGTGTTGTTATCCGCCGCTACCTGCCAGCCTGACAAGTAAATCGCTTCAATACCTGCTTTAGCTTGTTGAACCGCTTGACCACCCGTTAGCGCACCAAGACAGTTTACGTAACCTTTTTTCGCACTACCGTTGACCAGTGACCAAAGTTTGTCTGCACCACGTTGTGCAATTGTGTTTGCAGGCACCATAGAGCCACGCAGTTCCACCACTTCCTCGGCAGTGTAAGTACGCTTCACATTTTTCCAGCGTGGGTTAGTTGCCCAGTCTTTTTCCAGAGCTTCAATTTGTTGGCGGCGAGTTAAGTTAGTCATTGGTCTATCCCTCTTTATAATTTGCACTTTATGCGTGTGCGTTGAGTTTCCGTTCTCAGGCAGTACTTCCCTATCTGCCTTGAAAATCCTTCACGTTATTGGTGTTACAGTTATTCTTTATTAATCCAGGTAGTCATAACCAGGAACTGTCAAAAAGTTGGTCAGTTCATCGCTCGTCGTGAGCCTTGCCATTAAGTCTGCTGCTTCTTCAAATCGACCCGCATGGTAGCGCTGCTCGCCAATTTCTTGCTTCACGACTTCAATCTCCTCTTTGAGATAGAGCTCGAACAGCTCTTTAGTGACCTTTAATCCGTTGTCTAGCGACTTGCCGTGTTGAATCCATTGCCAGATAGAGGCGCGTGAGATTTCTGCCGTTGCTGCGTCTTCCATCAGTCCGTAAATCGGCACACAACCATTGCCAGAAATCCAAGCTTCGATGTATTGCAGCGCAACGCGAATATTGTGGCGCATTCCGCCTTCAGTGCGCTCGCCTTCACAAGGCTCAAGCAGTTCAGCTGCTGTAATAGGCGCATCCTCTGCACGGCTCACATCCAACTGGTTGGTGCGTTCACCCAGCACAGCACTAAAGACTTCCATAGCAGTGTCAGCCAAACCTGGATGAGCCACCCAAGTACCGTCGTGGCCGTTGTTAGCTTCTAACGATTTGTCAGTCTGGATCTTGTCTAATACTTTTTGATTCTCTTTCGGGTCTTTAGCTGGGATAAATGCGGCCATTCCTCCCATCGCGAAAGCACCTCGTTTATGGCAAGTACGTACCAATAATCGCGAGTAAGCGTTTAAGAATGGCTTGTCCATCGTTACCACTTGGCGATCTGGCAGTACTCGGTCTGAGTGTTTTTTCAATGTTTTGATATAGCTAAAGATGTAATCCCAGCGACCACAGTTCAAACCAACGATGTGTTCTTTAAGCGAGAACAGAATCTCGTCCATTTCGAATACCGCTGGTAAGGTTTCAATCAGCACAGTCGCTTTGATCGTGCCTGTATCCAAACCGAAATAGTCTTCCGTGAAATGGAACACTTCGCTCCACCACTTCGCTTCGTGATGCGATTGCAGTTTTGGAAGGTAGAAATAAGGGCCACTGCCTTTTTGAAGTAACGCTTTGTAGTTGTTATAGAAATACAGAGCGAAATCGAATAGCGCACCTGGAATGATCTGACCGTGCCACGAAACGTGTTTTTCTTTTAAATGAAGGCCGCGAACACGGCAGATCAACACCGCTGGGTCATCTTCCAGCTGATAATGTTTGCCATTGCCAGGATTGGTGTAACTGATGGTGCCATTAACAGCATCGCGCAAGTTAATTTGACCATCTAGCACTTTACTCCATGCAGGAGACATTGAATCTTCGAAGTCTGCCATGAACACTTTTACATTCGCATTCAGTGCGTTAATCACCATCTTGCGGTCAGTTGGTCCGGTAATCTCCACACGGCGATCTTGCAGATCTTGTGGGATTCCTAGGATCTTCCAACTTCCTTCACGGATGTCTTGTGTCTCTGGTAGAAAATCTGGTAGCTCACCAGCATCAATACGTGCTTGCTTCTCTTCTCTTGCTTCCAGCAACTGTTCAACACGTCCGGCAAATTTTTCACACAGTAGAGATAAAAAGGTTTGGGCTTCAACAGGGAAAATTGCTTGATGTTCTGGAGCAACGACTCCATTCACCTCAAGCATGCCTTGGGTTTGCTTTAGTTGTTGTGTTTTTTGTTCTGTCTGAGCAAGCATAATCATTCATCCTTAACGTGCTTTATCAATCTTGGGCAGTCAGCGTAAAGCTACATTTGTAAGTTATGAACAACAAATTACATCCTTTAACTTTGTGTTCAACTCGTCTAGCTATGCCGATAGATTGCGTAATGCTACGTGTATTTTCAATCTAGACATAAGTCGTATCGGCCTTTAAATAAGCTATATCAACAAGGGGTTTAGTGAAACCCCCAATATAAACAAAACAGAAAATTCAAAGTTTTATTCCGCAAGGTAAAAACCATCTATCAAGCGCCTTATTTTGTAAGTTATTACGTAATAAAATTACATTAAATTTAAAGTCGTTTTATCATTTCAAACAAGCGTATGAATATAGACTGGTAAACAAACACCTTGTATTCACAAGGGCTGAAGAGATGTATTTAAACAGGGGTCAAACAAGGTATGCAGGGCTTTGTGTAAAATTAACATTGTGAAATTTCACTATTTTATGAAAGCTTCATCAAAGAAGAGCTGTAAAATTTTACAAGTCAAAGTTTACCAACAGAATAAAATACTAGAAAGCGCACTGTTTCCAGTGCGCTTTTAGATAAATAATGGAGAAGTAAGGGCTAATACTAATAGCTAAAGCAGCTCTGAAACGACTTCTGCAAGTTGATTAAATGTTTTCGTTCTTGACGAGCTCGGACGCCAAACTAAGCCGATTTCGCGATAAGCTTGTTTACCTGGAGGATCGATCACGACTAAATTCTGGTTATGCAGCAAGCCATGGTCGATAGCCATTTGAGGAATGAACGTTGTTCCCAAACCATTCGCAACCATTTGCACCAGTGTATGGAGGCTGGTTGCCGTAAACGGATTGATTTTTTCTTTGTCTGTTAATTTACACGCTGATACCGCATGTTCCGTTAAGCAATGTTCTTTCTCTAGTAGAAAGACGGATTCGTCAGGTAAATCCGCGTAACGAATCGGCACAGGGACCGATTGGGCTTGATTAGCGCTTATAACCATTCGAAACGGATCCTTACCCACTACTCGGCTTTCCATGCCATCAATTTCGACTGGTAACGCTAAAATAAGCACATCCAGCTCACCATGTCTGAGCGCTTGAAGTAAGTTTGTCGTCGTGTCTTCTCTTAATAAAAGATTCAGTTGTGGAAAACGGTAATTCACCTCTTGTACCAAATCACACAGTAAAAACGGAGCAATTGTTGGTATACATCCTACTTTTAGCTGGCCTTGCATATCGTCGCCTTGGCACATACGTCCAAGCTCGACCAAATCTTGCCCTTTTGCTAACAGCTCTCGCCCCTGCTTTACTACCATTTCTCCTGTTTGGGTAAAAACCAGTGGACTTTTCTTGTCTTTCTTTTCATATAATGGACAGCCAATCAACTCCTCTAAGTTTTGAATACCCTTACTTAAAGTCGACTGACTGACAAAACAACGCTCTGCAGCGTCACTAAAATGTCTTGTTTCATGCAGTGTGACTAAATAGTGTAACTGCTTCAAACTGGGCCATTTATTCATAATTGTATTTGTATCTACCGCCGTTCCAGTGATCGAGTTAAGAGTGTTGTTATTATCGTTTTTTTCGATTAACTCAATCTATTTATTTCGCTTTTTTCAATACTACAATCTGTACTATAGTTTGTCTCGTACAAACACGAACCAAACCGACACAACTGAATTCGGTTTGGAGCTAACCATACTTTTTAGGAGCAAAAAAATGGTACTAGTAGGTCGTCAAGCCCCTGATTTTACTGCAGCAGCTGTTCTAGGTAACGGTGAAATCGTTGAAAACTTCAACTTTGCAGAGTTCACTAAAGGTAAGAAAGCAGTAGTATTCTTCTACCCACTAGATTTCACTTTCGTTTGCCCATCTGAGCTAATCGCATTCGACAACCGTCTAGCTGACTTCCAAGCTAAAGGTGTTGAAGTAATCGGTGTTTCTATCGATTCTCAGTTCTCTCACAACGCATGGCGTAACACTGCTATCGAAGATGGCGGTATCGGTCAAGTTAAGTACCCACTAGTTGCTGACGTTAAGCACGAAATCTGTAAAGCTTACGACGTTGAGCACCCAGAAGCAGGCGTTGCTTTCCGTGGTTCTTTCCTAATCGACGAAGAAGGCGTTGTACGTCACCAAGTAGTTAACGACCTACCACTAGGCCGTAACATCGACGAAATGCTACGCATGGTTGACGCTCTTAACTTCCACCAGAAGCACGGCGAAGTATGTCCTGCACAATGGGAAGAAGGTAAAGCAGGTATGGACGCATCTCCAAAAGGTGTTGCAGCGTTCCTATCTGAGCACGCAGCTGACCTAGGCAAAAAATAATAGACCTTCACCCTAGCTCAACGGGTGTGATGGTTGGATGTATATAAAGCAATAAGCTAATGCGGAAAACCGCAAACGCCAATCAGTCTAAGTAAAGTCCTATCAAAGCCCAGAGCCTCTGCTCTGGGCTTTCTTTTTCCTTCAGATAAACCGCCAAAATGAGGTAACGCTTTAGCGTAAACTTTACCTCTATTTATCATCCCCTCCATACAGATTCTGCTTACTGGCCCTGTTAATATCTTAGCCACAACACTTATTTGTAACGTTAGCAGGATGAATGAACGTGGTTACTCACCTAGAAGTCTGTATTGATAATATTGAATCTCTGCACTACGCCATTGCTGGCGGCGCCACTCGGATTGAACTTTGCTCCTCTTTGGCTTTAGGCGGACTAACACCCAGTTATGGCTTTATGCAGCAAGCGGCTAAGCTTTCTAGTGTTCCAGTTTATGCCATGATCCGCCCACGCCAAGGTGACTTCTTCTACAATGAAGAAGAGATCGAAATGATGCGTTGGGATATTGAAGCAGCTCACCAATCAGGCTTGAGCGGTGTCGTGTTCGGCGTGCTCACTCAAGACGGTGATATTCATATGCCTTACGCGGCTGCGCTGTGTGAATTTGCTCAAGCGCTTGGCTTAGGCGTGACCTTCCATCGTTCCTTTGACCAGTGTCGTGACGCTGAAAAAGCTTTGGAAGAAGTGATCAGCTTAGGTTGTGAACGTATTTTAACCTCCGGTCTTGCGCCTTCAGCACCACAAGGGATCGATGTGCTTAGAGCTTTGGTTAAGCAAGCCCAAGGACGCATAGCAATCATGGCGGGTGCTGGCGTTAATGCGAGTAACGTACGTGCGTTAGTAGAAGACACTCAAGTTCCTGAAATCCATCTGTCAGGCAAAACCACACGCCCTAGCCAAATGACCTTTGTTGCTGAACAAAGCAAAATGGGCGCATCCGATGTCGATGATTTTTTAATCCCCATCACAAGTACACAAGCCATTACCGATGTCGTAGCAGCTCTCAAATAGACGACCGTAACCTCACGCGCATAGCTTTTGAGTGCTAACATATTGTTTATCAAGGAGTGAGGAAAGGTGTATGTCTAAATTGAAGAAAAAGGAATACGAAAAGGAGCTCAAAAACCTTCAAGTTGAGCTCGTAAAACTTCAAGAGTGGGTCAAACACAAAGGGTTAAAAGTGGTGGTTCTGTTTGAAGGACGTGATGCTGCGGGCAAAGGCGGAGTGATAAAGCGAATTACAGAAAAGCTAAACCCGCGTGTTTGTCGCGTAGTGGCTCTGCCTGCACCGACAGAAAAAGAAAAAACGCAATGGTACTTCCAACGTTACGTCGCTCATTTACCATCTGCTGGTGAAATCGTTTTATTTGACCGAAGTTGGTATAACCGAGCAGGTGTCGAAAAAGTCATGGGGTTCTGTACTCCAGACGAATACGAGGAGTTTTTACGCTCTTGCCCTGAATTCGAGAGAATGTTGCAACGATCTGGGATTATTCTGATTAAGTATTGGTTTTCGGTTTCAGACGAAGAGCAGGAAAAACGTTTTCTAGGTCGAATTGATACGCCGATCAAACGTTGGAAATTCAGCCCAATGGATTTAGAGTCACGTCCTCGCTGGGCGGAGTATTCGGAAGCAAAAGATAAGATGTTTGCCTATACAGACACGAAAAACTGCCCTTGGTGGGTCGTCCCTTCTGATGACAAAAAGAAAGCGCGCTTGAACTGTATCAGTCATTTACTAAGCCAGATTGACTACAAAGCACTTGAGTACTCACCCATCGAATTACCTGAACTCAATAAAGAAGGTTACGTCAGAGCGCCCATTGATGATCAGACCTTCGTTCCTGATAAATATTAACGTGCTTTCCTTCTCTCTAATAAATAGGCCAGCCTAAAAGCTGGTCTATTTGCTGAAGTCAGTTACTTCAGTACGTCATCAATACTTTGATCACCTAGGTGGCGTACATCTTTCCCTTTCACAAAGTAAATAATGTATTCACAGATGTTCTGGCAGCGGTCCCCCACGCGTTCAATCGCGCGTGCCGACCACATCACTTGCAGAATATTAGGGATATTTTTTGGATCTTCCATCATGTATGTCATCAACTGACGAATCACCGCTTCATACTCGGCGTCTAGTTTGTCATCTTGTTTGTGCACCTCTGCTGCCGCTTCTACATCCATGCGGGCAAACGCATCTAAAACCTGATGCAGCATATTAATTGCCTGACGGCAGAGAGGCTCTAACGACACTTGGAATTGTCGTTCTTTTGATGATGGGCTTTCGATGGCAACGTAAGCAATGCGTGTCGCCACGTCACCGATACGTTCTAAATCAGTGATCGTTTTGATGATAGCCATGATTAAGCGCAAGTCTTTTGCCGTTGGCTGACGCTTAGCAATAATGCGTGTGCAGGCGTCATCGATCGAGACTTCCATCGCATTCACTTTATGATCGTCACGCACAACCTTACGCGCCAGTTCGATGTCTTCTTTATGCAAGGCTTGAATAGCATACGAAAGCTGCTGTTCTACCAAGCCACCCATGGTTAATACATGAGTACGAATCGATTCTAGCTCTACGTTAAATTGTCCTGAAATATGACGTCCAAAGTGCATGATGTTCCTTATTCCGTATAGAGTCGCGACTTAACCGTAGCGACCCGTAATGTAATCTTCGGTCTGTTTCTTCATTGGCGAAGTGAAGATCGAGTCCGCGTCAGAGTATTCAATTAACTTACCCATATGAATGAATGCAGTATGATCGCTCACTCTCGCCGCTTGTTGCATGTTATGGGTAACGATAACGACAGTATATTGAGTCTTCAGCTCATTGATAAGCTCTTCAATAGTTAAAGTTGAGATTGGATCCAACGCTGATGTTGGCTCGTCCAATAACAGGACTTCCGGCTCAATCGCCACCGCGCGCGCAATGACCAAGCGCTGTTGCTGACCACCAGATAAGCCAAATGCGTTCTCATGCAAGCGGTCTTTTACCTCATCCCACAACGCCGCCGAGCGCAAGGATCGCTCCACTGCGTCATCTAAACTGCGGCTGTTTTTTACACCTTGTAAGCGTAAGCCATAAACTACATTTTCATAAATAGACTTAGGAAATGGATTGGGTCTTTGAAACACCATCCCCACTCGGCGTCGAAGTGTCGCAACATCGACATTAGGATGATAAACATTCTTGCCATGGAGACGCACTTTGCCTGTGACTCGACACCCTTCCACTAAGTCGTTCATGCGATTGATGCAACGTAATAACGTCGACTTTCCACACCCTGAAGGACCGATAAAAGCAGTGACTCGCCCTTTGGGAATTCGCATCGAAATATCATGCAGCGCCTGAGTTTGACCATAGAACAGATTAAGGTTCTCGATTGAGATGGCTGTTTGTTCATCCGTTAAATTATGAACGTCCAATGGTGGCTCATAACCTAATGTACTATCAAAATTAAACATACTTAATCTTGTCCTAACGTTCTGTATTTTTCTCGTAAATTATTGCGAATACTGATTGCTGTTAAGTTTAGCCCGACAATCACTGTCACGAGTAGGAAAGAGGTGGCATAAACTAATGGTCGCGCCGCTTCGATGTTGGAGGTTTGAAAGCCAACATCGTAAATGTGAAAACCTAAATGCATGAACTTTCTATCCAAATGCACATAAGGGAATTGTCCGTCAACCGGTAAACTGGATGCCAATTTCACGACCCCCACCAGCATCAGTGGCGCTACTTCGCCAGCTGCACGCGCAATCGCAAGGATCAAACCTGTGATAATAGCTGGCGTCGCCATAGGCAAAACCACGCGCCATAGCGTTTCGAACTGAGTTGCACCAAGTGCCAGAGAGCCATGTCGTACTGAACTCGGAATACGAGTTAAACCTTCTTCTGTCGTCACAATCACAACTGGAAGCGTCAGCACGGCAAGAGTTAGTGCAGACCATAACAAACCCGGCGTACCAAAGGTTGGTGCCGGTAACTTTTCCGCATAGAATACGTTGTCGATAGAGGCACCAATCGTATAAACAAAGAAGCCTAAACCAAATACGCCATAAACAATCGATGGAACACCCGCTAGGTTTATAACCGCAATACGAATAACCCTGGTTAGAGCGTTATTCTTAGCGTATTCATGCAGATAGATAGCAGCGATCACCCCAAGTGGCATCACAATGATCGACATGATAAGTACTAAGAAAACCGTACCAAATATCGCAGGGAACACGCCTCCTTCAGAGTTCGACTCTCTTGGATCTTCAGATAAAAACTTCCAAACCTGTTTTCCCCAATGCATGACTTTATCAGGCAATGACATTTGGTTTGGATACCAGTAGTCCAAAATATCTTCGAGCGGAATCGATACTTGTGACCCCGTCATATCCTCGGCAATCAAGGCATAGTCAGAGAGCTGAAGTCGTAAACCATCAAGTTGCAAATCTAACGTCGCAAGCGCTTTTTCTATCTGCTCTTTTTTCGTCTGATTTTCCTTTAAGAAGCTTTCTGTCAGCGTGTCATTCAATTCATGCTTGCGCTTTTCTAATCGCAACTGCTCTAGCTTCCAACCAAGCTCTTTAAGCTGATCGACCACCAAAGAATCAATCTCATGGCGCAGAGTTTCTGCATCATCAAGCTTTTTATTTAGTATCGATTGAATATCACTGGTGTATATATTATCGCCATCTTGAAACGCCACCAGCTTACCAAAGAAATAACCACCGCTACTGCGCTCTATCACCGCCCACTCTTTTGGCGTCGTGGGCTCATCCAACTGCATTTGCAATACGGAGATAAAATCGGCGGGATACAACTCTCGGTTAGCGATTTTGATACTGAGTCGAGTGGCAAAATCTTCATCGTCTTCTAACTGTTGTGCTGCGCTTTCAGGCAAATAACTCTTCGGTACAAAGCTGCGCTCATACACTTGACCAATCAGAATAGTATTTTCATGTAGCACTTCGCCTTGTACAGGAGTCAACGACGTTACGTTCCATTGATACAATGGCGCAGGCCAGAAATAGGTTAATCCTTTCCAACCAATGAGGAGCAATAACCCTAACACCGACAACAGACTGATGCTGACCGCACCGCCTGTTAGCCATATCCACGGTGCGCCAGAACGAATCCAATTTAACACGTTATTACTCGCTCTTTATTCAAACCATTATTACAACGCACGGTATTTATCTCTCAATCTTTGACGTACCAACTCTGCCAGCGCGTTCACCGCAAAGGTGAAGACAAACAAAATCAACGCAGCGAGGAACAACAAACGATAATGCGAACTGCCAACCTCTGACTCTGGCAATTCCACCGCAATGGTTGCCGATAAGCTGCGCAATCCTTCCAAAATATTCCAATCCATTAATGGCGTATTGCCCGTTGCCATTAACACAATCATGGTTTCGCCAACAGCGCGTCCCAGGCCCATCATAATGGCAGAAAAAATACCTGGACTTGCAGTAAGCAAGACAACATAGATTAAAGTTTGCCAAGGCGTGGCCCCTAATGCCAAAGAGCCATCCGATAAATGCTTCGGTACAGAGAAAATGGCATCTTCGGCAATGGTAAAAATCGTCGGGATAACAGCAAACCCCATCGCTAACCCCACCACCAATGCATTGCGTTGATCGTAACCAATACCATGCTCGGTTAAGAATAAGCGCATATCGCCACCAAAGAACGTCTGCTCAATCGTAGGCGAAATCCACACTCCAAGCACAATCAGTACCAATATGACAGGCATGAGCACTAAAGCATGCCAACCATTGGGCAGACGATTCCGCAAAGGTTGCGGTATTAATGCCCATAGCCCGCCCATAATCATGGTGCTCAAGGGCAAAACAAACAGCATAACGACGATCGTAATCAGGTGATCTTCGACAATAGGCGCGAACCACAATCCCGCGAGGAAACCTATGATCACCGTCGGCAGTGCTTCCATTAGCTCAATCGACGGTTTTACTACACGACGCATGCGTGGCGACATAAAGTAAGCCGTATAAATAGCACCTAGCACTGCGAGCGGTACTGAAAACAGCATCGCAAACATCGCCGCTTTTATCGTTCCAAACGCAATAGGTACTAGGCTGAACTTAGCCTCAAAGTTATCGCTCGCCGAAGTCGATTGCCACACAAATTCAGGCTCAGGATACCCTTCGTACCACACTTCTTGCCATAATGAAGACAATGAAATTTCCGGATAGGCATTGTCCACTTCCGCAACATTTAACGCATTATTTTGCCAAGTGATTAAGTAGCGTTCATTGTTAGACATTGCTGCGATTGCGGGCGCTTGATTGTACGCACGCTTAAACAACACCAGTTTTTCACTGGTTGTATAATGGCTTTGCAGCGTGCCGTTGGTGTAAAAGCTATAAAATCCTTTTCGATGAGAATCCGGCAACAAATACTTAAGCTCTGATGC
Organism: Vibrio sp. 1731; assembly: GCF_033339955.1. Taxonomy (NCBI): domain Bacteria; kingdom Pseudomonadati; phylum Pseudomonadota; class Gammaproteobacteria; order Vibrionales; family Vibrionaceae; genus Vibrio; species Vibrio sp. 1731. The sequence goes on along the minus strand of NZ_JAWOVO010000011.1, from coordinate 13,253 downwards.
CAATTTAAAATCACGAATATGCGTTAACGTGCGTTTTTCTTCTTGCAGCGTATCAAACCATTGCGACACCCGACCATCGTTGTGCGTCACCAAAAGCGAGTAAGCACCAGCCAATAAGTCTATCGTACGAACGGAATGCTTCTTATCACCTTGAGTGAGATCGACCACCTCTCGCACAGCAAATTTACGTGCGGTTTTCTTTAACACGATCAACTCAGAGCCATCGCGCAAATAAAGCGTTTCACCGTCAGGTGTCAACAACATTTGCTGAGGCGTATTAAAGCCTGAAGAGAACGTAAAATCGATCGTTGTAGGAGGCGTACCCAAAGACGAAGCCACTTGCCAGCGAGCTTTCACTTCACCGCTTTGCGTCTGCCAAACAACCGTTGGTAAGGGCGTCGAAGCTGCAAATACAAACTGAGTCACAGGATCTTGAGGCGTACTTAGTGTCAGATCCATGCTGGTGTCTAGCTCAATCACTTCCGGAGGACGTGTATTTTCTCTAAATGTGGCATTAAATTCTGGCTTGAAAAGGTTCGCTTTACCCTGCCCATCAACAAATCCATACCAACCTAGCCCAGGAGCAGATTGAGAGAAAGCGACGGGTTTCTGGACTATTTGCTGTGTATACACCGCAGGTTTCGTAGGATCGTCCATCGACAAATATTGAATCTCACCACTTTGGGTTAGAACGAACGCGAGCTGAGCGTAATCATCCACTGAAATCGCAAGTGGTGTTTCAATATGAGTGGCTCGAATGGCTTGGTTGGTTTTGATCTCCGCATCAGAAAAAAGCGGAATGATCACCATGGCGAGGTAGACAAAGATCAAAATAAGCGCCGCGAGTACGCCGACACCACCGGATGTCACTGCAAGTCGAACTAAACGATCTTTTATCAGTCGTTTCTTATCTTTTTCCTGCAATGAAAACTCGGCTTGTGCCATTTAAATCTCTACCTTTTTTGACTTAGTACTAGAATATGTCGTTAAGATGACAATTATATTACAGATCACATTAAACACCTGAAAAGAATACAACTCTTATGCAATGCGTGGTATGAAATAAATCTGTAATGAAAATCTCATAATGTTCTCACTCATCCATTTTTCCAAGATGAGTACGTAATACTTCACTTTTGGCTAGGTAAGGTTATGAGCGCAGAAAAACTATATATAGAAAAAGAACTGAGTTGGTTGTCTTTCAACGAACGAGTATTACAAGAAGCTGCCGATAAAACCGTCCCTTTGATCGAACGTATTCGCTTTCTTGGGATCTTTTCCAACAATTTAGATGAATTTTACAAAGTACGCTTTGCGGACGTGAAGCGCAGAATCCTAATCAGCCAAGAGCGCGGTGGCAGTGATAGCCCTAAACGACTGTTAACCAAAATGCAGTCGAAAGCACTAAAGCTTAACGAACAATTTGATGAGCTTTACAGCGAGTTGATTCGAGAAATGGCGCGACGTCGCATTTTCTTGGTCAACGAGCAACAACTGGATGAATCGCAACAAAAGTGGATCGCGAAATACTTCCGTAGAGAGGTAATGCCGCATATCACTCCCCTCCTAATGAAAGACGAGATCGATGTTCTGCAATTTCTCAAAGACGAGTACGCTTACATCGCCGTAGAACTGCGTAAAGAAGAACATTACCAGTACGCTCTGATCGAAATTCCGACCGATCACCTTCCCCGCTTTGTGATGGTACCAGAACAGAAAGGAAAGCGTCGAAAAACCATCATCTTACTTGATAATATTATCCGCCACTGTTTGGACGAGCTGTTCAAAGGCTTTTTTGATTATGATGAGCTTAGCGGCTATGCGATGAAAATGACGCGTGACGCTGAATACGATTTACGCAATGAAATTGAGTACAGCTTGCTTGAACAAATGTCAGAGGGTGTCAATCAGCGACTGACAGCAAAGCCCGTTCGCTTCGTCTACGAACGCGATATGCCGCCTCAAATGTTAGAGTTTCTGTGTAACAAACTTAATATCTCTAACTACGATAACCTTATCCCCGGCGGACGCTATCACAACTTTAAAGACTTCATCGGCTTTCCAAATGTTGGACGAGAGTATCTTGAAAATAAACCTCTCCCGCCAATGAAATGTGCCGATTTCGAAGGTTATGCCAACAGCTTTGACGCGATTAAAGCGAAAGATATTCTGCTCTATTATCCCTACCACACTTTTGACCACATTAGTGAGTTAGTGCGCCAAGCCTCCTTCGATCCCAAAGTACTTAGTATCAAGATTAACATTTATCGCGTCGCGAAAGATTCTCGCTTGATGAACTCTTTAATTGATGCAGTGCACAACGGCAAAAATGTCACTGTGGTCGTCGAACTGCAAGCTCGCTTTGATGAAGAGGCCAATATCGAATGGTCAAAAGTATTAACCGAAGCGGGTGTGCACGTCATCTTTGGTGCGCCTGGTCTTAAGATTCACTCAAAGCTACTGATGATTAGCCGCCGCGAAGGTGAAGAAATTATTCGCTACGCACACATCGGCACAGGCAACTTCCATGAGAAGACGGCACGAATTTATACCGACTTCTCCCTGCTTACGGCAGATCAAGAAATCACTAATGAAGTCCGTAATGTCTTCGGTTACATTGAGAATCCATACCGACCAGTGAAGTTCAATCACCTTATGGTATCTCCTCGTAATTCTCGAACCCAAATCTACCGCTTAATCGATAATGAAATTGCGAATGCCAAGCTAGGGAAAAAAGCCGCTCTTACGATCAAGGTCAATAACCTAGTTGATAAAGGCATCGTCAATAAGCTTTATGGAGCAAGTACTTCCGGTGTAAAAATAAACATGATCATTCGAGGCATGTGCTCATTAGTACCGGGCATTGAGGGGATCAGCGACAATATTCGCATCATCAGTATTGTTGACCGCTTTCTTGAGCACCCTCGCGTGGTGATCACCCACAATGATGGCGATCCGCAAGTTTATATCTCCTCCGCAGACTGGATGACAAGAAATATTGATCACCGTATCGAGGTAGCAGTACCAGTCCGTGATCCACGTTTGAAACAGAGAATTATTGATATAACGAATATCCATTTTACCGATACAGTAAAGGCTCGTTTAATAGATAAAGAAATGAGTAACGCTTACGTACCACGAGGTAATCGCAAAAAAGTTCGCTCTCAAATCGCTATCTATGACTATCTTAAAAATATAGAAAAGCAAACTAGAAAACAAAATTCAGATGCCTCAAATACTTGAACAAGATACTCGCTACATTGCCGCGATAGACCTCGGCTCAAACAGTTTCCATATGGTGGTGGCCAAAGTTGTCGGCAGTGACCTACAACTGGTTAGTCGTCATAAACAACGTGTTCGCTTAGCATCAGGACTCGACAGTGAATTGAACTTAAGTCACGCCGCAATGGAGCGTGCGCTAGAATGCTTAGCCATGTTCGCTGAGAGGCTGCAAGGGCTTGATGAGTCAAATGTACGTATCGCCGCCACACACACACTAAGACGCGCTAAAAATGCCCACCTTTTCATTGAGCGTGCGAAAGAAGTGATGCCTTTCCCGATAGAAATTATCCCTGGAGAAGAAGAAGCCCGCCTGATTTACTTAGGCGTCGCGCACACTCAAGTAGAATCCAACTCCAAACTAGTCATCGATATCGGAGGCGGCAGTACCGAGATGATTATTGGACAAGAATTTGAGCCTGAGCTTCTCAACAGTAAACAGATGGGATGCGTCAGTTTTACAGAGCAATACTTTAAAAACGGCAAACTGTCAGGAAAAAACTTCAGCAAGGCGATGTTAGCGGCCGAACAAAAACTCGAGTCCATCGCTTCAACATATCGTAAAAAGGGCTGGGATATTGCTCTCGGCTCATCAGGAACCATCAAAGCGATTCAAGAAGTGCTAGTAGGATTAGGTTTTGAAGATGGCCTGATCACAGCGAGTCGACTGGATACACTTATCGAAACTCTGTGTAAATTTGATTCCATTGAAGATATTGAACTGGCGGGTCTAACAGAAGAACGTAAACCCGTATTCGCAGCAGGCGTAGCGATTTTGTCCGCGATTTTCAAAGCGCTTCGCATTGAGCAAATGTTTTTCTCCGATGGTGCTCTACGCGAAGGCCTGTTGTACGAAATGGAAGAGCGTTTTGCGCGCTCCGATATTCGTATGCGCACCACAGAAAATTTAGCCAACAAGCACCGGGTCGACTTAGAGCATGCCGCTCGTGTGAAGGGGCATGCACGTGAGATGTTATGTCAGGTACGCTCTGAACTAGGCATTAAGAAAAAGAGTGAGTTATTTGACTTACTAGAGTGGGCAGCGTTGCTTCATGAAGTCGGATTAAGTATCAACTTGCGTAGTTTCCATCGCCACTCTTTTTATATTCTGTTGCACTCCACCCTACAAGGCTTCAACCGTGAGCAGCAATTAGTGCTCGCAACATTAGCTCGCTTCCAGCGTAAAGCGCTCAAATTGCAAGAACTACCAGATTTCAATCTCTATAAACAGAGTGACGTTATAAGCCTCATCAAAATATTACGACTTTCTATCGTATTAAATGGGCAGCGTAATGAAGATCCATTGCCTGATATCACCTTATCTATCAAAAATGACGAATGGATTCTCACCTGCACAGATGAAGCATGGCTAGAAAACAATAAATTACTTCACGCGGATTTACAGGAAGAACAAGAACGTTGGGACAGCGCGAAGTGGACACTCACTTTCTGATCTCGTACTCTTCATACCTAAATAAAAAGTCGGCTTACAGGCCGACTTTTTTTAACTCTTCTTCTGCAAAGTCTGCCGTAATGGGCACATAACCATCTTTCTCAACCAACGCTTGTCCCTGAGCAGAAAAGATAAAGCGAATAAACTCAGCTTCAATTGGTGTTAATGGGTAATCAGGATGCTTATTCACGTAAACATATAAGTAACGTGATAGTGGGTACTTACCGCTAACAATATGTTCTCGCGTTGGAGTCACATAGTCATTTCCCATTTTAGCTACAGGGACTAAGCGCACGCCTGCCACTCGATAACCGACACCGGAATAACCAATTCCACTGATGGTTGACGCTACAGCTTGCACAACTGACGCGGAGCCTGGCTGCTCGTTAACTCGGGTCTTGAAATCGCCGCCACACAAGGCATTGCTTTTGAAGTAACCGTAAGTTCCAGAAACGGAGTTACGACCAAACAACTGGACGTTTCGCTTTGCCCACTGTGATTCAAGACCGAGTTGCTGCCAGTTTGTGACAAATTGACTTTCACCACAGCGCAGCGTGGCAGAAAACAAAGCATCTAACTGACTAAAGTTAAGCCCTTGAATTGGATTATCTTGATGAACAAAAATACCGATTGCATCGATGGCGACCCTGAGCGCAGTTGGCTTGTAGCCATGTTCACGTTCAAACGCTTCAACCTCTCTTAAACGCATAGGGCGGCTCATGGGACCAAACTGAGCTGTTTGTTCGGTCAATGCTGGGGGGGCAGTAGAAGAGCCAGATGCTTGGACTTGCGCATTAATATTCGGGTAAATGGATTTAAACTCTTCAACCCAAAGCGTTGTCATACCCGCAAGTGTATCGGAGCCAACAGAGAGCAAGTTCCCGACAATCCCCGTCGTTTTATGATAACTCGGCAATGGTTTATCTTGAGCGCCAGCCATACAGGAACAAACAAGCGCGAATAAACTGAATGTTTTTGCCAATCGTAACGCCATTATTTCACCACCAAACGCTCAGGCAATACGAAAGAAAACTTACTGCCCACGCCTACTTCACTGTGAATTTCTAAATGAGAGTCATGGTGACTCAGCGCGTGTTTTACAATGGCTAGCCCTAAACCACTTCCTCCAGTATCACGTGATCTTGCTTTATCTACTCGATAAAAACGCTCGGTAAGTCGGTGTAGGTGCTGAGGTTCAATACCATCACCGCTATCTTCCACCTCTAAGCATGCGCCTTGAGAGGTCTGGAACCAACGAACATTAATGTTCGCACCAGGTGGTGTGTATTTGACGGCGTTATAAACGAGGTTAGAGATAGCACTACGTAACTGGTCATCATCGCCCAACACGCGTAGGCTTGCATCAACATCAAATTTCAATTTATGTTGGTTTTCCCCACTAAGGCTAACCGCCTCTTTTTCTAACACTTCAAGCATCGCGGGCACATTCACGACTTCCTCAAGCTCATGCATAGGTGCCGCTTCAATTTTAGATAGTGTCAGTAGTTGGTTAACCAAACTGTTCATGCGGTTAAGCTGCTCCGTCATGACACCATGAGCTTTGCTCCACATTGGACCCACGACCATATCAGGGTCTTCTGTCATCTCAAGATAACCTTGTAGCACCGTCATTGGTGTACGCAGTTCATGAGATACGTTGGCAAAGAAGTTGCGACGCATTCCCTCAAGTTGTTTTAACTGGCTAACATCACGCACCACCATCAAATGTTCACCTTCGGTATACGGTACGATACGTAGTTCTAGCATGCGTTCGACATTGAGTGGTGAACGCATTTCTAATGGCTCTGAAAAGTCTTTCTTGTTGAGGTACTTGATAAAATCAGGTGTACGAATGAGATTGGAGATAGGTTGACCTGAATCTTCTGGCCAATGGAAGCCCAGTAAGTGCTGAGCCAGCTTGTTGCACCAAACAATATTTCCTTCAGCACGGAATACCACTACCGCATCGGGTAGCGATTCTGCACCATTTCGGAATCGACGAATAAGATTAGTAAGTTCTTTTCGTTTGCGGCGTTGGCGCTGTTGTAAGCGATACAACCCATTGAACAAAGATTCCCAGTTACCGCTACCTGACGGTGGCGTGAGGCGTTTTTCATCCCATAACCAAGAAGATAAACGTACTTGGTTATGCAAATGCCACACAAGCTGCAATGCCGTAGCAGCCAAAAGCAACCACGGCATATAACCGAATATCCAACCTACTATCACCCATGGGGTGTAAAAAAAAGCCAGCTCCCAGGCCAGCTTTTTCCACGTTAATCTTTCAACCACTCATAACTCCAGAAATGGTACCGATAAGCTGCGTGTTAATTTATGCTTTCGTCGAGAAGCGGTATCCAGCACCACGAACAGTTTGGATCAGCTTATCATGCCCTGCAGCTTCCAATGCTTTACGCAGGCGGCGAATGTGAACATCGACCGTACGGTCTTCGACATACACGTTAGTGCCCCAAACATTGTTTAATAGCTGCTCACGGCTGTATACGCGTTCTTGATGCGTCATGAAAAAATGAAGCATCTTAAATTCTGTTGGACCCATGTCTAATGGCGCATCATTAGCCGTAACACGGTGCGATACAGGGTCAAGCTTCAATCCCTGTACATCAATTACATCTTCTAGTGCAGTCGGGGTAACGCGACGAATCACCGCTTTTAAGCGTGCAACCAACTCTTTAGGAGAGAATGGCTTGGTAATGTAGTCATCCGCACCGACTTCTAAACCGCGCACTTTATCTTCTTCTTCACCACGAGCGGTAAGCATCACAACTGGAATGCTGCGCGTTAATTCCTCTCGCTTCATATGTTTGATGAAGTTAATGCCACTACCGCCTGGTAACATCCAATCCAGTAAAACTAAATCAGGGAAGGGTTCAGCCAGTTTGGTTACTGCAGTATCATAATCTTCCGCTTCTACCGCTTGGTAACCTTTCTGCTCAAGTACGAAGCACAGCATTTCGCGAATAGGAGCTTCGTCTTCAACAACCAGAATCCTTCTAGACATAATTGAGTAACCTTATGTTCGTTGAGCTAATGAATTTAAGAGACAAAGCGCCTCTCTATGCATAAGCATTATCACTACCAATTATGACACTTTTGTGACCTTTGAAAACAAATTTTCATATAACTTTCTTTTGAGGTTCATTCGGATATTTTTCATTTCTATTAAGACATCAGCACAAAAATTCCCTATGATTAGTCCCTTGTCATCAAGCCTAGAGAAGATTTATGTGGTTTAAAAACTGTCTGGTATACCGCGTTAACCGCGAGGTTACTTTTAACGCCGAACAACTAGAAACTCAGCTGTCTGAATTCCGATTCACCCCGTGTGGCAGTCAAGACAAACAGAAATTTGGCTGGGTCAGTGCAATGGGTAGACATGGCGATATGATGACTCACGTGTCAGAAAACCGCATTCTGATTTGCGCCAAGAAAGAAGAGAAAATGCTACCTGCCTCTGTGATCAAAGAATCATTGAATGCAAAAGTAGAAGCAATGGAAGCGCAAGAAGGTCGTCCTCTGAAGAAGAAAGAGAAAGACAACCTGAAAGATGACATCGTAATGGATTTACTGCCGCGCGCATTCAGCCGCAGCAGCCACACTCACGTGCTCATCATGCCAAAAGAAGGTTTTATCCTTGTTGATGCAAGCAGCTATAAAAAAGCAGAAGATGTATTAGCATTGCTTCGTAAAACCATGGGTAGTCTACCTGTTGTTCCTGCTATTCCAGAAGTGGCGATTGAAACTACGCTAACCGAGTGGGTGAAAAGCGGTGACACACCTCAAGGTATCAGCATGATGGACGAAGCTGAGCTAAAATCCGTACTTGAAGAAGGTGGTGTGATTCGCTGTAAGAAGCAAGAGCTAACCACTGATGAAATCCGCAACCACATCGCTGCGGATAAAGTCGTGACGAAACTTGCGCTTAATTGGCAAGATCGTATTGAGTTCATTATGACGGAAGATGCGGGCATCAAACGTCTAAAATTCTCTGATGAATTGAAAGATCAAAACGATGATATTCCACGTGAAGATCAAGCAGCTCGATTTGATGCAGACTTCTCTCTAATGTGTGGAGAGTTCAGTGCTTTCCTTCCCAACCTATACGACGCGCTAGGCGGCTTACCGAATCCTAACGCATAATATTGTATAAAGGTTAACCATAACGCCCTCACTTTTTTTGAGGGCGTTTTTCTATCTGAAGCACAATTACCCTAGTCACAGTTCACATTTTGACGTAAAATTTGCGCCCCATTTCCATTAGGTGGAATTGGCCTGACTTGTGATCAGATAAAAGAGAATTGAGTAATGACAACTGAGAAAGCATTCGTGCCTGAGCTACTATCTCCAGCGGGCAGCCTGAAAAACATGCGTTACGCATTCGCCTACGGGGCAGATGCAGTTTACGCTGGCCAACCTCGCTACAGCCTTCGCGTACGTAACAACGAGTTTAACCACGAGAACCTAAAAATAGGTATCGATGAAGCCCACGCCCTAGGCAAAAAGCTTTATGTGGTATGTAACATTCAACCACACAACTCGAAGCTAAAAACGTTCATCCGTGATCTGAAGCCAATCGTAGAGATGGGTCCTGACGCATTGATCATGTCAGATCCAGGCCTAATTATGATGGTTCGTGAAGCTTTCCCAGAAATGCCAATTCACCTTTCTGTACAAGCGAACGCTGTAAACTGGGCGACCGTTAAGTTCTGGGCAGCGAATGGCGTGGAACGTGTGATCGTTTCTCGCGAGCTATCTCTAGAAGAAATCGAAGAAATTCGTGAGCATTGCCCTGAAACTGAGCTTGAAGTATTCGTTCACGGTGCATTATGCATGGCTTACTCTGGTCGTTGCCTACTTTCTGGCTATATCAACAAACGTGACCCTAACCAAGGCACTTGCACTAACGCATGCCGCTGGGAATACAAAGTTGAAGAGGGTAAAGAAAACGACGCTGGTGACATCGTAGAGAAATTCGACCCGACTGAAGCACAGCCTGTCGAAGTACAAGACGAGCTCCCTGAAACCACAATTGGTCGCGGTAAACCAACAGATGAAGTCGTTCTGCTTTCTGAAGCGCACCGTCCAGAAGAAAAAATGGCGGCTTACGAAGATGAGCATGGTACTTACATCATGAACTCTAAAGACCTACGAGCGGTTCAGCACGTTGAACGCTTAACTAAGATGGGTGTTCACTCATTGAAAATTGAAGGTCGTACTAAATCGTTCTACTACTGCGCACGTACCGCTCAAGTTTATCGTAAAGCAATTGATGATGCAGTAGCAGGTCGACCATTCGATGAAAGCCTAATGGGTACACTAGAAAGCCTAGCTCACCGTGGCTACACTGAAGGCTTCCTACGCCGTCATACACACGATACTTACCAAAACTACGATTACGGTTACTCAGTCTCTGATGCTCAACAGTTTGTTGGTGAATTCACTGGCAAACGTCGTGGTGACATGGCTGAAGTAGAAGTAAAAAATAAGTTTCTTGTCGGTGATAGCCTTGAACTAATGACGCCAAAAGGCAATATTGTTTTCACGCTAGAGGCAATGGAAAACCGCAAATCAGAGTCTATTGAAGACGCGAAAGGAAACGGTCACTTTGTATTCATTCCAGTACCAGCAGAGCTAGATTTAGAATATGGCCTATTAATGCGTAATCTAAACTCAGGGCAGGACACCCGTAACCCGACTGGTAAGTAACCATGGCCTTGCTCATTACTGACAAATGCATTAACTGCGACATGTGTGATCCCGAATGCCCCAATGGGGCAATCAGTATGGGAGAGAGCATTTTCGAAATTGATCCAGCGCTATGTACAGAGTGTAAGGGGCATTACGAAAAGCCGACCTGTCAGTCAGTGTGTCCAATTACAAAATGCATAATCACTGATCCGAACCATGTCGAAACTGAAGAGCAGTTGCTTGAAAAATTCGTGATTATTCAAGGGTTAGCATAAGAGCAATTAGGTTCAACTTTGGCATCAAAGTTGAACCTTTTCTCAACCTGATTTTTCAATAGGGATAATATTGCAGAATAGCTCTTTTTCAAAATGATACTCTAGTCTCTCACGCCAATTTTCCGCTTGAGAAACAGGTATTAAATAAAAGTTTTCTCGGCTCGTATCAGTAACGAAAGCCATTCCATATTGCATCAGCTCATAATGCACATCATTAACAAAACCCGGATCAAGGCGTTGACGCCCAGTCAGGTGATTCACATCCTCTCGAGTCAAAGAGACTCCTTTAGTATCACTGCTAAATCTGTGTCTTAACCACTCTGCAAATTCTTTTGCACAAATCATAGTCATGGTTTTGTCCTTGATTTACTCTTCTAACAGGAAAAGGGTATATCCCTGCCTTACACACTTGTCTGCGTTGTTATTGCTTTTTAGCCAACTGACAGACATATTGCTAAGAAACCAGAGTATCGTGACGAAAGGTCTTTTTCTAAACAGAGAAGTTACAACTTACCCATACTACAACTCTTTGTTTAATTTAGATTTCTATAATATGTCCCCAAAACTGATTGGGTTAGTTTTTGTATTGGTACTATTCAATGTAGACAAAAGTATGATGTTTCTCCAGTTTCATAAAAGAGATCACCAAGTACAGATAAACCTGAAGAGTAACACTAATTAGGATTGATAAGCGGCAAGCATTGAGGTGGAACGACTTTTTTTCGTTTGGGCTTAGAGGTTGTTTTTACCCGTGGAGGGGTATCAATAGGTTTTGCTTTCGGGGCCCAACTTGCGAGCTCAACACCGCAGCCATCGCCTACTGGAGGTGGTGCTTGATCAACACAATAGTCGCTCGAATCAGGACAAGACAACCTGACGTGAAAGTGGTAATGATGCCCCCACCATGGACGCACTTTACGTAACCAAGAACGATCTTTGCCGTTTTCTTGCAAGCAAAGTTGCTCCTTAATAACAGGATGTACAAAAATTCGTGCAACATCCTTACTTTTTGAAGCGTACCGAATTAGCTTAAAGTGCCGCTCTTCCCAGCGATGATTAAGTATGGAATAACCTTTTAAATCCACCACACTCATGGGTTTAGGAAGTTGTAATTCGTTATAAGAAAGCGGTTGGTCAGCAAGTCTTAACCAGATATCGATATCTAACCCGGTTTGATGACTAGAATGACCAGAGGAGAACCTTCCACCTCTAGGTAAAGACAAATCACCAATTAGCAGAGTGGTGTTGAGATTTTGATGAGCTTTAAGCGCCAGATTTTCAATAAACTCTATCGTTTTAGGGTGCCCATAGTAGCGCTTCGTTTTACTACGTAAGACTTGATAACCAACGCCATCGAGAGGCAAGGGTAATGCACCATCTAAACAACCGTTAGCATAACTACCAATAGAGGAGGAAGAGTTTCGGGTAGGATTAACCGCAGACTCCCAAGGAGTAGAACATACTGAAGCTGAGAAACATAAACCCAAAGTTACAATGAAACTCAGCCTCATAGCCTTTAACCTTTAGTAGTGTTCGCCATTATCGTAATAAGCTTTAGGAGATAAGGCGGAAAAGATAACTGCAACATCAATATCGGCACCAGCGATACCGCGCACTTGTTGCGTAATAAGCTTGGCAACTTCATCTTGCACTTCCTGGCCACGGTCGAACCAAAGCACTTCGACAAAAGGATATGCAGCACTCACCTCACCCTCATTGAAAAACGTAGTGTAGATATACTCAAAAGTAAAATCCTCACGCGGACAGTCCATTAGAGGCTGAAGTTCATCCGTAAGGGGTTTTGATAATGCCTGAACAGCTTGTGGCTCTACAGCACGGAATCGAAAATGTGGCATAAACTTACTTCCTAATTATTAGCATTAATGCATGATGATAACAGGAACCAAGTCAGTAATCATCCAAGCCAATGTAACCACTGACCTTTCAATAGATTGTGAATCAGATGTGCTCGATAACGAAGAAAAAGTGTTATGAAATTCGAAGGTAAAACAGAAAGAGCAAAGCGATACATCAACATTTAGTAATTACATTACTAGAAAATAAAACTATATGAAGCAAAGATATGCCATATTCGTTGGATAAACATACACCTGACGTTGAAACTATACGTTAGGAATAAAAGACATATTCGTTAGAAATAAAAGAGCCCCTGACCTAAGCCAGAGCTTATGAATATGGGGGATAGGTGAAGTGGACCAATATCCCGGAGATATGAGCTTTCAATCCCCCCGATACTTTGGTATCAGAGGAATCGACAACTCTTCCAACTAGTCAGCTTCTCTTTTCTTCAAATGCAAAAAAGCCCCAGCATTACTGCTGAGGCTTTAGAGTATGGCAGGGGTGGAGAGATTCGAACTCCCAACACGCGGATTTGGAATCCGCTGCTCTGCCAATTGGAGCTACACCCCTGTAATTCGTGTTTATTGAGACGACGCTCAAATAAGTGGCGGAGTGGACGGGACTCGAACCCGCGACCCCCGGCGTGACAGGCCGGTATTCTAACCAACTGAACTACC
>NZ_JAWOVO010000010.1:21949-176415 GCF_033339955.1 Vibrio sp. 1731 | reverse complement strand
GCGGCACTGAAATACGTAGACAGCCACCGCGCAGAGCTGGGTGCATTCCAGAACCGTTTCAACCACGCAATCAGCAACTTGGACAACATTAACGAGAACGTGAATGCGTCGAAGAGCCGTATCAAAGATACTGACTTCGCGAAAGAAACAACGGCAATGACCAAATCACAAATTCTATCGCAAGCGTCAAGCTCAATCCTTGCGCAAGCGAAACAAGCGCCTAACTCAGCGCTAAGTCTGCTAGGTTAATCACTTTAACAAAGCAAGAAACCAAAGCCAGGCTCATCCCTGGCTTTTTGCTTATTGGCTATAACGATTCAGATGTGTCCTGACAGTATGTTCGATAAGGCATTCATATCGATTAGATGATCTCTTTAAATTCCAATGTTTCTGCGATGGTGGCGCAGAGACACCTGAGTCAAGCAGCTGCGCAAAATGTTGAGTCACAACGCAACCTAACTTCGGGGTTTCGAATCAACTCGGCGAGCGATGATGCGGCAGGTTTACAGATATCGAATACTCTCCATGTACAAACGAGAGGGCTTGATGTCGCCTTAAGAAATGCGCACGACGCTTTTTCTGTTGCTCAAACAGCGGAGGGAGCATTGCACGAAAGCAGTGAAATATTGCAACGCTTACGCTCTCTGGGGCTTCAAGCAGCAAACGGCAGTTATGACTCAAGTGATCGGCAAAGTATTCAATATGAGGTCGTAGCGCTGCAAGATGAGCTTGATCGTGTCGCGATCACGACAACATTTGCGGATAAAAACCTGTTTGATGGATCTTACGGTTCACAAAGTTTCCATATTGGCGCGAACGCTAATTCAATCTCTTTGACGTTACGTAACATGCGTAGCCATATCCCAGAGATGGGAGGGCAGCATTATGTTGGTGATGCGGTCGATAAAGATTGGCGAGTCACTAAAGATAACCAAACCCTAAAAGTCGAATACCAAGACAGTAAAGGGCAAACCCAAACGGAATCCATTGGACTCAAATTGGGTGACCGTATAGAACAGGTCGCCACTTACATCAATGCTCAACAATCGATAGTGAATGCTTCAGTAACGGAAAACAACGAACTGCAATTCTTCGCTTCTATGATGAAGGCGCCAGAGGGTGTGGTTCTCGAAGGGAGTTTAGCGGATGAGCTTGATGTGAGCGCTGGTCAATTAGTCACAATGGATGACATTGATATGTCGACGGCAGGTAAGGCTCAGCTTTCAGTTGGGGTGATTGATGCAGCAATTAAGTACGTTGATTCGCACCGAAGTGAAATTGGCAGCTTTCAGAACCGTGTAAACGGCTCGATGGATAACTTAAATACTGTGAATCGGAGTGTTACAGAGTCCAAGAGTCGAATAAGAGATACAGACTTCGCAAGAGAATCTACGGAAATGGTGCGTTCTCAAGTGCTCCAAGATGCGACAACTGCATTACTCGCTCAAGCGAAGCAAAGGCCGAGCTCAGCACTAGGCTTGCTCAGTTGAACGTGTTTCAGCGATGCACATCGCTCAGAAAAAAGTCAGATAATAAAAAACGCTGCCATTGGCAGCGTTTTTTTCGTGTTCGATTAAGTAAAAATTACTTAGTTACACGTAGAACTGGAGTTTCACCAACAGTTACAGAACCAGAAAGCTTGTTTAGCTCTTTGATTTCGTCCATGTTAGAGATAACAACTGGAGTTAGCGTTGACTTCGCTTTCTCTTCTAGAAGAGCTAGATCGAATTCAATTACAGTGTCGCCAGCTTTAACAGTTTGACCTTCTTCAGCGATACGCGTGAAGCCTTCGCCTTTTAGTTCAACTGTGTCGATACCGAAGTGAACGAAAAGCTCAACACCGTCGTCAGACTCGATAGAGAACGCATGGTTAGTTTCGAAGATCTTACCGATAGTACCGTTTACAGGAGCTACCATTTTGTTGCCTGCTGGCTTGATAGCAATACCGTCACCAACGATTTTCTCAGCGAAAACAACATCTGGCACGTCTTCGATGTTTACAATCTCACCAGAAAGTGGCGCGATGATTTCGATAGCACCAGCGTCAGCGCTGTCATCAGATACAAGCTTTTTAAGTTTGTCAAACAGACCCATTGTGTCATGCTCCTAAGGTTTGGTTTTATTCTGTCGAATTATAGTATACCAATATAGCTCATTAGACGACTTTTTTCGCCGTCTAATGGCCATTAAGTATTGAATTACTTGGTACTACCGATTACTGAGCTTTCTCAGCAATAAACTTTTCTACCACGGCTTCGATTTCTTCTGCTGTCGGTAGAGAAAGGGCTTCTTCAGCCATTGCTTTCACTTCTGCGAAGTTAGAGTTACGAACTACTTTCTTCACTTTAGGGATAGAGATACCGCTCATTGAGAACTCGTCCAGACCCATACCTAGAAGTAGAAGTGTTGCACGCTCGTCACCTGCAAGTTCACCACACATACCAGTCCATTTACCTTCTGCGTGAGAAGCGTCGATAACTTGCTTGATCACTGTAAGTACAGCTGGTGATAGTGGGTTGTATAGGTGAGAAATCATCTCGTTACCACGGTCAACCGCTAGTGTGTACTGAGTTAGGTCGTTTGTACCGATAGAGAAGAAAGACACTTCCTTCGCTAAGTGGTGTGCGATCGCAGCAGCAGCAGGAGTTTCAACCATAACACCGATTTCGATGTTTTCGTCGAACGCGTGGCCTTCAGCGCGTAGCTCTTCTTTGTACTCTTCGATCGCTTTCTTAAGCTCACGGATTTCTTCGACAGAGATGATCATTGGGAACATGATACGCAGTTTGCCGTGTGCAGAAGCACGTAGAATGCCACGTAGCTGATCACGAAGGATTTCACGACGATCTAGACTGATACGTACAGCGCGCCAGCCTAGGAATGGGTTCATCTCTTTTGGAAGATCCATGTATGGGAGATCTTTATCGCCGCCGATATCCATAGTACGGATGATCACAGCTTGACCGTTCATTGCTTCCGCAACTTCTTTGTACGCTTGGTACTGTTCTTCTTCAGTTGGTAGCGCAGTACGGTCCATAAATAGGAATTCAGTACGGTACAGACCAACACCTTCACCGCCGTTACGAAGGATACCGTCACAGTCTTTCACTGTACCGATGTTACCGCAAACTTCTACACGGTGACCGTCAGTCGTTTCTGCGTGTAGGTCTTTCAGTTTCGCTAGCTCTTCTTTTTCAGCTAGGAATGCTGCTTTAACCGCTTTCGCTTCTTCTAGCTCAGCTTCTGATGGGTTAACAACAATCTTGTTGTTCATTGCGTCAAGAATCAGCATGTCGCCATTCTTAACTTTCTTCGTGATGTCGTTAGTACCAACGATAGCTGGAAGCTCAAGTGAGCGAGCCATGATTGAAGTGTGAGATGTACGACCGCCGATATCACAAGCAAAACCAAGCACGTAGTCTAGGTTGATTTGTGCAGTTTCAGATGGCGTTAGGTCGTAAGCAACAAGAATTACTTCTTCGTTGATATCGCTAAGCGAAACAATGTTGATGCCTAGTGCGTTCTTAACAAAACGAGAACCGATATCGCGGATGTCAGTTGCACGCTCTTTTAAGTATTCGTCGTCTAGAGACTCAAGAGCACATGCTTGCTCTTCGATCACTGAGTGGATAGCGTGATCAGCAGTCATCTTGTCGTTTTTGATAAGTGCTAGGATTTCCTCTTCTAGCTCTTCGTCTTCAAGAAGCATGATGTGACCTTCAAAGATCGCTTCTTTTTCTTCGCCAAACGTTTCAAGCGCTTTTTGCTTGATAGTTTCTAGCTGAGCTGCAGATTTGTTACGAGCGTCAAAGAAACGCTGAACTTCAGCTTCTACTTGATCGTCAGAAATAGTGTTTGTGTTTAGGACAATTTCATCTTCTTGAAGTAGTAGTGCTTTACCGATTGCAATACCAGGAGATGCTAGGATGCCTGAAATCATAGCCTTACCTTAAGTTTGGTCAACTTTATAAAACGGGAGAATAATGGGTGCGCTAACGAATAGTTTTAGCTTAGTTTTGAGCCTATTTCCAACGAAGCCATTTTGCTTTCACAAAATGGCTTCTGGAGTAGGAGACCGGATTAGTGTAGTTGGTCCATTAGAGCAACTAGGTGGTCAACTGCTTGCTGAGCTTGTGGGCCTTCAGCAGAAATAGTAACTTGAGTACCTTTTACTAGGCCTAGTGTTTGTAGTTTGAACAGGCTCTTAGCGCTAGCGCTTTTACCGTTAGAAGTCACAGTGATGTCTGCGTCGAATGCTTTCGCTTCTTTAACAAACTGTGCAGCTGGACGAGTGTGAAGGCCGTTTTCTGCTGTGATTTCTACTTGCTTCTCGTACATGTGATATACCCCAATAAATGTATTTTTTTGTTAGTTTGTGACCAGATTTTAGCTTAACTGCTTTACATCTTGTGCGCTAGCACGGGAAGAGTTCAAAGCGCGTCAGTTCTGATACTAGTCAAAAGTTTGGTAACTACGCAACTGTTTGCGTGCGTAATCACTTTGAAACCTTTTTGTGTTCTGCTTCTTTATTTTGAAGCTAGAAATAAAACACCCTGATATTACCAAAGGTAGGGCAGGGATCAACAAAAAAGCCCCTAAACGGGGCTTTTTTAAACTAAAAATTGATTTGAACACATATTATTGTTGGTTCTCTTTTTCGGTAAAGATACCTGCAAAGAGTGCTGTACTTAGGTAACGCTCACCGGAACTTGGCAAGACAGTTACAATTGTTTTTCCTTCAAATTCAGGTAGTTCCGCAAGTCGGTTCGCTGCAACAACCGCTGCGCCAGATGAGATACCAGCTAGGATACCTTCCTCTTCCATTAGGCGACGAGCCATCTCAATCGCTTCTTCTGAGGTAACTTGCTCAACACGGTCAATAATGTCTAAATCGAGGTTACCAGGGATGAAACCAGCACCGATACCTTGAATTTTGTGTGGGGCAGGTTGGATTTCTTCGCCAGCAAGTGCTTGTGCAATAACCGGAGACTCTGCTGGCTCAACTGCAACAGAAGTGATGGCTTTGCCTTTTTCACCTTTGATGTAACGGCTTGTACCTGTGATAGTACCGCCCGTACCAACACCAGCAACGAATACGTCGATTTCACCGTCTGTCGCTTCCCAAATCTCAGGGCCCGTAGTCTTTTCGTGGATTTCTGGGTTCGCTGGGTTGTCAAATTGTTGAAGAAGTAGGTACTTCTCAGGGTTGCTTGCTACGATTTCTTCTGCTTTAGCAATCGCCCCTTTCATGCCTTTCGCCGCTTCAGTCAGCTCAAGGTTCGCGCCTAGTGCTTTTAGTAGCTTACGGCGTTCTAGGCTCATTGATTCAGGCATGGTCAATGTTAGCTTGTAACCGCGAGCAGCCGCTACGAATGCTAGAGCAACACCTGTGTTGCCACTGGTAGGTTCTACAAGCTCTACACCTGGCTTAAGAAGGCCCGCTTTCTCTGCTTCCCAAATCATGTTTGCACCGATACGGCACTTAACACTGAAGCTAGGGTTACGCGCTTCAATTTTCGCGAGAACTTTGCCTTTACTTACTTTGTTTAGACGAACGAGAGGTGTATTACCAATAGTAAGAGAGTTATCTTCGTAGATTTTGCTCATAGTGATGTTCCTTCATTACACGTTGTGTGAATATGGATAGAAGAATATGCGGTATGAAAAAAAGGGAAAAGGATTAAAAAGTTATATCTTATTAGGTTGGCCCAGAACTTGATAAAAGAAAAGGGAAAAGCTGGCGCTGATCCCTTTCCTTAATCTCTAATCGACTATCGTTGGTGCTTAAACTCCGCGACCCACATAGCGGTTGCACCACATATTGCTACAGGCATGACAATGAGGTTCAAAATTGGGATCGTCGTAAACACAGACACCAATACCCCAAAGCCATAGGCCTTACCTTGCTTTTGTTTCAATTTGTAACGCATGTCGTTAAATGGGATTTTATGGTTATCAAACGGGTAGTCACAATATTGAATCGCGAGCATCCAGGCGGTAAAGATAAACCATAAAAATGGGCCTACTGTTTGTCCAAGGGCAGGGATGAGCAATAACAGGAATAGGCCTATTGCTTTAGGTAAAATGTAAAGGAGCTTTCTCCACTCACGAGCTAAAACGCGAGGAACATCTTTCAGGACGGCAGTGAAACCATCATCATTTACTTTTTGTCCCGTTAAGTACTCTTCCACTTTTTCAGCCAAGAGGCCATTGAATGGCGCGGCGATAAAGTTCGCGAGCGTGCTGAAAAAATAGGAGAAGGTAGCGAGTATCGTCAGAGCGAGTAAAGGCCAAAGAATGTAAGTTAACCAGGATAAAAACTCAGGCAGCTGCCCAATCCAGCCTTCTATCCATATATTAAGGTTTGAAAATAGATAGAAGATGGCACCACCTACAAGCAAGATATTTGCAAGTAGAGGTAAGATGACAAAGCGCCTGATTTTAGGGGCAAGTGCCAATTGTATCCCGTATAGAAAATAACCGAACCCGGTTCTCTGCTGATTGTTTTGCTTCATGTCTATTTTGGCTTCGTGTAAATGAAAACTCATTGTACCTGTGAGGACTTTTCTTTCAATGCCCTGACAAATGACGTCTTGTTAAGTGGAATCGTGGCAAGAATCACAACAAAAAACGGAACTTCTTGCATTAAGTTGTTCTAAATCTACATATAGTTTTGGTAAAGTAAACGTATCATTCAGATTTATTGCACTTGGGTTGCTGCTCAAGGAACTGCGAGTAGTAAAAACAAGTATATTGAGAGTAAATAATGCAGGAATTGCGATTCGTACTCATTGTTGTTGGCGCATTAGCCATCGCGGCATTACTGTTTCATGGTTTATGGAGCAGTAAAAAAGAAGGCAAAGCAAAGTTTGGTAACAAGCCACTTGGTAAGCTGGATGTTAACCAAGAAGACAAAAATGATCTTGTTGAGAAAGAACGAGACTTCGCTCCCGCTCCTGAAGATGACTTTGAGATCATTCGCAAAGATCGCAAAGAACCAGATTTTGGGATGGCGAGCTCTTTCGACAACAAGTTTGAATCTGACCCGTTATTCGGTGGTCCATCTGAAGTCAAACAGACGCAGCAGGAGCCGGATGACATCCCTTCATTTGTTGCAGAAAAAGATAAAGAAGAGGACGTTGAGCCTGTTGTTCAAGCAACAGTAGCTGAAGAGCCATTCCAGCCCGCTGTGGAAGAAGACGCTATTCCCGCCGCGTTTGATATTACGGAGAAAGAACAGCAAGTCGAAACGGTTAGTGAGCCTGTCGTTGCAGAGCCTAAGGAAGAGCCAAAGCCAGAACCTGAAATGCAAGTGATTGTATTGAATGTGCACTGTGCTGGTGAAGAGCCATTTGTTGGTACTGCTTTATTTGAAAGTATGCAACAAAACGGTCTAATTTATGGCGAGATGGATATTTTCCACCGTCATGTCGACTTGTCCGGTAACGGCAAAGTGCTGTTTAGCGTCGCTAATATGATGCACCCTGGTACGTTTGAGCATGCTGATCCTGCTGAGTTTACAACGAAGGGTATTTCATTCTTCATGACATTGCCTTGTTATGGCGAGGCTGAACAGAACTTCAACTTAATGCTCCGAACTGCGCAGCAAATTGCTGATGATTTAGGTGGTAACGTACTTGATGACCAGCGCAACTTAATGACGCCAGATCGTTTAGCATCTTATCGACGTCAAATAGTTGAGTTTAATGCCGCTAACGCATAATCTTAACAGCAAATAATAATAGGGCTCCGGATGGAGCCCTTTTTCTTGAATTTCCCAACCTCACCGATTGAAAATACACGGGGCTTTACTATGTCTGAATCAGTACTTCAGCGACTAGAAGAACTAAAAGAGTCGTTGCATTACCACGCTGTGCGTTACTACGTGGAAGATAACCCAGAGATCCCTGATGCCGAGTACGACCGTTTAATGCGAGAGTTACTGGATATTGAAGCTGAGAACCCTGACTTAATAACCGTAGACTCGCCAAGCCAACGTGTCGGTGGACAACCTCTCTCTGCGTTTAGCCAAGTGACACATGAAGTACCGATGCTTTCGCTTGATAACGCGTTTGATGATAGTGAACTTGATAGTTTCCACAAGCGCGCGCAAGAGCGCGTGGGAAGCCTGAGTGTGAAAGAATACTGTTGTGAGCCTAAATTGGATGGACTCGCCGTAAGTTTGTTATATGAGAATGGCGTTTTAGTTCAGGCGGCCACTCGAGGCGATGGTACTACGGGTGAAAACATCACAGAGAATGTGCGTACGATTAAAGCCATTCCTTTAAAACTCAGGGGTAATGACTGGCCAAATCGTCTTGAAGTTCGTGGTGAAGTCTTTATGCCGAAAGCTGGGTTTGAAAAGCTCAATGAATTAGCAAGGAAGAAAGGCGAGAAAATCTTTGTTAATCCACGTAACGCTGCGGCAGGTAGCTTACGACAATTGGATTCACGTATTACGGCTTCTCGTCCGCTTAGCTTCTATGCATACAGTGTAGGCGTGGTGCAAGGCGCAGAATTGGCAGCAAGTCATTACGAACGCTTTTTGCAAATCAAATCTTGGGGGCTGCCAATGTGTCCGGAAACTAAGCGAGTTGAAAGCTTGGCGGATGTAAAAGCTTACTACCAAGATATATTGCAGCGTCGTGATGCCCTCCCTTATGAGATCGATGGTGTCGTTATTAAAATTGACGATATTGCCGTGCAAGAGCGTCTGGGGTTTGTTGCTCGCGCTCCACGTTGGGCGATTGCCTACAAATTCCCAGCTCAGGAAGAAATGACGACACTGAATGAAGTGGAGTTCCAAGTCGGTCGCACTGGTGCGATTACACCTGTTGCTAAACTAGAGCCTGTATTTGTTGGTGGGGTAACGGTAAGTAATGCGACGCTTCATAACGCAGATGAGATAGAACGTCTGCAAGTCAAGATTGGTGATCACGTTGTGATCCGCCGTGCTGGCGATGTTATTCCGCAAGTCGTTTCTGTCATCAAAGAGCGTCGACCAGAAACAGCTCGAGATATTGTTTTCCCAACTCAGTGTCCTGTTTGTGGTTCGCATGTTGAGCGGATCGAAGGAGAAGCGGTAACACGTTGTATGGGGGGCTTAGTTTGCCAAGCCCAACGCAAACAAGCGCTAAAACACTTTGTTTCTCGTAAAGCGTTAGACGTTGACGGTTTAGGCGATAAAGTGATCGAGCAGCTTGTTGACCGTGAGATGGTGAAAACTCCTGCTGACTTATTTAAGTTATCTGCGGGGGTTTTAACCGTACTAGATCGCATGGGGCCAAAGTCTGCGCAGAATATTGTGAATGCGTTAGAAAAATCCAAAGAAACGACTTTACCTCGGTTTTTGTATTCACTGGGGATCCGTGAAGTTGGCGAGGCAACCGCAGCAAACTTAGCAATGCACTTTAAAACGTTGGGAGCGATCCAAAATGCTACCGAAGAGCAGTTGATTGAAGTGCAAGACATCGGTGCTGTGGTTGCTCAACATATTACGACTTTCTTTAGTGAAGAACAGAACCAAGCGGTGGTTAAAGATTTGCTTGAACAAGGGATCCACTGGCCAGAGATTAATACTACTGAGCAGGTGGGGGAATTACCATTAGAAGGTAAAACAGTAGTATTAACGGGAACACTTTCTCAACTGGGGCGTACAGAAGCCAAAGAAGCCCTCCAAGCACTGGGGGCTAAAGTGACGGGTAGTGTTTCTAAGAAAACCGATATTTTGTTTGCTGGTGAAAATGCAGGTTCGAAGCTCGCAAAGGCACAAGAACTGGGTATCGAAATTAAAACAGAACAAGACTTACTCGAATTGATGAATTAAGTCTTCTCAAAAAAGCTAAAAAATAACTAAAAGCCCCGTATGGTAAGCATGCGGGGCTTTTTCTTGTTCATAATTAAGTGTTTTTTTATTGAGTAATTGATGCCTTTGTTCTTTTCAGTGATCAAGATCGAACCTTGGGTTATTGGTTTTTTTGGCTTTTTTAGTCTGCGAGTGACTTCAAGTTGATACTTTCAGGCTAAATTTAAATGTTTGATTTTAAATGATATTTTGTTGAGTTGTGTTGGTGTTGTTAAAAATAAGATCTGGATCAATAAGTTATATGGAACTTTGGAGTGGCTCATATTTTTTTAGAAAAAAAATAAGTTCCATTTGGATGTTTTTAGCTGCGAAGTTAGTCTTAATCACGTGGATACACGGTGTGTATGCAGGAACTAAAAAAAGCCAAATTAGAAATAATGAGGTTTGATCAGGAATTTACTTCTCTCCTTCGGCGGCCAACTAAAGGTGAGATAGAAAAATACAGCTATATCCATTTTTAGGAGTTTTTCCATGGACAAATTTTTTAAGGTTTCAGCGTTAACCGCAGCAATGTTTGGTGTTGTTGCTGTCGCTCCAGCTACAGCGTCTACTGAAAGTGCAGCAGGTGGCGAGTACGTAGAGAAAGTGAACGAATTTATGCAAGACTCAAGTCTGAATGCATTATTCATAGTTGATACTCGTTCACGAACTCGTACAACAGGTAAGCCCGGCGGTGAAAATGGTGACCGTTGGAGTCGTCTAAACTACTCTTCTTACAACGCAATTTTAGACTTCACTTCTGGCTACCACGATGGTTGGGTGGGCGCAGATGTTGCGGCTTACTACTCTGGCGATCTTTACAACGATAGTCTTTACAATTCAAACGAAGGCTACCTATGTAACGAAATCTCAACTTGTAACAACCTAGACTGGGGTGCAGGTGATGGTCAGCAGCTTAAAGTTTACAAAGCAGCGCTGAAATTCAAAGCAAACGAAAACTTTAATGCTCGTTTCGGTATGTTACAGGCTGGTGGTAACGGTACAATCGGTAACGTTTGGAGCTTTGTACCTGGTACTTACCGTGGTTTCGAACTAAACGCTAAACTTGGTGATTTCAACCTAAGCTACTTTGGCGCAGACCAATTTACAGCACCTTGGCTGCTTCACGAAGATGATTACGCACCAGCGCTTTGGTCTGACACTTCATGGAGCTACCTACACTCTCTAGGCCTAAACGGTAACCTAACTGACAGCTTGTTTATGCAACTTGGTTTGGGTCAAGCTACTGGCGTTCAATATGCAAATGGTGTTGACTGGGGTGCAGGTCAAGTAACTAGCTACCACAACGAGACTGATAACACATCTTACAAAGCGTATTTGAAGTACACAGTGAGCGATCGTACAACTCTAGCATTTGATTTCTACGGTGTTGATGACGATGTGAAATACGATGGTCTAGGTTTCCACACTGGTCTGTCTTTGAATCAATCTTTCGGCAAGCTAGCTTGGATGTCTGAGTTGCGCTACACAGACACAGATAACCGTGCGGACTTCGTTCCTCGTACTATTCATACATATGGTATGAACAATGGTACTTGGTCTCAGTGGTGGGACGCGCTGTCTGACTGGAACAAAGCGGGTGAGCTAGCATGGTACAACCGTCTATCTTACAACCAAGGTAACGGCTGGAACTACTACCTAGGCTTTGGTTACGGTACTGGCGCTGACTCTGCAGCAAGCGGAGCATCAGGTGACTGGGATTACGAAAGCGAATACGCAGTTAACGCAACAGTATCTTACTCACTACAAAGTGGCGCGCTTAAAGGTTCTACCATTCGTTTACACGGTACAATCCTAGAACGTGATGAGTACGCAGGTGCTGGCGATGCGGATGAAACAGACTTACGTCTACAAGTTCTTATCCCTTACAGCTTCCACTAATACTTAATTAGATAATAAAAGGAGCCGCTAGGCTCCTTTTCTATTTCACTTCTCGGCCGTCGTATATTTTGCAATATAACGGTGGCAACATATGTACATTACCGTTTGGCAACTCACACTTTATCTCTGGGCCTAACGTACGACCACCGGATGCACCATTAGCATGAGTGGTTAACGGAATTATGGCAAAAGATATTACTAATAGACCAGATAAAAATCTCATAATAATCACCTTAATATAAACTTTAAATATCTACGTGCTTGTATAAACCGTGACTACGCAGAAAGGCAAGGTTGAATAGGGCTATTATATCAAACTAAGCTCTTACTTCTTTACTATTCCCATTCCCCACCTCTAAATCGACACATTTCACTTGGAATATTCGTAACGTCGCCACTTGGCATCTTACATTCGACTATAGGTCCCAAATTAGTTGTACCGCCGTTTCCGTTGTTGTAGGCAAAGGAAGAAAAAGAAAAAATACCGCACAACATTAAAAAGAGAAGCTTATTCATAGTACATCCTCTTACTTACCAAATAAAAAGCACTCAACTTAAATGCTTATGCGTTAAGTATGTATCCGAGGATAAAAAGATCAAAAAATAATTCAATAAAGTTTTATTTTTTAAAATAAATTTAGATCGATAATTTACCTAGATATATTTCTATCTTATTGATTGTCGTGTGTTGAATAATTAAATAATAGGAAATGGTAGGTAGGGTATTAATAATATTACTAATACTTATTTTTTTCTCGATTTTAATTAAGGTAATGAAATGAAAGCAGTTGTTTAGATTAAAGTAATGGAGCATGATTTGCCCCATTACTTTGGCATAAATTAATTAGAATCAGGCTCAATGATTAAAATAATACCTTCAACATCGGTGATTCTTACGCGGGTACCGGCTGGAAGTGCTTGATCCGATTGTGCGGACCATGTGGTATCGGCTACCTTGATGCGATTGAGCCCGACGGAAAAGTCTTCTTCAAGGATAAGAGTACGCCCAATTAACTGCTTGTACTTTTGGTTCAGATCTCTTTCTTGGTCTTCTTGCTTGTCTTTAGACCATTGTCGTCGCCACCAAAGCCAGGTGGTGATTAAGCTGAAGCTTGCAAAGCAAAGCCATTGCAATTGCCAGCTCATTGGCAAAACGGTCATGAGTGCTCCAACGATAAGTGCAGACATCCCGAGCCAGAGAAAATACCCTGCGGTACCAAGTAGCTCAACTGCTAAAAGAGCAAAGCCAAACGCTAGCCAATGCCAGAAAGAGATACCTTCCAACAAACTAAAAAAGTCCATAAATTATTCTTTATCTTGCTGTTTAAACATTTCTGCTATCCCTGCAACCGAGCCCATTAGTCCGGTTGCTTCTAATGGAAGCATAATGATTTTACCATTTTCGGCTTGACCAATGCTCTTGATCGCTTCGGTATAACCCTGTGCAATGAAGTAATTGACGGCTTGCATGTCACCTTTTGCAATGGCTTCGGAAACCATGTAAGTCGCTTTTGCTTCTGCTTGCGCGGCACGCTCACGTGCTTCTGCATGGAGAATAGCAGACTGCTTTTCGCCTTCAGCTTTTAATATCTCTGATTGTTTATGACCTTCGGCCTTTAATATCTCAGCTTGGCGAACCCCTTCTGCTTCAAGAATTTCCGCACGCTTATTACGCTCGGCTTTCATTTGCGCATTCATTGCAGCGGTCAGATCGGCTGGTGGCTGGACATCTTTAATCTCAATTCGTGTGACTTTTACGCCCCAAGGGTTTGTTGCTTGGTCAACAATCGCCAACAGCTTAGAGTTGATCATGTCGCGTTGGCTCAGCATTTCGTCCAGTTCCATTGAACCTAAAACGGTACGAATGTTCGTAAGGGTCAAGTTTCTAATAGCGTGTTCTAAGTCGTTGACTTCATAAGCCGCTTTTGCAGCATCGATCACTTGAACAAATCCGACAGCGTCAATAACCACGTTAGCGTTATCTTTTGAAATGACCTCTTGCGCAGGAATATCGAGAACGCGCTCCATCATGTTTACTTTTTGACCAACTTTATCAACGAATGGAATGATCAAGTTTAAACCCGGCTTTAATGTGTGGGTGTAGCGTCCGAAGCGTTCAACTGTCCAGTTGTTTCCTTGCGGAACCGTTTTAATGGCTGAAGATAAGATAACGACAGCAAGAACGACGAAAATACCGATGGTGATCAGTGAATCAATTGGCATGAGTTATTCCCTTAAGTGCATAATGTTCGATCCATTTTTACCTATTTATAGACAATAGACAATTGAAGTTCTGAGACCTTTGAGAGGTTATTGGTTTTTTATATGACAAAGGCCGGAAATCCCGGCCTTTGTTGTCTTATTCTTAGAAGAATGCGGCGCTTAGTACAAAATTGAGTAAAGCTGGCGACGATATTTGCTTGCTAATGCGTTACCTTGACCTAGCGCACTGAGAATATCCATAAAAGTCTTCTTCACTTCACCGTCTTGGGCGCCCAAGTCTTTTTTAAGAATATTCCACAGCAGTTCCAACGCTTCTTCATCCCGACCAACTTGGTTGTATTGTACCGCCAATTCACAAGCGAGTTCGAAGTTTGCCATGTCTGCTGCGTATGCTTGTTCTAGTCGCTGTAACTCAGGGCTATCTGCAGCCTGCAAATGCAGCTCGAGCTTGGCTATTAGGCTCTTGTAGTAGTTATCTTGATACTCGAGAGGGATAGCGTTCAGTAGTTCTTGGGCAATATCAAATTGTTTGGTTTCTAGCAAACAATCAGCCATCGCGAGTTTCACATCACCACGCTCTTGCAGCTCTGCCGGCAAAGTGTGGATGATGCTCAAAGCCTGAGCATGCTCACCTTGCTGAAGAAGTTCACTGACTTGTTTTAATAGTTGTTCATCTGGGCTTGGCAAATGCTTTTGTAGCATGGTAGCAATGGCATCAATTGGCTGGGGGCCTCCCAGACCATCGACGGCTTGACCATTTATAAACAGCGCGATAGTTGGCAATACTTGCACGCCAAATTGAGACGCTAAAGCGGGCTGATCTTCACAATTTAGTAGAGCAAGCGTAAATGCACCGTTGTACTGTTGAGCAAGAGATTGCAACTCAGGGAGTATCTGTGCGCTTTCTGGCTGAGCGTTGGCCCAAAAGTGGATCAAAACGGGCGTGTTCATTGATCCTTCAAGCGTTTCGCGAAAGTTCTGTTCTGTTATCTCAACGATAAATGGGGATTGCATCAGAGTATCCTTGCCTTGTGTCTTGTCGTTGATATTAGATATGGAGTTGATTTAGGTGAAATTCAAGCGACATTCACCATCAATAATGAATCATTCTATTTTGAGAAAACGTGAGGTAATAGAGTGAGGTTATTGCTGCTCAGGTGTTAGATAAAAAGAAAACGCTGCCGAAGCAGCGCAATTCTAATGCTATTTGTTGGTGCGGTATCAAAATAGGATGAACATGGTCAACACTACACCCACACTAAGCCAGTTAAGCTGATTTAATGTCATTGTTGCCTCGCAGTAGTATAAACATTGCTACAAAACGTAATGGGTGGCGATACCAAATCTAAGCAAGTCAATCACTTTGGGCGAAAGAATCCCCGCTGAATTGCGTAGAAATTGATTCGTTTAGTTGAGGTTTTTTTAACCTACATGTTCATAATGACATCACATTGTTACGGTGAAATTACATTTCGACAAAACTTTTTTATGCAGCCTGTCGCAAAATTTTATCAAGTACACGGGTTGGTAATAGTCTTTTCAAGACTGCGAATAATTTAGTCGGTGTAGTAATTCGATAACGAATTTTCGGTGAAACGCTAGTTAATGCATGAAGAACTGGTGCGATGCAAGACTCTGCAGGTAAAACAAATTGATTATTAGACTTGTCGTTGTTGAGTCGCTCTCTTTGTCCTTCATAAGCATGACGATGGGGGCTAGATTCAATATCAACCCACTTCTCAAAGGCTCGTAATGCATTGTTTCTAAATTGAGTTTCGATCGGTCCTGGTTCTATCAATGCCACTTTGATATTCGTATCCGCAAGCTCTAGCCTGAGCGTATCTGTCCAGCCTTCTAAGGCAAATTTTGATGCATTATAGGCACCACGGTATTTCATTGCGGCAAAACCAAGAACAGAGCTGTTTTGTATGATGCGTCCTTCGCCTTGCTGGCGCATATGAGGAAGCACCTCTCTGACCAACTGGTGCCAACCAAAAAAGTTGGTCTGAAATTGATCTTGAAGAGCCTCGGTGGGTAAGTCTTCCAGTGCTCCGGGCTGACCATAGGCACCATTATTGAACACTGCGTAAAGCTTACCTTCTGCTAACTCTAGCGCTTGCTTCACGCCCGAAGAAATGCTTTCTGGGCTATTTAGGTCTAGATTGATGCAGGTTAGCCCTTCATTAATTAGGCGCTGGACATCTTGTTCTTTCCTACAAGATGCAATGACATTAAATCCCTTGTTTTGTAGGGCGTGAGCGCACACGTAACCGATGCCGGTTGAACAACCCGTAATAAGAATCGACTTTTTCATAATTTAATTTAAGACTCAGAAACCTTGATTAGAGCCATCATTCATCAGCTCCGGTCATGAAGCAAGTGCTTGAGTGCTGGCTCTATTCTGGAGTAGCTAAATTTAAAGCCCAGTTCGGTGAGTTTTTTGGGTTTGGCTCTCATGCTATCAAACAATAAGCAGGAAGATTCTCCCATTAGGAGTTCCATCGCCCATTTAGGCGTGAACAAGATATGCGGACGTTTTAGCGTTTTAGCTAGTGTGCCGCTGAATATACGATTAGTCACAGGATGGGGGGCGCACATATTGAATGCACCGTGGGCATGTGGTGTTTCAAGCAAGTACATGATGGCGCGGACCATATCTAGGATGTGAATCCAAGGCATGTACTGATTACCGTTCCCAAGTGGGCCGCCTACGCCAAGCTTGTAAGGTAATAGCATCTTTGCCAACGCACCACCATTAAGGCCGAGTACCACGCCAGTTCTCATTAGACAAACCCGAGTTTGCTCCGACTCTGCGCGCTTGGCTATTTGCTCCCACTTTGCACAAACCTCGTGAGGAAAGTCGTCGCTATTAACATGTAAGCACTCATCAAACGGATGGTCTTGTTGATCACCATAGTAGCCAACTGCCGAGCCACTAATAAAAACAGAGGGAGGTTCGGTACTAGCGTGGATCAGCTCAACAATTTGTTCGGTAATTTTCCAACGACTTTTGCAGATTTTTTCTTTTTGCTCGCTGGTCCATCTTTTATCCGCAATAGGCTCACCTGCAAGATTAATGACGGCATCAACGTGATTGAGATCGGCGAACGACTCGAACGAGTCAAGGTATTCGATATTACCCAGATCAGCATGCTGTAGGCGTTGTTTTGCTCGCTCTGGAGAGCGTGTAAGTAGCATAACCTGGTGAGTTGATAGCAGCTTGAGCAACTCCGAGCCAATAAACCCAGTGCCACCTGTGAGTAATATCTTCATGTTATCTCTTTGAATGTACACGTATTAGAACATTATAGTCGCTTTGTGCTTAGCTTGATCATCTCAACACCATTATTTCTGGGATAGTGACAAGCTGGCAGAGATACTATTAACTTCACATATTAGAAAATATGTAACTAAATGTTATAGATGGCGCTAGTGCATTCACGGTAGAAGAGTGAAATCTATGCCAGACTAGAAGTTATCGCTCATTGGAACGAGCGTAATCAATTTGCAAAATCAAGGAGGAGAGGCATGGAAGCATTTGTTGCGCTTTTTCGAGCGCTCCTCAATAGTGCTCGTGACTTATTACCCATCATCATTGTTATCACTTTTTTCCAATTAGTCGTTTTGCAAGAGCCGCTGCCCAACCTGGTCTCCATTCTTTTTGGCTTGTTGCTTGTCATTTTAGGATTAACCTTTTTTATCTTTGGCCTAGAACTTGGTCTTTTTCCTATCGGAGAGAGTATGGCTCAAGCCTTTGCAAAAAAAGGCAGCGTGTTTTGGTTATTAGTCTTTGCGTTTTGTTTGGGGTTTGGCACCACGATAGCTGAACCTGCATTAACCGCGGTAGCGGAAGAAGCCTCAGAAGTTGCGGCAGAGGGCGGAATGATCGCTAACTCAGAGCAGTCCATGCAGGATTACGGAGAAGGACTTCGAGTAACAGTAGCTCTCTCAGTGGGGATAGCCATCGTTATCGGCGTTTTGCGTATCTTAAAAGGGTGGCCGATTCATTACATGATCATTGGTGGCTATGTAGGCGTTGTAATACTGACGTGGTTTGCACCTGAAGCCATTATTGGTGTCGCTTACGATTCCGGAGGTGTAACCACGTCCACCATAACAGTACCTCTGGTCACTGCACTGGGCGTCGGTTTAGCGTCTTCTATTAAAGGGCGTAACCCTATGGTGGATGGCTTTGGTTTAATCGCTTTTGCCTCGCTGTTACCGATGATGTTTGTGATGGTTTACGGAATGGTCGTAACATGATTTCAATTGATCATTTCCTAGACACTTTATTATCGACCGTTCGAGACGTCGTTCCCATCGCCAGCATTATTTTTGGTTTTCAGTTAGCGGTGTTAAGGCGTCCTGTTAGCAACCTTAAGAAAGTTTTGCTTGGGTTCGTTTATGTGATTTTCGGGCTAGCTCTTTTTTTACTTGGATTAGAAATGGCGTTGTTTCCACTTGGGGAGACGATGGCTGTGCAATTAACGGCGCCGGAGTTTTTACAAGAGTTCAAAGTATCTGTAGGGAAAGCCTTAATGTGGGTCGACTATTATTGGGTTTACACCTTCGCCTTTTTTATAGGCTTTAGTACCACGATTGCAGAGCCTTCTTTAATCGCTGTAGCGATAAAAGCAAACCAAGTCTCTGGAGGCAGTATCAGTATTAACGGCTTGCGCGTAGCCGTTGCGTTTGGGGTGGCAATTGGTATTGCATTAGGGAGTTACCGGATTGTCGTGGGCGATCCCATTCATTATTACATCATCGCGGGTTACATCGTCGTTGTGATTCAAACGTTTTACGCTCCCAAGCTTATTGTTCCACTCGCCTACGATTCTGGAGGCGTAACAACTTCTACTGTCACTGTCCCACTTGTAACTGCATTAGGGTTAGGGCTTGCTTCGACCGTCCCTGGAAGAAACCCAATGATTGATGGCTTTGGCTTGATCGCGTTTGCCAGTCTATTTCCTATGATCTCTGTGATGGGCTATGCGCAAATAACCCAGTGGCTGAATAAAAACGTCTCGGAGGAAGAAGAAAATGCGCTTTAAATTGATACTTGCGTTTGTTGAAGACAGCAAAACAGACAAGGTGTTGGACGCTGCACGCGATGCTGGTGCGACCGGTGCTACAGTGATTAACAATGCTCGCGGGCAAGGTTTAAATCAAAAGCGAACGTTTTTTGGTTTAACGCTAGAAGTGCAAAAAGATGTGCTGCTGTTTGTGGTCGAGGAACATCTCTCTCGACACATATTAGAAACCATTAATGAGGTTGGTGAATTTGACAGAGAGTCGGGACAGGGGATTGCTATTCAGATCGATATTGAAGATGCAGTCGGTGTCGCGCATCAAGTCGAGACATTGACCAAAGTAGTTGAGGATGAATTATGAGTGATCAAACGATAATTAGAGTTCGAGATGTTATGGCGGCAACGTATGTGATGGTTGATGGACTGATGACCGTATACGAAGGCATAACGCTAGCGAAAAAATACCAAGTCAAAGCGCTGGTGGTGAAAAAGCGAGATGATAATGATGAATATGGCATCGTGTTGATGAATGATATCGCCAAAAAGGTGCTGGCGAATAATCGTTCTCCTCAGCGCACAAATATTTATGAAATCATGACCAAGCCCGCTTTGTGTGTCGAACCAGATATGAACGTAAAATATTGTGCACGTTTGTTTGAGCGATTTGGCATAAGCAGAGCGCCGGTCATTGAAAGTGGCGAGGTCATTGGGATGGTGAGTTATAACAATATTGTCATCAATGGTATGGTGCGAGAAGAAGTGTAATAGGTTGATATAAATGAAAAATCAACGAATTTTTTCTCAAGTCAGCGACTGTTACAAAGAACTAAAATATTTAATATATGTTAGGTTGCATATGTGTTGATTCACCATTATTCTTTGCGCCCTAAGCCTAATGTCGAGGAATCTGTATCATGCCTTTAGTCTCTTGCCCCGTGTGTGAGAAACAAATCTCAAAACGCGCTCATGCATGTCCAGGATGCGGAGAGCCCGATCCGCTGCACCATCTAGCCAAATCAAAATTTATGTCGATGGTGTTTTGGATACTGGTGTTGGTTGGAACAGCGTATGCAGCATGGTTCTATGTTTTGCCTATGGTCATTGAATCATTGCGCTATCAGTAGTATTCAAACCGTCGTAGGTTGAGCTGCTAAAAAAATGCCGTAGAATGACCTCATACTTTTTGAGGAGACGATGTCGTGAAACTATTTTTTGCCTCAGACCTGCATGGCTCTTTGCCAGCAACTAAAGAAACCATTGATCTATTTTTGGCCTCTGGTGCGCACCACCTGATTTTGCTAGGAGATACGCTAAACCATGGGCCGCGAAACCCTATTCCGGAAGGCTACAACCCTCCACAGGTAGCAGACTTATTGAACCAATACAGTGATCAAATTATTTCTGTACGTGGCAACTGTGATAGTGAAGTGGACCAAATGCTATTGAAGTTTCCAATGATGATGGATTACTCATGGGTGCTACTTGAATCTGGCAAGAGAATCTTTTTGACTCATGGTCACTTGTACAACTCTGAAAAACGGCC
Source organism: Vibrio sp. 1731 (assembly GCF_033339955.1). Classification (NCBI taxonomy): domain Bacteria; kingdom Pseudomonadati; phylum Pseudomonadota; class Gammaproteobacteria; order Vibrionales; family Vibrionaceae; genus Vibrio; species Vibrio sp. 1731. The sequence continues at coordinate 155,873 of NZ_JAWOVO010000010.1, read as the reverse complement.
GCCACTGCGCGAAGGTGATATCATCGCCCACGGGCATACACATGTTCCCGTCGCAGAGATGCAAGATGGAGCCATTATATTCAACCCAGGCTCGATGACATTCCCACGTAATGGCTTACCGAGAAGCTTTGGTACTCTAGAAGACAATAAGCTAACGGTAAAAACGCCAGAAGGCGAAGTATTAGCACAAACCATGATTTAACGGTTTTACTAAGTAAAAAAATAGGGAGCGAATTGCTCCCTATTTTGTGTCTGAATGTCCTAAATCGCGTTCTGGGTCGATAATGTCTCTAACGCGCTGTTTTAGCACCTTGGCTTCAGGAAAGCCGCTGTCTTTTTTCCGTTCCCAAATTTGCTGGCCATTACAGAAAATTTCGAAGCGACCACCTGTGTCCGGGTGTAAGCTGATTGTTTCTATTTCTTCGCTAAAAGTATGCAGTAATTCTTGCGATAGCCAAGTTGAACGCAACATCCAGTTGCACTGGCGGCAGTAATAAATATCAATGATTGCTTTATCCATGAAACTTTCCTTTTAATCTTTTTAAACCAGCAACTTGATGCCCACCGCAAACGTGAGAATTTCGAATGCAACTTTAATCACTCTGTTACTGTATCGAGTCGCGGCCCATGCGCCTAAACTGCCGCCTAGAAAAGAGCTTAACAATAAAACAGGTAACCAAGCCCAGTGAATAGGCGCCCCTGCCTGTACGACGGCAATGCCTCCAATGCCATTCCAAAACAGGCCGACACAAATCATGGTGTAAGCAACGGCTTGTTTGTAGTCGTAACCAAACCAGCGCACCAAAAATAGTGTCACGAGCAAACCAGAACCTGCGGTAAGAGATCCGTTAATGATGCCGATAAACAGTAAGCCAATTCCACCAATAACCCAACCGATAGGATGACGGTTACGTATTACTTCAGCTTGGCCTAGCGATGTCTTAAATCGCGAGTAGATACCTAGCGCTAGGATCATCGTGCCGAGCATCTTTTCCGCGATACCATCAGGGATCTGTACAATTAAGTTAGCCCCTAAAATCACGCCAATACTACCGGACAAGATAAGGTAGAGCGCGACTTTCCATTTAATAGTGCCTGATCTTAAATGCGTGCTTGCTGCGCCTAAGCCTAAAGCAACCGAAGCCACCTTATGTGTGCCTAGCGCAACGGAGAACGGTAAGCCGAGAAAGATGAGTAAAGGGAATTGAAGCAAGCCTGCTCCGCCACCAGAAAGTGAAGCCAGCGTGTTGGCGATTAGTGAACCGAAAAAAAGGGTAAGGGTATCTAGCCAATCCATAAGCAAAACAAAGGGGGCGTCTTGCCCCCTTATCATCCAATCAAAATTAGTTTTTAAACAGTACCGAAGAACCGTGGTTCAAGCTAGTGAGCAATAGTGTTTTTTCGTTCACGACGTCAATACGACGACTTTGCTCCGCATCTAGCTTAAAAATTTGAGTAATCAAACGTAGCTGTGCTTCGGAAAAGTCTTTTGATTGAGAAGATGAAATATCTTTAAACTCCGAAGGCGAGACCAACAAATAGTTGTCACTTACTTCCCAGCGGCCTTTTTCCGAGATATTTATCGTTGATTCTGCGGTTGAACCTTGAGCGAATAGTTTGATATTTGCTACGCGAATATAGTCACCATTAGGGAGATATTTCACGTTTGATTCAACATTAACTCGGCGTAGTGGGCCGACAGTATCGTCAGGCAAGCTGTCTGTAATGACTGTCACCATGGTCGACTGCCATTCGTTTGCTGTGAGGAGCTGCTCCACTTTTAGGTCACTTCCCCAATACAACCAACTACTGAAAAGAACGGATACGGCCAAAACCGCAGATGCTAATTTAATCTTCATATTGGCCTCCTTTATTTGCAGATGTCTGTTGGATCGTTTTGACCTGCGAAAATACGCAGTGTTACGTTCTCGTAAGAGTGGTTACTGTCATGAATGTAGTTCAGAATCAGCTGGTTATTTTGTCCGCCAGTGGCAATCACTTCCACTGGCAACGAGTCTTCTGCATGGTGCTTCACGTAGCGCTCAATGCATTGCTCTATTGAGGGCAACCAGTTGTTGATTTGAGGGTGATTTACAGGTGTCATCACTGGTACATTTTGATACTCACCAATCTGACGGAATTGGGATTCCGCAGGGTTCGTGAATAACAATACGCAAACAGGAAGCAGCAGAGACAAAAAGATAATGACACGCGGTAGCCAGTTAATCGTGTTAGATGCTGGCTTCGGCTGAGTTTTAGTCGGCTCTACTTGAGGCTCAAGATCAGCAGTAGTATCGGTCACTATCTCTGTTGGTGGTGTATCGCTCGCTTCTAACTCCACTGCTGGCACTTCTTGTTCAGAAGCGGTTTCTTCAACGTCAGTGTTAGAGTCAGTAGAAAATGGGCTCAAGCGTTCCACTGAACAAATGAGTTGGTAGCCACGTTTAGGTACCGTTTTAACAAACTCTGGAGATTTTGTTGAATCCTTCAACATCTTACGCAGAGTAGAAATCGCTTGAGTCAGGCTTGAGTCATCCACCTCAAAACCTTGCTCACGCCAAACAAACTCGTGAAGCTCGTTACGGGTTAAAACTTCGTTTGGTCTCTCTGCCAACATCAGAAGTATACGGCTTTCGTTGCTTCCTAATCGTACAACGTCGTTGCCGTTTTGTTGGTCAGCGAGCGAATTACTATTTGGATCAAAGGTGAACCTTTGAGCAAGTAGAAATTTGGTGCCAATGTTAGTCATTTAGTTCTTCTTAGATGGATGATGTTGTAATTATGGTGATTTATGTCACAAAATTACCGGGGCGCTTGGAGTGCGCACGACATTTTAGATGCTTTTAGACGGGTAGGATAATTAAAATTTTCTAAAAAAACACCGTTTTTAGCAATATTGACCTTGAATTTACATTTGTCAGCCACATGTTAAATGACATCTCGGTAAGGTGATTTCAAGGGGAAAGTCACAAACTTGTCCCTATGAAAAAGCCAATTAGTTTAGATGTTATGGAGCACACATGAGCGAAACCGTATCTCAAAATAAAGAAACTCGTGGTTTTCAATCAGAAGTAAAACAACTACTGCATTTAATGATCCATTCTCTTTATTCAAATAAAGAGATCTTTTTGCGCGAGCTGATCTCTAACGCATCAGATGCATCAGACAAACTGCGCTTTCAGGCGTTATCTAACCCAGATCTATACGAAGGTAATGCAGACCTTTGCGTGAAACTGTCGTTTGATGAAAGCGCAAATACCTTAACCATTTCTGATAACGGTATCGGTATGAGCCGTGATGATGTGATTGAGCACTTAGGAACAATCGCAAAATCTGGTACAGCTGAGTTTTTCTCAAAGCTATCTGAAGAGCAGAGCAAAGACTCTCAGCTTATTGGTCAGTTTGGTGTTGGTTTCTACTCGGCATTTATCGTTGCTGACGCCGTTACCGTGCGCACTCGCGCTGCGGGTCTAGCCGCTGATGAAGCGGTACAATGGCACTCAGCGGGTGAAGGTGAGTACACCATCGAAAACATTACCAAAGAGTCACGTGGTACCGACATCATTCTTCATATGCGTGAAGAGGGTAAAGAGTTTTTGAATGAGTGGCGTCTACGTGACGTTATCAGTAAGTACTCTGATCACATCGGCATTCCTGTTTCAATCCAAACTGTCGTTCGTGATGACGAAGGCAAGGAAACAGATGAGAAAAAGTGGGAGCAAATCAACAAAGCCCAAGCACTGTGGACGCGTAACAAATCTGATATTTCAGAAGAAGAGTATCAAGAGTTCTACAAGCACGTATCACATGACTTTGCCGATCCATTGGTCTGGAGTCATAACCGTGTAGAAGGTAAAAACGACTACACGAGCTTACTATACATCCCATCGAAAGCACCTTGGGATATGATGAACCGCGACCACAAATCAGGCTTGAAACTGTACGTACAGCGCGTATTCATTATGGACGATGCAGAGCAATTTATGCCGTCATACTTACGCTTCGTACGTGGTTTAATAGACTCAAACGATTTACCGCTAAACGTATCGCGTGAGATTTTACAAGACAATAAAGTGACTCAGTCTCTACGTAATGCTTGTACTAAGCGCGTGCTAACGATGCTCGAGCGTATGGCCAAGAATGACGAAGAGAAATACCAATCATTCTGGAAAGAGTTTGGTCTTGTGATGAAAGAGGGCCCTGCGGAGGACTTTGCTAACAAAGAGAAAGTTGCAGGTTTATTGCGCTTTGCTTCAACTGAAGTGGACTCTTCAGAGCAAACTGTGGGCTTGGCGTCTTACGTTGAGCGCATGAAAGAAGGTCAAGATAAGATCTACTACTTGACGGCAGACAGCTATGCAGCTGCGAAAAACAGCCCTCACTTAGAACAGTTCAAAGCGAAAGGCATTGAAGTTATTTTGATGTACGACCGCATTGATGAGTGGCTGATGAACTACTTAACTGAGTTTGATGGTAAACAGTTCCAGTCAATCACTAAAGCTGGGCTTGATCTAAGTCAGTTTGAAGATGAAGCAGAAAAAGAGAAGCAAAAAGAAACCGAAGAAGAGTTCAAGTCGGTTGTAGAGCGCACGAAGTCTTACCTAGGCGATCGTGTGAAAGAAGTTCGTACGACCTTCAAACTCGCATCTACGCCTGCTGTTGTGGTAACGGACGATTACGAAATGGGCACTCAAATGGCGAAGCTTCTTGCGGCAGCTGGTCAAGCTGTGCCGGAAGTGAAATACATCTTTGAGCTAAACCCTGAGCACGAATTGGTTAAGCGTATGGCTGACGAAGCCGATGAAGAAGCGTTTGGTCGCTGGGTTGAAGTTCTGCTTGGTCAGGCAATGCTAGCGGAGCGAGGCTCTATTGAGGATCCAACAGAGTTCTTAGGAGCCGTTAATCAACTTTTGACTAAGGTGTAATAACCTCTGCAAATCAAAAAGCTCGCATTTCGCGAGCTTTTTGTTTGTTGTCGCAAAATTTTGCATCTCAAGTGCTGAGTTAATAATCAATAGGGCGTGAAAGAGGGTACTGTTAACATTCTTTAGTCTTAATACACTCTTTGCTCAGAGAACCTGTGATAGAATCTGCGACTTGAATGTGAGTAATAAGGCGTGTATTTTTGCTCGCCTATATACGTTATACCGAAACTTATCGTTGCAGGTGCTTCTCAGGTTTGATGTCTAAGAGGTCAGCTATTGTGAGCTTCGGTATAAATCTTAAATATTAAAGAGGATAAATCATGCGCATCATTCTTCTAGGTGCTCCAGGTGCAGGTAAAGGCACACAAGCAAACTTCATCATGGAAAAATACGGTATTCCACAAATCTCTACTGGTGATATGCTTCGTGCTGCTATCAAAGCAGGTACAGAGCTTGGTAAACAAGCTAAAGCTGTTATTGACGCTGGTCAGCTAGTTTCTGATGAAATCATCCTTGGTCTTATCAAAGAGCGCATCGCTCAAGAAGACTGTGCAAACGGTTTCCTACTAGATGGTTTCCCACGTACTATCCCTCAAGCTGACGGCCTAAAAGAAATGGGCGTAGACGTAGACTACGTTATCGAATTTGACGTTGCAGACGATGTGATTGTTGAGCGTATGGCTGGTCGTCGTGCTCACCTTCCTTCTGGTCGTACTTACCACGTGGTTTACAACCCGCCTAAAGTGGAAGGTAAAGATGATGTAACTGGTGAAGATCTTGTTGTTCGTGATGACGACAAAGAAGAAACAGTACGTGCTCGTCTAGGTGTTTACCACGAGCAAACTGCACCGCTAATCAACTACTACGGCAAAGAAGCTGAAGCAGGAAAGACTAAGTACCTTAAGTTTGATGGTACTAAGCAAGTAGCTGAAGTTAGTGCGGATATCGAGAAAGCACTATCTTAATTTGCTGAAGTCAAAAATTTAATATTTTGATATATTGAAAGCGGCCCAAGTGGTCGCTTTTTTTAGTTTACTCGTAAACATATATCTAATTAACTTCAGCTCGGCTATTCGTTACTTCGAGGTTACTTAAATATATGAACCAAGCCGTTTACCATGAATAGGATGTTATGAAAGAGAATAATAAACAGGGTGTACTCCTAGTTAACCTGGGAACTCCTGACGCACCAACCGCTCCTGCCGTAAAGCGCTTTTTAAGTCAGTTTCTTCATGATCACCGAGTGGTAGACATGACTCGATGGCTTTGGTGTCCACTATTGCACGGCGTTATCCTTCCTATCCGAGCTCCTAAAGTTGCCAAACTCTATCAATCAGTATGGATGGAAGAGGGCTCGCCGTTGATGGTGTACTCTAAACGCCAAACGGAAAAGTTGGCACAAAAGCTTGATATACCTGTAGAGCTTGGTATGACGTATGGTAACCCAAGTTTGCAATCAGGCTTTGAAGCCCTATTGGCGCAAGGCGTTGATGAAGTCATTGTTTTACCTTTGTATCCGCAATACTCGGGCACAACAACGGCAGCGGTTTCTGACGGAATCACTAAAGCATTTAAGAACCTGCCTGTGATGCCAGGCTTTATCTTTATTCGTGATTATTACAATCACCCAAAATATATTGAAGCGTTAGCGCACTCAGTTCGTGAACATTGGCAAAAGAATGGTCAAGGAGATTACCTGCTGTGTTCTTATCATGGTATTCCAAAACGCTATGCTGACAATGGTGATGTTTACCCACAGCATTGTGAAGAGACGACTCGCTTGCTTGGGGAAGCGTTAGGTTTAAGCGAACAACAAATTGGCATGACGTATCAGTCCCGATTTGGGAGAGAAGAGTGGCTTCAACCTTATACCGATAAGACCCTAGAGGCACTTCCTGCAAAGGGTGTGAAAAATATTAATGTTGTGACCCCTGCATTTTCGTCAGATTGTTTAGAGACGTTGGAAGAGATCTCGGAAGAGTGTAAAGAGATTTTCCTTGAAGCAGGTGGTGAAAACTTTACCTACATCCCTTGTTTGAACGACAGTGCACTTCATATCGAGATGATGGTTGAGTTAGTTCAATCTAAACTTTAGATACAAAAAAGGGTCGCAATAGCGACCCTTTCTACGTTTAGTTGAGCGATCAAGCAACTTGTACTTGCTGCTCTTCTACTTGCTCTGCCGTGCTGTGCGTATTTTCAGCGCCATGCATCCAGCGAACGAGTGTATTAGAGAATAGGAGCAAAATTACGCCACTTACGGTTGCACTGACCGCAATACCACTAAAGATAGCCATAGCGCCTAACTCGCCTACGTGAGAGCCCACATAGCCCGCAACATAGTTAGCAATCGCATTACAGCCAAACCATGCACCCATCATAAGTGAAGCTAAGCGAAGCGGTGCTAATTTAGTCACCAATGAAAGACCAATTGGTGATAAACACAGCTCGCCTAATGTGTGGAAGAAGAAAGCGCCGACCAACCATAACATCGATGTTTTTACTGTTGTATCTCCACCTTGTTCTAGCACTGCGCCAACCATACAAAGGAAACCAATCGCCAAGAAAAATAGTGCCATCGCAAACTTCACTGGCGAAGTAGGTTCACGTTTACCCAATTTTACCCAAAGGACAGCCAGAACTGGCGCTAGAGTAATAATGAAAAATGGGTTTAGTGATTGGAACCACGCAGCAGGAACTTCGAAACCACCAATCATGCGATCAGTATATTGTTGAGTGTAGATGTTCATCAGACCACCAGCTTGTTCAAAGCCTGCCCAGAAGACAATAGTGAATAAGCTCATGACCAGAATTACTTTTAGTCGATTCACTTCTTCTTTGGTGAGTGGCTGCTTCGTGGTGGCGTTTTTGTTGTTTAGATCTCGTTTCGCCGCTGGTTCGCGACCAATATCACCAAGCCATGATTGAGCCAGTACCATTTGCATCACTAGGCTAACCAGCATACCCACACCAGCGGCAACAAAGCCTGCTTTCCAACCGTAAGAGGTTGTCACAGAGCCAGAAACGACGCCGGCAAGTAATGCACCTAAGTTGATACCCATATAAAAGATAGTGAATGCGCCGTCACGACGGTTGTCACCTTCTTGATAAAGGTCGCCAACCATGGTTGAGATATTTGGCTTAAAGAGACCGTTACCAGTGATAAGTAGGCCAAGACCTAAATAGAAACTGTGTAGCGAACCAATACCTAAAGCATCAGCAGGAAGTGCAAGAGTAAACTGGCCGATGGCCATTAACGCGCCACCAAGCAAAATTGAGCGACGTTGACCTAAATAGTTATCTGCTAGGTAACCACCAATAAGAGGCGTGATATACACAAGCCCTGTGTATATGCCGTATAGGTCTAATGCGTCTTTGGTTGACCAGCCAAGGCCGCCGTTCATTGTTGTATCGGTGAGGTAAAGCACGAGAATGGCACGCATTGCGTAGTAAGAAAAGCGTTCCCACAGTTCTGTACCGAACAATAAGAACAGGCCACGTGGATGACCAAAATATTGATGTTGGTTTGACATAAGCTCTTCTAATAATAGTTATTACATTTTTTAACGACTTCTACGTATACAATGCAATTCAACGAGTGACAAATAATAAAATTTTGCCATTCAACTATTTTTGTTTGTTAAGTGGCTGTTTTTGATTGGATTTGCAGATTATATGATGGTGTATTGGTTGTGTTACAAACTTAATTTCCATTTTTGCCTATGGACTTCTTTATCGTAAGTTACTGAAAAATGTCGTTAATGCGAGCGATGTATAATCATACTTTTATAGATAAACTGAATATCAATGACTCAACTTTGGCTTAATGCTAGGATAAAAACAAAATAGAATTGGCTAGTAAAAAGATGAAACGTTGGTATCTACTTTATTGTAAACGTGGGGAGCAGGTTAGGGCGAAACAACACCTTGAAAATCAAGGTGTAGAGTGCTTTTATCCAACTGTAGAAGTTGAGAAGATTTTGCGCGGTAAAAGACAAAAAGTCGAGGAACCGCTGTTTCCTTGTTACGTATTCGCTTACTTTGATTATGAGCAAGGGCCAAACTTCACCTCAGTCCGCTCTACTCGAGGTGTTGTTGACTTTGTGCGTTTTGGTGCTCAACCGAAAGAAGTTCAAGGTGACTTGGTCTTCGAATTGATGCAGCTAGAAAAGTGTTGTAATGACAATACCGTTTCTGAATGTATGCCAAAACCAGGCGATCAAATTAGAGTTAAAAGCGGTCAATTTGCGGGCATAGATGCCATCTTCCAAGAACAAGATGGTGAGAAACGCTCAATTATGCTAGTTCAGATGATCACCAAGCGTGTGCCTGTCAGCATAGACAATAGTGATTTAGATTTAAAATAGCCTAATTCCATCAAACATAAAAAGAGGTGCAAAGCACCTCTTTTTGATCGTATCTAATTTTCTGTCTGTTTTAAAAGGGTTGGACGAACCGACCCTTATCTTTATCGTAGAGAATTAGTATGAGTCGTTGTGAACGGTCTGTACTGCACGACCTGATGGGTCAACACAGTTTTGGAACGATTCATCCCATTCAATCGCCTTCGCTGAAGAACACGCTACTGAAGGGCCTCCTGGTACACACTCTGCTGCTGATGGAAGTGGGAATAACTCTTCAAAGATTTCACGGTACACGTAGCCTTCTTTTGTCGTTGGCGTGTTGTATGGGAATCGATATTGAGCTGTTTCCATCTGCTGGTCTGTCACTTTCTGTTCCGCGACTTCTTTCAGCGTATCGATCCAGCTGTAGCCAACGCCATCAGAGAATTGCTCTTTTTGACGCCATGCGATCGATTCTGGCAGGTAGTGCTCGAAGCACTCACGAAGGATGTGTTTCTCCATTTTACCGTTGCCACACATCTTGTCTGCTGGGTTCAAGCGCATTGCTACATCTATGAATTCTTTATCTAGGAAAGGTACGCGTCCTTCAACTCCCCATGCTGCCAGCGACTTGTTAGCACGAGCACAGTCGAACATGTTCAGAGCAAGCAGTTTACGCACTGTCTCCTCGTGGAACTCTTTCGCGTTTGGCGCCTTGTGGAAGTAAAGGTAGCCACCAAAGATTTCGTCAGCGCCCTCACCAGACAATACCATCTTGATACCCATCGCTTTGATCTTACGACCCATTAAGAACATAGGTGTTGATGCGCGGATAGTCGTCACGTCATACGTTTCAATGTGGTAAATCACGTCACGAATCGCGTCCAAACCTTCTTGAATCGTGTACGTCATTTCGTGGTGAACGGTACCAATTTGGTCGGCAACTTCACGAGCTGCTTTCAGGTCAGGCGCGCCTTCTAGGCCAACCGCAAAAGAGTGCAGTTGAGGCCACCAAGCTTCAGACTTTTCATCATCTTCAATACGCATCGCTGCAAAGCGTTTTGCTACCGCAGATGTAATAGAAGAATCTAGACCGCCCGAAAGAAGCACACCGTAAGGCACGTCAGTCATTAGTTGGCGTTTAACAGCCGCTTCTAGCGCTTCCGTCAATTCTTCTTTGCTAGTGCTGTTACCTTGTACTGCTGCGTACTCGTTCCAGTCACGAACATAGTAACGTGTTGGCTGAGTATCTTTAGAGCTGTAGTAGCTACCAGGAGGAAATTCACTTACTGTTTTACATACTGGAACAAGAGCCTTCATCTCTGATGCCACATAGTAGTTACCATGCTCATCGTGACCTTGATAAAGAGGGATAATACCAATATGGTCACGGCCGACTAAATACTCATCTTTTTCTTCGTCGTAGAGCACAAAAGCGAAAATACCGTTTAGTTCTTCAAGGAGATCTGCACCCATATCTTGGTAAAGTGCAAGAATGACTTCACAGTCTGAATCGGTTTGAAATTCGTACTTTCCTTCGTAACGAGCACGAATTTCTTTATGGTTGTAGATTTCACCATTGACGGCAAGGATGAGCTTCTTATCAGGGCTGTATAGCGGCTGTGCACCACTATTTAGACCAACAATCGCCAAGCGCTCGTGCGCTAAAATAGCACGCTCTGAAGAGTAAATCCCAGACCAGTCTGGGCCACGGTGACGAAGTTTTTTCGACATCTCTAATGCGATAGGGCGCAATGCGGCTGCATCGCTTTTAATGTCTAAAATGCCAAATACTGAACACATACTACATCCTTACTAAACTAAACAATTTCTAATCGGTATGGTTTAAATTTGCCATTACTAATAAAAAAAGCAACGTTTTGTGATTAAAAAAATGATAAAAGGCCTTTTTGTATGGAAAATATTTAACTAAACCGTTGTTTTGGTGAATGAGATCAAGGTTTGGTATAAAAACTATACAAAAAAGGCTTTCTATCAATAGAAAGCCTTCCGAAAAATATCAGTGCTGTTGCTTATTTAATTGGTGTGAATTTAGGTTGAAGTTGTTTACAGACGTGTCGAGCAAAACCGCTACCAGCTTCACTATAAATATTGAATGCTGCGTCAACGCCATTTTCAAGTAAGCCTTCCAATTGATCTGGGTATTCGGCGATAGCGGCAATTTGCCCCTTATATTTTCTGCGTTTAAGCTGCTCAAGTGCTGTTTGGTTACCTTGATGATGTGGCATTGCAAGCAGAACCAGTTTTACATGACCTGTATCTAAAATTCGCTCCCAGAAATCCGGGTCGGTGGCATCACCAGAAATCACATTTCTTCCTTCTGAACGATGATGATGTGCAGCGTCTTCACGAATTTCTATACCCAATGAAATTTTGCCATAGCGTGAACGTAGCTCATCATAAGCGCCCGTTCCAATACGCCCCATACCTAAGATCAATACTTGGGCATGACCTGGGTTGATGAGTTGGTCGCGTTGATTGAGCTTTTCTACCGCTGTCTCTTGCAGCCACTTACCTGAATGTTGATAAATTTTATGGCTAAGGCGGTTAAGTGGCGCGGAAATTACAAAGGATACCGACACCGCAACCGCAATCGCAGCAAGCATATCACTTGGCATCCAGCCCATTTTATAGGCCAACCCAGCAACAATAAGACCAAACTCACTGTAGTTAAATAGTGATAAAGAGGCGAGCAAAGAGGTACGTACTCGAAACTTAAAATGATTAATAGTGACGAAGTACAAGAGTCCTTTGATTGGTAGCAGTAAGATAAATAGCAGGGCGAGAACGACGCCATTCACGCTCAATGAGGCGGATAAACCAATGTTCAAAAAGAAGCAGACTAAAAAGAGCTCCTTCATATTGAATAATGACTTGGATAGTTCTGAGGCTTTTGGGTGACCTGCGAGTAGCATGCCTAAAATTAGCGCGCCCAAGTCTGGTTTCATCCCGACCAACTCGAATAGCCCAGCACCGACAACAAGCGCGAAGAAAATACCGAATAGCACCAGCATTTCGCCGTGGCCAACTTTATCGAGCAGCTTATAGAATAGGGGACGAAGGAAAGGCAGTGCGAACAAACCGATGGCATACCATTCTGGGACTTTTCCGGTTGAAGCAGTCAGGAATACTACGGCAAAAATATCTTGCATAACCAAGATACCGATCGCGAGTGTGCCGTAGGTCGCGTTCATTTCGCCTTTTTCTTGCAATGCTTTTACGGCAAAAACGGTACTAGAGAACGATAGTGCAAAAGCTAAAAGCAGGATTTGGCTGCCGTCCATACTGGCTAGCGAAGTCAAGCCCAGTAGTTTTAAGCCGGATAACGCTAGGGCAAAAAAAGCGGTAGAGAGTATGTTGTGGGCGGTTGCCCCTCCCCATATTTCTTTGGACAGCAGGGTTTTTACATCGAGTTTGAGTCCAATAGTAAACAGAAGAAGAGTAACACCAAGATCTGCGAGAGTGACAATAACGTCATTGCTTTGGTAACCAAATGCATGCAAGCCAAATCCAGCTAGTAGAAAACCAACGAGGGGAGGGAGGCTGCATTTAAGCGCAATAAAACCAGCTAAAAAAGCGGCTGTAATTAGAATAATTTCCATACTGTTGAGCTGTATTCCTGATATACAAAAACGGGCTGTGAAAACACAGCCCGAGATTGTAACTCAATTGGTTGTATAAACTTAGTCTTCCAGTAACTTTTGTAACAAAACTCCGTTTAGCATAGCGCGTTTAATCATCGCAAATGCGCCCATCGTTGGCTGCTTATCAATGTGAGAAGCCACGATAGGGAGGTCGTTATGGAAAGTTTTAAGAGATTGATTCTCTACGTTGCGTTGAATTGCAGGGAAAACAATATCTTGTGCTGCAGTAATATCGCCAGCAATTACAATTTTCTGTGGATTAAATAAGTTAACCGTAATCGCAATCGCTTTACCTAGCTGGTTGCCCACTCGCACTAAACTCTGTTTCGCAAGTTCATCACCATTCATTGCGTGCTGACATACCGCTTCAATTGTGATGTTTTCAAGGTCGGTTAAGCTTGATTCGTATCCTTGAGTAATCAGTTGCTTCACTCGTTGAATAATCGCTGGGTTTGCAGCTACGGTTTCTAAACAGCCAAAGTTTCCACATTGGCATTGCTCACCAAGCGGGTCAATTTGGATATGACCAATTTCACCGACGTTGCGGTTAAAACCAAGAAAAACCTGGCCGTTAACGATAATACCTGCGCCAGTACCGCGGTGGACGCTAACCAAAATAGAATCCTGGCAGTCTTGGCTTGCTCCAAAGTAGTGCTCAGCCAACGCCATGCCACGTACGTCGTTGCCAACAAAGCATGCTGTATTAAACTTCTCTCCAACAATTTCACCGAGAGCAAGATTATCGATATCGGTATTAGGCATGTATTCGACCACGCCAGTTGTTGGGTTAACAAGGCCCGGTAAAGTGATGCCGATAGCGATGAGTTGATCAATTTTGTCTTCGCAACGGTTTACGAAATCTTTTAATAAATCGATAAGTCCTGCGATTAAGTCTGCTTGGTTAGTGTAGTGCAGTTCATGCTGATCTTCTGCCAGCGCGGTACCACCTAAATCGTATAAACTGAACTGTACGTAATCTCGACCTAAGCGAACGGCAATCGAATGAAAAGGTTTGACTTCAGTAGTCAAAGAGATCGCACGACGACCACCAGTTGAAGCTTGTTGGGCGACCTCCTTAATAAGGCCGCGCTCTAAAAGTTGGCGGGTTATTTTGGTAACACTAGCAGGCGCGAGCTGACTCACGTCCGCGACTTGAATACGGGAGATAGGACCTTGCTGATCAATCAGCCTATATACCGCAGCGCTGTTAAGCTGTTTTACTAAATCTACATTACCAATCTGTCCGCCATTCATGCTTAATTTTGCTCGTATTGTCCGTTAACAACCGTCGCTTTTACTTTAAAGTCACGATCGAAAATAGTCAGGTTTGCAACCATCCCTTTTCGAACTCGGCCAAGGCGATCCTCAACACCAATTGCTGTTGCTGGGTATAACGTGGCCATTCGTAGAGCTTCGTCTAAAGCGATCCCCGCGTGCTCAACTGAATTCTGAACTGCTTCAATCATTGTCAAAGCTGAGCCGCCTAGCGTGCCATTTTCATCAACACACTTACCATCTCGGTAATATACTTTCTTACCGACAAAAATAAAGTGATCAATGTTAGCACCTGCTGGAGCTGTGGCATCCGTCACCAAAACAAGCTTTTCACCTTTGATTTTATGAGCAATTCGGATGTTTGCGTAGTCGACGTGAAAACCATCAGCAATAATGCCAGCATATACGTCAGGAGTATCGTAAATTGCACCAACAACTCCTGGTTCACGACCAACCATTGGTGTCATTGCATTAAAGAGGTGTGTAGCAAAAGTAATGCCTGCTTCAAAGCTTTTACGTGCTTCGGCGTAGGTTGCATTTGTGTGGCCAATTGAAACTACGATGCCAGCAGCCTTTAATCGCGCAATATGCTCTGGGTCGTTATGCTCAGGTGCTAGTGTTACTTTCGCTACGATATCGGCGTTTGTGCAGATAAGGTCGATCATGCTTTCGTCTGATGGGCGAATAAAATCTACGTTATGGATGCCTTTTTTCGCGACGTTAAGGTAAGGACCTTCGAGGTGTAAACCAAGCGATTGATTTTGATACTTGTTGTGGTACTCACGAGCTGCGGCAATTGCAGTTCGCATATCTTCATCAGATGACGTAATGAGTGTTGGCAGGAAGCTAGTACAGCCAGATTTGAGGTTTGCCTGGTGCATGATTTGCATGGTTTCAGGGGTAATTGCATCGTTTAGCATTACACCGCCACAACCGTTCAACTGCAGATCGATAAAGCCTGGACTTAGATTAGCGCCTGCAAGGTCTTTTAGTTCGATGCTTTGAGGTAGCTCAGAAACCGGCACAATAGATTGAATAAGATCGTTTTCGATGATGACCGCATGATCGGTAAGAACATCACTACCGGTATAAATTTTACAGTTACTTAGCGCGTACATAGTCAGCTAGTCCTTATAGATGAGAATTCAATTTCTATATCGTTATCTAAGTAGAGACTGCTTCAGTCATATGGGTACTTAGTTTGTATCACTGAATTAGATAACGAGTCACATACAGCAAGTCGCGTTTTATCGATGTTATTGTCATAGTAACTAACTGAAAAGTAATAATTGTATGGTTTTTTATGATTCTTTTTCAGAGCAAAGTTACAGTGATTTACCCGCCTAGATACCAAAATAACACTGATTCTGCCTTGCATAAAGTGCGAGAATATTATCTTTAAAACGCCATTTTTTCGTATAATAAAATAAGTTTTATGATCTCGCTAGCAAAAACCTTCCGAAAGGGCAAATTGTGGTGATTATGATCACAAACGGTGAGCTTTTAATTTGCGGAGCAAAATTAATATCATAAACTTAGGATGACTAAATTGGACGGCTGAAATAAGTCATTCAACATAACATCTAATCCTATAGGGGGAACTTAAGGTGAACATTCTCGGATACTTCCAGAAGGTGGGTAAGGCGCTTATGGTGCCGGTTGCCACACTTCCTGCAGCAGCAATACTCATGGGTATTGGCTACTGGATCGACCCAAATGGCTGGGGCGCAAACAGTGCACTTGCTGCATTTCTTATTAAAGCTGGTGCAGCGATCATTGACAACATGTCAGTATTGTTCGCTGTTGGTGTTGCTTACGGAATGTCTAAAGACAAAGATGGCGCCGCTGCACTTTCAGGCTTCGTGGGCTTCTTAGTTGTCACAACGCTTTTGGCCCCTGGTGCAGTATCACAAATTCAAGGCATTGACCCAAGTGAAGTACCTGCTGCATTTGGTAAAATCAATAACCAGTTCGTAGGTATCTTGGTTGGTATTGTTTCTGCTGAGTTGTACAACCGTTTTTCTCACGTAGAGCTGCACAAAGCACTGGCGTTTTTCTCTGGTAAGCGTCTTGTACCTATCCTAACGTCTTTTGCTGGTATCGTTATTGCGTTCATCCTGATGTACGTTTGGCCATCAGTTTACGGCGGTCTGGTCAGTTTTGGAGAAAGCATTCAAGGTATGGGTGAAGCAGGTGCAGGTGTTTATGCATTCTTCAACCGTCTTCTAATTCCTGTTGGTCTGCACCATGCACTAAACTCAGTGTTCTGGTTTGATGTTGCTGGTATTAATGACATTCCAAACTTCCTTGGCGGTGCGAAATCATTAGCTGAAGGCACGGCAACGGTAGGTGTTACAGGGATGTACCAAGCGGGCTTCTTCCCAATCATGATGTTTGGTTTACCAGGCGCTGCTCTAGCGATGTACCATACTGCGAAATCAAAGAATAAAGAGAAAGTGGCATCTATCATGATTGCGGCTGCGTTTGCTTCATTCTTTACAGGTGTAACAGAACCACTTGAATTTGCATTCATGTTCCTTGCTCCAGGACTGTACGTTCTTCACGCAGCGCTGACTGGTCTATCAGTTTATATCGCGGCATCAATGCAGTGGATTGCAGGTTTCGGTTTCTCTGCTGGTTTAGTCGACTTAGTATTGTCGACTCGTAACCCGCTAGCGGTAAACTGGTACATGCTCATTGTACAAGGTCTTGGTTTCTTTGCGGTTTACTACTTCGTGTTCCGTACCGTGATTGTTAAGTTTGGCCTTAAAACACCGGGACGTGAAGATGATGAAGAAGCTTCATCTAACGTGGCTGGATCAAGCAATTCTTCAGAGCTTGCTCGTCAGTACTTGAAAGCACTTGGCGGTCATGACAACCTAAGTTCTATCGATGCCTGTATTACTCGTTTGCGCCTTTCTGTGAAAGATATGAGCGTTATCAATGAGAAAACTCTGAAAGATCTTGGAGCTATGGGAGTTGTGAAGCTAGGTACAAACAACCTACAAGTTATCCTTGGTCCACTAGCAGAGATTGTTGCTGGTGAGATGAAGAATGTATCTAAAGATGAAGACTTAAGTGGTGTTCAGCTACCAGCTTAACTGTTTAATAGTGGTGTGATTGTTTGTTATTGGTATTGCAAACAATTGATACTACAACATCGCAAAAGGCCTCCGCAGGAGGCCTTTTTTAGTTTAGGCCCTTTGAATCTGCTTTGCTTTCACGCTAACTCGATAAATATTGTCGTTTTAGAGCGAGTTCTTGTTGTCTAATTGCTTAGAATTGTGGATCATTAGGAACAATGTACTCTGTGAAACCATACTTGGATACAGGGTTCCGTTTTCTCTGACAATACTAATATTTTTGAGGTGCTATAGATGAGTGAAGCTGATGCTCGTCCATCAAACTTTATTCGCCAGATCATTGATAAAGATCTAGCGGATGGTAAACACACTAGCGTGCATACTCGATTCCCGCCGGAGCCAAATGGCTACCTGCATATCGGTCATGCTAAGTCTATCTGTTTGAACTTCGGTATTGCTCAGGACTACCAGGGTCAATGTAATCTGCGTTTCGACGATACAAACCCTGAAAAAGAAGACATCGAATACGTTGAGTCTATCAAGAAAGATGTAAACTGGTTGGGCTTTGAGTGGAGTGGTGAAGTATGTTACTCATCAAACTACTTCGATAAGCTTTACGAATATGCAATTGAATTGATTAACAAAGGCTTAGCGTACGTAGATGAGCTAAGTCCAGAGCAAATTCGTGAATACCGCGGCACACTAAAGGCGCCAGGTAAACCAAGTCCATACCGTGACCGTTCTGTTGAAGAGAACTTGGCGTTGTTTGAAAAAATGCGCGCTGGTGAATTTGAAGAAGGTAAAGCGTGTCTTCGTGCTAAAATCGACATGGGTTCTTCATTCATGGTCATGCGCGATCCAGTTTTATACCGAGTGCGTTTTGCTACGCACCACCAAACTGGTGATAAGTGGTGCATTTACCCAATGTACGACTTTACGCACTGTATTTCTGATGCATTAGAAGGCATTACGCACTCTATTTGTACGCTTGAATTCATGGATAACCGTCGTCTGTACGATTGGGTTCTAGACAACATCACGATCGAAAGCCGTCCACATCAATACGAGTTCAGTCGTTTAAACCTTGAATACACAGTGATGTCTAAGCGTAAGCTTAACCAGCTAGTTACTGAAAAACTGGTTAATGGTTGGGATGATCCACGTATGCCGACTGTCTCAGGTCTGCGTCGTCGTGGCTTCACACCTGCATCTATTCGTGAGTTTTGTAAGCGTATTGGTGTAACGAAGCAAGAAAATATGATCGAGTTTAGTTCATTAGAATCTTGTATTCGTGATGACCTAAACGAGAACGCTCCGCGTGCAATGGCTGTACTGGATCCTGTTAAAGTTGTTATCGAAAACTTTGAAGCAGGCGCAGTAGAAAACTTGACAGTTGCCAACCACCCAAATAAACCTGAAATGGGCGTGCGTGAAGTGCCATTCACGCGTGAATTGTGGATTGAGCGTGAAGACTTCCGTGAAGAAGCGAACAAAAAGTACAAGCGTTTAGTGCTAGGTAAAGAAGTTCGTTTACGTGGTGCTTACGTGATCAAAGCTGAGCGCGTTGAAAAAGATGCCGAAGGCAACATCACAACGATCTTCTGTTCTTACGATGCAGATACGCTAGGTAAAAACCCAGCAGATGGTCGTAAAGTGAAAGGCGTTATTCATTGGGTGTCAGCTGATAAAGCTCTTCCTGCGGAAATTCGTCTGTACGATCGTTTATTTACGGTGCCAAACCCAGGCGCAGCGGAAGATTTTGCTTCTACTATCAACCCTGAATCATTAGTTGTGATCAATGGCTTCGTCGAGCCTAGCCTAGCTTCTGCAGAAGCAGAAAAAGGTTACCAGTTTGAACGTATGGGTTACTTCTGTGCAGACTCGAAAGACTCTTCAGCAGATAATCTAGTATTCAACCGCACGGTTGGTCTACGTGATACCTGGGCAAAAATTGAGAATCAATAATCTCAATTAATGCTGAGAACGATGAAAAAATGCCAGCAAACGCTGGCATTTTTTATACCTAATCCCACAGAGTGCTATATAGATGTGCAAAACTGTGGAGAAAAAAGATGGGTGTTTAGTAGCTTTTGTTCTGTAACCAAAGTACTGACGTCTAAGGTTCTGACTTCTAGAAACAAAAAACGCCAGCATGTGCTGACGTTTACTTTTTAAATTAACAAACCCTTATTTTTTCGGTTTGTGTGCATCTGGATTGTCTTTACAACCACCATCGCTACACTTGCCGTACAAGTATAAGCTGTGGTTTGTTAGTGTGACATTGTACTTAGCTGCAATCTCTTTTTGACGTTCTTCAATAAGATCGTCAGAAAATTCAATTACCTCACCACAGTCTAGGCACACTAGGTGGTCGTGGTGATGTTGAGTCGATAATTCGAAGACTGACTTTCCACCTTCAAAGTGGTGGCGAGTTACAATACCAGCATCGTCGAACTGGTTTAGAACTCGGTAAACAGTTGCTAGGCCAATTTCTTCACCTAGATCAATCAACTTTTTGTACAAATCTTCAGCACTGATGTGCTGGCAGTCTGGCTGCTGAAGTACTTCTAGAATTTTTAGCCTCGGAAGGGTTACTTTTAAACCCGCATCCTTCAGCGCCTGATTATTATCTGACATATACTTTCCCGTTGGATCATCTGCAGCGATTTAACAGAATTCAATCTTCCTACCATTATAGGATAAGCGTTCGGAACATTAAACCACGAACTTCAAAGGGTTAATAGAATCTTTTTGTAAATTAGAAACAGGTCCATTATATTACAGCTCTGACCAGTTACAATTGTGTAACATTAAGCTTGGAGAGGGCAGGGATAGCGATGAATAGGCGACTAGCGAAGATATACAAACCAGGAATTGTAAAGTTCGCACTCAATATTTGGCCTCCTTTTTGGGGGGCGGGTATTAAAATCTTACATATTTCTCAAGACTTCCGTACTGTAAAGGTACGTTTAAAGCTTCGCTGGTGGAATAAAAATGCCAATCGCACCCAATATGGCGGCAGTATTTTCTCTTTAACTGATCCTATTTACTCGTTGATGCTGATGGGGATTCTACGAGAGGAATATTATGTGTGGGATAAAGAGGCAAGCATTAACTTTATTAAGCCGGGGCAAAGTGATTTGTTTGCAGAATTTGAGGTCACTGAAGGGATGCTGGAAAACATTTATCAAATGACACGGAATGGAGAAAAGTGTTTTCCTGAGTTTATTACTCATGTAAAAGATAAACAGGGGAATGTGGTTTCAGAGGTTCAACGCAAGCTTTATGTAAGAAAGAAACCTCAGTATCGCGAAGAGGAAGTACTTACCGATGCTGTGTGACAATACATACAAAAAGACCTCCAAGTGGAGGTCTTTGCATCATTCAATTTGATTAGCCTTCTAGCTCAGCTAAACACATCTCTTCATAGATCTGTTTAACCCAGCTTTCAACACGCTCGTCAGTCAATTCTGGTTGGCGGTCTTCATCAATACATAGACCTACGAATTGGCTTTCGTCACCTTCAACAAGTGCTTTAGACGCTTCAAATTCGTAGCCTTCTGTCGAGGTATGGCCAAGAATTGTGCCGCCTTTAGACTCAACGATATCACGGACTGTGCCCATCGCGTCACAGAAGTATTCTGCGTAGTCTTCTTGGTCGCCACAGCCAAAGATAGCCACTAGCTTAGTAGAGAAGTCGATTTGCTCAAGTTCAGGGAAGAAGTCATCCCAATCACATTGTGCTTCGCCGTAGTACCAAGTTGGGATACCTAGAAGAAGAAGATCGAAGTTATCAATGTCTTCTTTGCTGCTTTTCGCGATGTCTTGAACGTGAACTAGATGTTTACCTAGTTGCTTTTGAATCATCTTTGCAACGGCTTCAGTATTACCTGTGTCGCTACCGAAGAAGATACCTACACTTGCCATAGAGTCTATACCTTTACATTGTTTGTTATTGGCGATGCTACTAAGGGTTTAACCTAACCCTGAGCCTTCCCAAGTTAGCTGAATTACACCTTTTGCAATAAAGCCAGCACAGCCTAGGAAAAGGACTAACCACACAATACGACGACCAAAAACAGGTACATTGCCTTGCTTTAGCACATCTTTTATCGCCATCCCGATGAAAAAAAAGATAGCAGCAAAAAGAAGATCGAGCCCAATAGACTCGAGCATATCCATATAGTCGTAAAGCATTTTAGCCCTTCATGCCGAAAAATCTTGGGCGCACTATACCACTGTTAAACGGTAAAGTTAATGCACTACAAGAAGGGTTATTTCAATAATCTAGTGTTGCTTTTCGAATTTGTTAACTCGAAATGTATTTTCGAATGACTCTCATTACTTCTGTCGGTTTCTCGGCGTGTAACCAGTGACCAGTGCCAGCGATAATGTGTGCTTTAGCATGGTTAAATTGTCGCTTCACTGCCGGCTGATGTTCTGGCATTAAGTAGTCAGAGTCGCCGCCTTTGATAAATAAAGTTGGGATATCTGTTGGTGTGATTTCTTGCCAGCCAATAATTTGGTCATAATTCTCAAAAAGGCTCGGTACGTTAAACCGCCAATCCATCTTATCGCCATTTTTGTACAGTGATTTAGAGAGAAATTGTCTTACACCATCGAGTTCAATATGTTGAGCTAGGATATCCATGGCTTGCTGTCGATTTGCTGGTTTTTCATTAATAACAGCATGTAAGCCGTTAAAAACATTATCGTGACGGTTCGTAGTGTAGGCTACAGGCGCCATGTCGAGAACGACTAACTGCTTGACTACATTTGGAGCAATGTCCACAAGAGCCATCGCGACTTTTCCGCCCATGGAGTGACCAATAACAATAGATGGCTCAACGTTTAAGTGCTGAAGGAGCTGAGCCACATCTTTTGCCATATCGGTATAGTTATGGACTTCGGAGTGGAAAGAGAGGCCGTGATTTCTCAGATCAATACTGATCACCGTGTGATCTTTAATAAGATCGCGGGCGAGTAGACCCAGATTACTTAAACTACCAAACAATCCGTGAATCAAAACAACTGTTTGGCCTTGGCCTTCCTGCTTATAGTTGAGTAATGCTGACATTTTATCTTATTCGTGATGGGTTTAACGTGGAGTATCCGCGTGGATCTCGTTATAATCCCCCAGAGTTTAAACATTGAGAATGTGAAAAGCGAATGAAAACAATTGAGGTTGATGAGGATCTATACCGTTATATAGCTAGTCAAACTAAGCATATCGGTGAAAGCGCCTCGGATATTTTGCGACGCCTTTTAAACCTTGATGGTCAGTTGCAGGAAGCTAAAGCCGCGCCTGTAGTAGAGAAGCCACAAGGGATTGTAGTAAGTAAAGATGCGGGTAAAACGGAATCTGTTGATGTAGTGAAAGAAATGCGTTCGCTGCTTATTTCTGATGAGTTTGCCGGTCTAAAAAAAGCGATTGATCGCTTTATGTTGGTATTATCGACCTTACATAAATTGAATCCAGAAGGTTTCGCCCAGGCTACGAATGTAAAAGGACGCAAACGCGTGTACTTTGCAGATAATGAAGAAACCTTGCTAGCAAACGGTAATACGACCAAGCCAAAAGCCATTCCTGGCACACCGTTTTGGGTTATCACGAATAACAATACAAGTCGTAAAAGACAGATGGTTGAACAAGTGATGGCACACATGGGGTTCCAACCTGACTTAATAGAAAAAGTAACAGGTTCAATCTAAGAAACCTGATAGAAGCCTCATAATGCGTCGCAGTGAGCGGATATTATGAGGCTTTTTTAATTTTATTTGTATTTAAAGAAAGGATGTCAAACATGGCTATGCACCCTCGTGCTGGGCAAAAAGCGCAGCAGGAAGATCTTCACAATATCCCAGCACTCGTTGCTAACTACTTCTTACTTCAACCAGACGCGGCAAACGCAGAACACAAAGTTCAATTTGGTACTTCTGGCCACCGCGGTACTGCAGACAAGCACACTTTTAACGAAAACCACATTTTAGCGATCGCTCAAGCGGTAGCAGAAGTTCGTGCTGAGCAAGGCACAACTGGCCCGTTGTTTGTGGGTAAAGACACGCATGCGCTATCTGAGCCTGCTTTTTCAAGTGTGATTGAAGTATTGATTGCAAATGGTGTGAAAGTGATTGTCCAGCAAGACAACGGTTACACGCCAACACCGGGTATTTCACACGCGATTCTGACTTACAACATCAAACACGATGAAAAAGCAGACGGTATCGTTATTACCCCATCACATAACCCACCACAAGACGGCGGTATCAAATACAATCCGACACATGGTGGTCCTGCAGAAGCTGAGTTGACTCAAGCTATCGAAGATCGTGCGAACGAATTGATTGCTGAAGGTTTACAAGGTGTGAAACGCCTACCACTAGCAGAAGCAAAAGCATCGGATCTGTTTGTAGAGATGGACTTGGTGAAGCCATACATTGATGACCTGGTGAACGTTATCGATATGGAAGCAATCCAAAAAGCGAACCTGAAGATTGGTGTAGATCCATTGGGTGGCAGCGGTATCGATTACTGGCGTCAAATTGGTCAGGCATACAACCTAGACCTAACGCTAGTAAGTGAATCGATCGATCCTTCTTTCCAATTCATGTCGCTAGATAAAGACGGCGTTGTGCGTATGGACTGTTCTTCTCCTTACGCAATGGCGGGTCTATTGGCACTGAAAGACGAATACGATTTAGCATTTGGTAACGATCCTGACTACGACCGTCACGGTATCGTTACGCCAAAAGGTTTGATGAACCCGAACCACTTCTTAGCCGTTTGTATTGACTACTTGTACCGTCATCGTGACGCGTGGGGTAAAGACGTCGCTGTTGGTAAAACACTAGTTTCAAGTGCGCTGATTGACCGTGTTGTTGCGGATCTAGGTCGTGAGCTATGTGAAGTGCCTGTTGGTTTCAAATGGTTTGTAGACGGTCTGTACACTGGTAAGTTTGGTTTCGGCGGCGAAGAAAGTGCTGGTGCGTCTTTCCTTCGTAAAGATGGCACGCCTTGGTCAACAGACAAAGATGGCATCTTGCTATGCCTTCTAGCAGCAGAGATCACTGCGGTAACGGGTAAGAACCCTCAAGATTACTATGAAGAGCTAGCGGCGAAGCACGGTGAGTCGAAGTACAACCGTATTCAAGCTGTAGCAAATGGCCCACAAAAAGACGTATTGAAGAAGTTGTCACCAGAAATGGTTGCGGCTGAAACTCTAGCAGGTGATGCGATCACTGCTCGTCTAACGCATGCACCAGGCAATGGTGCTGCGATTGGTGGCCTTAAAGTAACGACAGCTAACGGTTGGTTCGCTGCTCGTCCATCAGGTACAGAAGATATCTACAAGATTTACTGTGAAAGCTTCAAAGGTGAAGAACATCTGAAACAAATCGAAGCTGAAGCACAAGAGATCGTTAATCAAGTGTTTGCAGCCGCTGGTTTGTAAAACATCCAATGGTCAATGTATCTAGCAAAGGGTTGATGTGAAAACATCAACCCTTTCATGTTTAAGTGCCCCGAACCGCTTTATCTCCGGGCCATGAATCTGGTACCACAAACCAGAATTGACCGTCTTCCGTTTGTGCGTGTATGAATCGATCTAAAGGCTTTTCAATAGGTTGAGAGAAATCATCTGTACCGGTCGCCCAGCATGGTTTATGTAAATGATAAAGGGGTTTACCAATTAAATCCCATTGACGTTGATAGCACCAGTAACCACTAATCTGACTTGGATTTAATTCATAACCCAAGCACTCCTTAGGAGTTGGCTCTGGAGTAAACGGATTAATATAGAGTCGTCCTTGCATCATTAGGCGCTCTTCTGGAGAGTCGTTTAAAGGAATTATTTTTTGAAATTCCGGGCGATCGCTCATTTTCAGCTGATGCGTGAGCATTCTATCCAATTTTGCATGTAACTGGTCGTGAGCATTCGGGCCATACCAAATGCCGTTGTAAAGAAGATAAAACTTAATCGCCACTTCCCAATGTTCTATCTGATTTGATTCTGTATTCCTCAATACCAAATCGACAGCACCAATGGTCTTACCTTCCGCGTCGTTTAACTGAATTTCTTCGGCAATAATCTGATATCGTCCTGAATTAGAAAGAGCCGCAGTGCATAGGTGCTGATATAAAAAACCCAGTCTCGGATTACCATTGTATTGTTCTGAGCTATTCAAAGGTTTGACCGAGACATCTTCTAAGGTTGCAAACGGAGGGCGTAACTTGAAAAGCGGAGGTGAAGTGGCGATCCATTGGTAAAAGCGTTGCAGTTGGTTCATCCGTATCCCTAAATCTATGGTGAGGCGACAAGCTTTGTTATTGTAACTAAATTTGCTTTTGAGGGTAGGGTGGCTAGCATCGATATTAGGGTTCGAGATACACTTTAAAGACCTAAATGATATCAAGGTGCCAGATGTCAAAAACGTTGCTGTATCAACTAGGTTGCACTCTTTCGTCTGATTCCATCGAGAGGTTATTTAGGTTTACATGCGCTAGAAATTGGAAGTAATAATGAATAACTTAAAGCTAGAACAGATTCTTAATGACAAACTGTCACCGCAGTTAATTAAAGATTACGCACCAAATGGGTTACAGGTAGAAGGGAAATCAGCGGTAAAGCGTGTTATCACTGGCGTAACCGCCTCTCAAGCCTTAATCGATAAAGCGATTGAGCTTAATGCAGACGCATTGCTTGTTCATCATGGCTATTTTTGGAAAGGTGAGCCTGAGCCAATTCGTGGCATGAAAGGTAAACGAATTCGTAGCCTGATCAAAAATGATATCAACTTATATGGTTATCACCTTCCTCTAGATATTCATCCAGAGCTAGGCAACAACGCTGAATTAGCTCGCTTACTTGAAATCGAAGTAGAAGGTGGGCTTGAAGGGCACCCTCAGTCAGTTGCTATGTTTGGGCGCTTGAAAAAGCCGATGTCTGGTGTTGAATTTGCGAGTAAGATCAACCAAGTTCTTGAAAGAGAGCCTCTGCATATCGCTCCAGAGAATACTGATAAGATGATTGAGACAGTCGGCTGGTGTACTGGTGGAGGGCAGGATTTCATTGAACTTGCTGTACAGCACGGGCTGGATGCATTTATCTCTGGAGAAATTTCAGAGCGCACCACTTATACTGCTCGTGAAATGGACATTCATTACTTTGCTGCAGGTCATCATGCTACTGAGCGTTATGGTGTTCAGGCCTTAGGCAAATGGCTAGCGGATGAATATGGCCTACATGTGGAGTTTATCGATATTGATAATCCGGTTTAGCGTTCTCCATTAATAACGTTAAACGCAAAAAAGAAAAAAGGGTTGAGACGAAAATCTCAACCCTTTTGTTTGTCTATCTTCGTACTAAAAGATCATTCACGTTCGTGAAGTGGAGAAAACTCACGTTGTGTTTCGCCAGTGTATAGCTGACGAGGACGACCGATGCGGTTCAGTGGATCGCTGTGCATTTCGTTCCAGTGAGCAATCCAGCCGATGGTACGAGAAATCGCGAAGATAACCGTAAACATAGAAACTGGAATACCAATCGCTTTAAGAATGATACCTGAGTAGAAGTCTACGTTCGGGTACAGCTTCTTAGACACGAAGTACTCATCAGAAAGTGCAATGCGCTCAAGTTCCATTGCAACGTCTAGCAGAGGGTCTTGAATGTTTAGCTCTTTGAGAACTTCATGACACGTTTCGCGCATTACTGTCGCACGTGGGTCGTAGTTCTTGTAAACGCGGTGACCAAAGCCCATTAAGCGGAATGGGTCATCTTTGTCTTTCGCGCGGTCTACATATTCAGGGATGTTATCGACGCTGCCAATCTCTTCTAGCATTCTCAAGCAGGCTTCGTTTGCACCACCGTGAGCAGGCCCCCAAAGGGATGCAATACCAGCGGCAATACATGCAAATGGGTTCGCACCAGAAGAGCCAGCTAGGCGTACAGTTGATGTCGACGCATTCTGTTCGTGATCCGCGTGTAGAGTGAAAATCTTATCCATCGCACGGGCAACCACAGGATTTACTTCATATTCTTCGCAAGGGTTTGCGAACATCATATGCAAGAAGTTCTCAGCGTAGCTAAGGTCGTTACGAGGGTAAATAAATGGCTGACCGATAGAGTATTTGTAACACATCGCCGCCAGTGTTGGCATTTTTGACAGCAGACGGTACGCTGCAATTTCGCGGTGTTCGTCGTTGTTAATGTCAAGAGAGTCGTGATAGAAGGCTGCAAGTGCTCCAACTACACCACACATTACCGCCATTGGATGAGCATCGCGTCGGAAGCCATGGAAAAAGCTTGCGATTTGCTCGTGTACCATTGTGTGACGAGTAACGGTCGTTTTGAATTGCTCGTATTGTTCTCGGGTAGGGGCTTCACCATAAAGAAGGATGTAACATACTTCTAAGTAATCTGCGTTATTGGCTAATTGATCAATCGGGAAACCGCGGTGCAAAAGAATACCTTTGCCGCCATCGATGTACGTGATTGATGATTCACAAGATGCAGTGGCAAGAAAACCTGGGTCAAAAGTAAAGTAACCATTGGCTCCCAGCTTACGAACGTCAATTACAGGTGTACCTAGCGTACCGTCCATAATTGGCAGTTCGATTGGCGCTTGACCTTCAACATGAAGGGTCGCTTTCTTATCCGCCATAACAATCTCCTTTGTTTATTATTTAATCCGTCCAGGATGTTTATGTGCCATTTTTGTACTGTTGTTAAAGCTTAAAGTCAATTTTTCTCCATCTTTGTGTGCACTTGTTATGATTTTTCTCATGAAAATCGTTAAAAATCTGTTCTATGTAGCATAATTTGTTACACCAATTGTATTAGAATGTTGCTCGCCGTATATTGGCAAAGAAAATTTTAGTTAAATCCTTATAAATTCGGGGCTAGAAACAAAGAGTGAGGTTTGTTGCTGGATTCCGTCTGTTAACAAATTGTTTACAATTATCTGGGTGGTTACTCGCGATATTTGTTAAATAGATGTTAACTTTTGTACGTTTGGAAGCTGAAATTGGTTATAACAATAAATGCTCAATGGAGCTGAGTGAGCAAGCCCGTGAAAGAAAGAAAGTCAAGACCTGTTAATTTAGATTTACAGACCATCCACTTTCCTATCACAGCAATCGCATCCATCCTACACCGTGTGTCTGGGGTAATTACGTTTGTTGCGGTGGGTATATTACTGTGGTTACTATCCATTTCTCTGTCATCCCCAATGGGTTTTATGGAAGCCGCTGACATCGTCGATAGCTTCTTCGTAAAATTCATCCTGTGGGGAATTCTTACTGCACTTGCCTACCACATCGCAGGTGGTATCCGTCACTTATTGATGGATCTAGGTCACTTTGAAGAACTAGATTCAGGCACGATGAGCGCTAAAGTCGCGTTTGGTGCAACAGCAGTATTATCATTATTGGCGGGGATCTTGGTATGGTAAAACACGTATCTTCATTTGGTCGTAATGGTGTACACGATTTCCTACTAATTCGTGCAACTGCAATCATTATGACGCTATACACGATTTATCTGATTAGCTTCTGTGCATTTTCAGATATCTCTTACGCATCTTGGACCCAATTCTTTGGTGGTACCTTCACTAAAGTATTCACCATGTTGGCACTTGTCTCGATCCTGATTCACGCTTGGGTTGGTTTGTGGCAAGTATTAACTGATTACATTAAGTGCGCGAAACTACGTGGCGCACTACAACTTGGTGTTATTGCCGTGCTATTCGGCTATGTCTTCTCTGGTCTATTTATTCTGTGGGGTGCGTAAGTGTCTATTCCAGTTCGTGAGTTTGATGCCGTAGTAATCGGCGCTGGTGGTGCAGGTATGCGCGCTGCACTACAAATTTCAGAGCAAGGCCTATCATGTGCTTTGTTGTCAAAAGTATTTCCAACACGTTCTCATACTGTGTCTGCACAGGGCGGCATTACCGTTGCTCTGGGTAACTCGCACAAAGACGATTGGCAATGGCACATGTACGATACCGTTAAAGGTTCCGACTACATCGGTGACCAGAACGCGATTGAATACATGTGTAAAAATGGTCCTGAGTCAGTTATCGAGCTTGAAAAAATGGGTCTTCCATTCTCTCGTTTCGATAACGGTACCATCTACCAACGTCCATTCGGTGGTCAATCTAAAGAGTTTGGTGGTGAGCAGGCTGCTCGTACAGCCGCTGCTGCAGACCGTACTGGTCACGCACTTCTTCACACGCTTTACCAGCAAAACGTAAAACACAAAACAACCATCTTCTCGGAGTGGTACGCTTTGGATCTTGTGAAAAACCAAGACGGCGCAATCATGGGTTGTACTGCGATTTGTATGGAAACGGGTGAAATCTGTTACTTCAAATCAAAAGCAACCATTCTAGCTACAGGTGGTGCAGGTCGTATTTACGCATCGACCACTAACGCGCACATCAACACGGGTGATGGCGTTGGTATGGCACTTCGCGCAGGCGTTCCAATGCAAGACATGGAAATGTGGCAGTTCCACCCAACAGGTATTGCTGGCGCGGGTGTTCTAGTGACGGAAGGTTGTCGTGGTGAAGGTGGTTACCTTCTAAATAAAGATGGTGAACGCTTCATGGAGCGCTACGCACCAAACGCGAAAGACCTTGCTGGTCGTGACGTGGTTGCTCGTTCAATGATGATTGAAATTCGTGAAGGCCGCGGCTGTGATGGTCCTTGGGGGCCACATATCAAGTTGAAACTTGATCACCTTGGTAAAGAAGTACTTGAATCACGTCTACCAGGTATCTGTGAACTGTCTCGTACATTTGCACACGTTGACCCAGTGAAAGAGCCAATTCCAGTAATTCCAACTTGTCACTACATGATGGGTGGTGTACCTACTCAAGTCTCTGGCCAAGCAATTAAGCAGAAGGCCGACGGTAGCGAGATGGAAGTACAAGGCCTTTACGCATGTGGTGAGATTGCTTCTGTATCGGTACACGGTGCTAACCGTCTGGGCGGCAACTCATTACTAGACTTGGTCGTCTTTGGTCGTGCTACTGGCTTGCACCTTGGCGAAACGCTAGCAGCGCAAGCGGAAGCTCGTCCTGCAACAGAATCTGATATTGAAGCGTCTCTAGCGCGTACTATGCGTTGGGAAAACAGCACTGGTGGTGAAGATCCAGTTCAGATTCGTAAAGACCTACAAGCATGCATGCAAAACAGCTTCTCGGTATTCCGTGAAGGCGATGCGATGGCAACCGGTCTAGAAGAGTTGAAAGTGATTCGCGAACGTTTGAAAGACGCGCATCTAGCGGACAAGTCTTCAGAGTTCAACACGCAGCGTATCGAGTGTCTAGAACTTGATAACCTGATGGAAACCGCGTTTTCAACTGCCGTTGCAGCGAACTACCGTACAGAGAGTCGTGGCGCACATGCTCGTTTCGATTTCCCTGAGCGTGATGATGAGAACTGGCTATGCCACTCTATCTACAATCCGGAAACAGAAGCGATGACTAAGCGTGATGTGAACATGACGCCAACGCATCGTGAAGCTTTCCCGCCGAAAGTACGTACATACTAAAGGGAGGATACGACTATGAAATTAAACTTCTCTTTATACCGTTACAATCCGGATGTGGATACTAAGCCTTACATGAAAGAGTATACCCTTGAGGTAGACGAAGGCTCAGACATGATGGTGCTTGATGCATTGATTCTGCTAAAAGAGCAAGATCCAAGCATCGCGTTCCGTCGCTCATGCCGTGAAGGGGTATGTGGTTCTGATGGTTTGAATATGAATGGTAAAAACGGCCTAGCGTGTATCACACCGTTATCTGCTCTACAAGGCGATAAGATAGTTATTCGTCCACTACCAGGGTTACCTGTCGTGCGCGATCTTATCGTTGACATGACGCAGTTCTATGATAACTATGCGAAAGTTAAACCATTCTTGATTGATGATGGTGCATTACCACCATCACGTGAGAATCTACAATCGCCTGATGACCGTGCGCATTTAGATGGATTGTACGAATGTATCATGTGTGCATGTTGTACAACGTCTTGCCCATCATTCTGGTGGAACCCTGATAAATTCATCGGCCCAGCTGGTCTTCTTGCAGCGTACCGTTGGCTAATTGATAGCCGCGATACGGCAACAGATGAACGTTTGTCTGATCTTGATGATGCATTTAGCGTTTTTCGTTGCCATGGCATCATGAATTGTGTAAGTGTTTGTCCTAAGGGATTAAATCCGACGAAAGCCATCGGTCACATTAAGTCGATGTTGGTTAATCGTTCGGTTTAATTTACTCGCTCTTAGGAATGTCGCAGTGTTGCGGATCACCCGATATGACCGCTTCACTGCTTCAGTAATATTCGAGTAAAGAATACAAAAATTGCCGACCGTATTTTTAGTCGGCTCTTATAGCTCGGCAAAGACCGAAGCAAACGTGAAAACTACTGGTTAAGGGAAAATATGCACAACGGCGTGATGAAGGCATGGCTCGAGTCTTCACACTTGGCTGGCGCCAATGCAACGTATGTAGAGGACCTCTACGAACTGTATCTAAGTGATCCCGATCTGGTAAGTGAGGAGTGGAAACGTGTTTTTGAAGGCTTGCCTAAGCCATCAGAAGAAGTGGCAGAACAACCACATTCACGTGTCCGTGACTACTTCCGACGACTCGCTAGAGAAACAAAGCATTACAATGTCCAAGTTAGTGACCCAGATGTCGATGCAAAACAAGTAAAAGTTCTACAGCTAATCAACGCATACCGTTTCCGCGGGCATGAAGCTGCAGAATTAGACCCACTAGGTCTATGGCAACGCCCAACAGTGGCGGAGTTAGACCCTGCTTTTCATAATCTTACCGAAGATGACTTCGAAGAAACTTTCAACGTAGGTTCTTTTGCTGTTGGGCAAGAAACCATGAAGTTGAAAGATATCTATGAAGCCCTCAACAAAACTTATTGCGGTTCCATCGGTGCTGAATACATGCACATGACTGACACAGAGCAAAAGCGTTGGATTCAGCAACGCCTTGAGTCTGTCGTAGGCCAGCCATCATTCAACAAAGATGAGAAGCGCACATTCCTAGAAGAGCTAACAGCCGCTGAAGGTTTGGAGCGTTACCTCGGGGCGAAATTCCCAGGTGCAAAACGTTTCTCTTTAGAAGGTGGTGATGCGCTGATTCCGATGACGAAAGAGTTGATCCGTCATGCGGGTACAAGTGGAATGCGTGAAGTGGTTATCGGTATGGCTCACCGCGGTCGTTTGAACATGCTGGTGAACGTACTTGGTAAGAAACCTCAAGACCTGTTTGATGAGTTCGCAGGTAAACACGACGAAACTTGGGGTACGGGTGATGTGAAATATCACCAAGGTTTCTCTGCTGATTTTGCGACTCCAGGCGGTGATGTTCACTTAGCACTTGCATTTAACCCGTCGCACCTAGAAATCGTAAACCC
Source organism: Vibrio sp. 1731 (assembly GCF_033339955.1). Taxonomy (NCBI): domain Bacteria; kingdom Pseudomonadati; phylum Pseudomonadota; class Gammaproteobacteria; order Vibrionales; family Vibrionaceae; genus Vibrio; species Vibrio sp. 1731. The sequence goes on along the minus strand of NZ_JAWOVO010000010.1, from coordinate 123,140 downwards.
GGTAGTCATGGGCTCAGTTCGAGCACGTCAAGACCGCTTGGGTGATAATCAAGGTAGCAAAGTGCTTCCTATCACCATCCATGGTGATTCAGCAATCGCTGGTCAGGGTGTGGTTGCCGAAACGTTCAATATGTCTCTTGCTCGTGGGTTCCAAGTTGGTGGTACGGTACGCATCGTCATCAACAACCAAGTAGGCTTTACGACGTCTAATCCTCGTGACACGCGTTCTACGATGTACTGTACCGATATCGCGAAGATGGTGCAGGCGCCAATTTTCCATGTAAATGCAGATGACCCAGAAGCAGTTGCTTTTGTTACTCGCATTGCATTGGATTACCGTAACGAGTTCAAGCGTGATGTCGTGATCGATCTTGTATGTTACCGTCGCCACGGTCACAATGAGGCGGATGAGCCAAATGCGACTCAGCCTTTGATGTACCAGAAAATCAAAAAGCATCCTACACCACGCAAATTGTATGCAGATGTTCTGATCGATAAAAATGAATCAGATATCGAGACAGCGACTCAGTTAGTCAATGAGTATCGCGATGCATTAGATCGCGGTGAAGTGGTTGTTAAAGAATGGCGTCCAATGGCGTTGCACTCTGTAGACTGGTCCCCTTACTTAGGGCACGAATGGGATATGGAGTGGGATTCAAAATACGACAAGACACGCCTTATTGAGCTAGGCAATCGTCTGTGTCAGTACCCAGAAAGCCATAAACTGCAAAGCCGTGTTAATAAGCTATACAACGATCGTCTAGCAATGATGACCGGTGAAAAAGCTATTGACTGGGGTATGGCTGAAACATTGGCGTATGCTACATTGGTTGACGATGGCAAGCGTATTCGTCTTTCTGGTCAGGACTCGGGTCGTGGTACTTTCTTCCACCGTCACTCGGTTCTTCATAACCAAACCGATGCAAGCACTTACATTCCATTAGCGAATATTCATGACAACCAAGGGCCATTCCAAGTCTTTGACTCAGTATTGTCAGAAGAAGCTGTGTTGGCGTTTGAATACGGTTACGCAACAGCCGAACCAGGTGGTTTAACTATCTGGGAAGCACAGTTTGGTGATTTTGCCAACGGTGCACAAGTTGTTATCGACCAGTTTATCTCGTCAGGCGAGCAAAAGTGGGCGCGTTTGTGCGGTCTTACTATGCTTCTACCTCATGGTTATGAAGGTCAAGGTCCTGAGCACTCATCTGCACGTTTAGAGCGTTACCTTCAGCTTTGTGCTGAGCAAAATATGCAGGTTGTGGTTCCTTCAACACCGGCTCAGGTGTACCACATGATTCGTCGTCAGGTTGTACGCCCAATGCGTCGACCTCTCATTGTTATGTCACCGAAATCTTTGCTGCGCCACCCTCTATGTACTTCAACGATTGAAGACTTGGCGGATGGTACATTCCAATCTGCAATTCCAGAAGTAGATGATTTAGAACCAAGCAAAGTGAAACGTGTCGTGTTCTGTGCTGGTAAGGTTTACTTTGACCTACTAGAGCAGCGCCGTAACAACGAGCAAGACGATGTTGCTATCGTGCGTATTGAACAGCTTTACCCATTCCCAATGGAAGAAGTACAAGCAGCAATTGCTCAATACACTAACGTTGAAGACTTCGTGTGGTGTCAGGAAGAACCTCAGAACCAAGGTGCTTGGTACTGTAGCCAACATAACTTCCGTGCCGCTATTCCTGCAGGTTCAAATCTTAAATACGCAGGTCGCCCAGCTTCTGCTTCGCCAGCAGTTGGCTACATGTCGGTGCACTTGAAACAACAAAAAGCGTTGGTTGAAGACGCTCTGAACGTGAACTCAAAAACTTCGAATTAAGAACTAGAAGTTAAAGGAAGAAACAGATATGACAATTGAAATTCTGGTTCCAGATTTACCTGAATCAGTTGCTGATGCAACCGTAGCGACATGGCACAAACAACCAGGCGACGCAGTAGAGCGTGACGAGGTTTTGGTTGACATCGAAACAGACAAAGTTGTGCTAGAAGTTCCAGCTCCGGAAGCTGGCGTTTTAGAAGCTATTGTTGAAGCAGAAGGTGCGACAGTACTTTCTAAACAAATCATTGCTAAATTGAAGCCAGGCGCAGTTGCAGGTGAACCAACTGCAGACAAAACAGAAGGTACTGAAGCATCTCCTGATAAGCGTCACAAAGCTGCGCTTAGCGAAGAAAGTAATGACGCATTAAGCCCAGCAGTGCGCCGTTTGTTGGCTGAACATGGCTTAGAAGCAAGCCAAGTGAAAGGCACTGGTGTTGGTGGTCGTATTACGCGTGAAGATATTGAAGCGCATCTTGCGAACGCTAAATCTGCGTCAAAAGAAGACTCGCCAGCAGTGGTTGACGTGCCGACAGCGGCTCGCAGTCAGAAGCGTGTTCCAATGACTCGCCTTCGTAAGACAGTCGCTAACCGTCTGCTAGAAGCGAAGAACAACACGGCAATGCTAACGACGTTTAACGAAGTGAACATGAAACCAATCATGGACCTTCGTAAGCAGTACAAAGATCAGTTCGAAGAGCGTCACGGTATTCGTTTGGGCTTCATGTCTTTCTACGTGAAAGCAGTAACAGAAGCGCTTAAGCGTTACCCAGAAGTAAATGCTTCGATTGATGGCGATGACATTGTTTACCACAACTACTTCGACATTAGCATGGCGGTATCAACGCCACGTGGTCTAGTTACACCTGTCCTAAAAGACTGTGACAAGCTTGGTTTCGCTGATGTTGAAAAAGGCATCAAAGAGCTGGCTATTAAAGGTCGTGATGGCAAGCTAACGGTAGACGAGCTAATGGGCGGTAACTTCACTATCACAAACGGTGGTGTGTTTGGTTCACTTATGTCTACACCAATTATCAACCCACCTCAATCAGCGATTCTTGGTATGCATAAGATCCAAGAGCGTCCGATGGCAGTGGATGGCAAAGTTGAAATCTTGCCGATGATGTACCTAGCGTTATCTTACGATCACCGCCTAATTGACGGTCGTGAATCAGTTGGTTTCCTAGTAACGATTAAAGAGTTACTAGAGGACCCAGCACGTCTCCTATTAGACGTTTAATATCGCTAAAACGTCTAGTTATCGTAGGTAGCTAGACGTTAAAAATTTCAATGGCTAGACTAGCTCAACGTTTGGCCTTCATTTGAATCCTTCAGTATGAGAACTCATGATGAAGGATTGATTTGAGAAGACCCTACAGACGTACAAGCAGCCAAGACTGCAGCGTTATGGAAATAATAAATCCCTTAAGGGAAAAACAAACGGAATATCGAAATGAATTTGCATGAATACCAAGCCAAACAGCTGTTTGCAGAATTCGGTTTGCCTGTGCCAGAAGGCTACGCGTGTGATACACCACAAGAAGCTTTTGAAGCCGCAGGCCGTATTAGTACAGCCAAGAAAGTAGTTAAATGTCAGGTTCACGCTGGTGGCCGTGGTAAAGCGGGTGGCGTAGAGCTACACGATACAAAAGAAGGCGTTAAAGAGTTTGCACAGAAGTGGTTAGGTAAAAACCTAGTGACTTACCAAACTGACGCTAACGGTCAGCCAGTAACAAAAATCCTTGTTGAAGAAGCTTCAAATATTGCGAACGAACTATACCTAGGTGCGGTAGTTGACCGTGCTAGCCGTAAGATTGTTTTCATGGCTTCTACCGAAGGTGGTGTGGAAATTGAAAAAGTTGCGGAAGAAACGCCGGAACTCATCCACAAAGCAGCAATTGACCCACTAGTAGGTCCACAAGCTTACCAAGGTCGTGAGCTAGCGTTCAAACTTGGTCTTGAAGGCGACCAAATCAAACAATTCGTTAAGATCTTTATGGGTCTTGGCACTATGTTCTCTCAGTACGATCTTGCTCTGCTAGAGATCAACCCACTTGTGATTACTGGCGAAGGCAACTTGCTATGTCTTGACGGTAAGATCAACATCGACTCAAACGCACTGTATCGTCAGCCTAAGCTTCGTGAAATGCACGATCCTTCACAAGAAGATGAGCGTGAAGCACACGCAGCTCAGTGGGAGCTGAACTACGTAGCACTAGACGGTAACGTTGGCTGTATGGTTAACGGTGCAGGCCTAGCAATGGGTACGATGGATATCGTAAACCTACACGGCGGCAAACCAGCTAACTTCTTAGATGTAGGTGGCGGCGCGACGAAAGAGCGTGTTGCTGAAGCATTCAAGATCATCCTATCTGACGACAATGTGAAAGCGGTACTTGTTAACATCTTCGGTGGTATTGTACGTTGTGACATGATCGCAGAAGGTATTATCGGTGCGGTTAAAGAGGTAGGTGTAAGCGTACCTGTTGTTGTTCGTCTTGAAGGTACTAACGCTGACCTAGGTCGCGAAGTTCTTGCTAATTCTGATGTTGATATCATTGCTGCTGAGTCGCTAACTGACGCTGCTCAGAAAGTTGTTGCTGCTGCGGAGGCTAAATAATGTCTGTATTAATTAACAAAGACACTAAAGTAATCTGTCAGGGTTTCACTGGTGGTCAAGGTACTTTCCACTCAGAGCAAGCTATCGCATACGGTACGCAAATGGTTGGTGGTGTGTCTCCAGGTAAAGGCGGCCAAACTCACCTAGGTCTACCTGTATTCAACACAGTACGCGAAGCAGTAGAAGCGACTGGCGCAACAGCGACAGTCATCTACGTACCAGCACCTTTCTGTAAAGATGCAATCCTAGAAGCGATTGACGCGGGTATCGAGCTAATCGTAACGATTACTGAAGGTATCCCTACTACAGATATGATCGACGTAAAAGTGAAGCTAGAAGAAACTGGCGTTCGCATGATCGGTCCTAACTGTCCGGGTGTTATCACTCCTGATGAGTGTAAGATCGGTATCATGCCTGGTCACATTCACAAGAAAGGTAAAGTAGGTATCGTATCTCGTAGCGGTACTCTAACTTACGAAGCAGTCAAACAAACCACTGACGAAGGTTTCGGCCAGTCTACTTGTGTTGGTATCGGTGGTGACCCAATCCCGGGTTCAAACTTCATTGATATCCTAAAACTGTTCCAAGAAGACCCTGAGACAGAAGCGATCGTTATGATCGGTGAGATCGGTGGTACTGCAGAAGAAGAAGCAGCAGCATACATTAAAGAAAATGTAACGAAGCCAGTGGTTTCTTACATTGCTGGTGTAACTGCACCTCCTGGTAAGCGTATGGGCCATGCTGGTGCGATTATCTCTGGTGGTAAAGGTACTGCTGAAGACAAATTTGCTGCACTAGAAGCGGCTGGCGTTAAAACTGTGAAATCTCTAGCAGAGATTGGCCAAGGTCTACGTGAAGTGACGGGTTGGTAATCGACCACACTACTTAATAAGTATTAAAAAGCCTGCGATTTCGCAGGCTTTTCTTTTTCCGTTTCCGTGGATTTATGTTTGTTGTTAGCAAGGTTTTTCGCGTTTAATACTCAATGCGATTATGCTTTGCTTTTAATTAGCTGGCTCAGCATAAATAAGGATGTTGCGCTGATCACTACGGAAGGGCCGGCCGGTGTATCGAAGTGCCATGATAGGCTAAGCCCCATCAGTACTGCCACAGAGCCAATAATGGATGCGAACAATGCCATTTGCTCTGGTGATGAAGAGACTTTACGTGCTGTTGCGGCTGGGATAATTAGGAGCGAAGTCATGATTAACGCGCCAACGAACTTCATACCTACTGCTATTACTACACCCACCATTAGCATTAACACCAATCTAACTAAGTCTGTATTCACGCCCTCAACAGCGGCAAGTTCTTCACTGACAGTGCTAGAAAGCAGTGGGCGCCAGAAGACGTACAAACACGCGCTTACCGCAACAACACCTGCGTAAATAAACATCAGATCTTGTGGAGAGACGGCAAGTAAGTCCCCAAATAGGTAGCTCATTAAATCGACGCGCACGTTTTCCAAAAAGCTAACCGATACTAAACCGATAGAGAGTGCACTGTGTGCCAAGATACCTAACAACGTGTCTGTAGCCACAAGTTGTTGCTTTTGCAGAGTGACAAGCAAAACGGCCAGAGCTAAACAGCAGACGAGTAGCGCAAGGTAGAGATTTACGTTGAGCAAGAAGCCCAGCGCTAGGCCCATTAACGATGCATGAGCTAGGGTATCTCCGAAGTAAGCCATTTTACGCCAAACGACAAATGACCCAAGTGGACCGGCAATGATCGCGATACCAATACCAGCAAGAATAGAAGGTAGGAGAAACTCAATCATGATGGTGATGTCCGTGTTTATGGTGGGAGCATGATATCGCATCACCGCTTACTGGCGTTCCGGATAAATCGTGATGATGATGCTCATGGTCGTGATGATAAAACGCGAGAGACTCTCTCGCTGCATTGCCAAATAGTGCGATGTAAGAAGGGTGCTGAGTAATAGTGGCAGGTGAACCTGAGCAGCAAACATGGTGATGCAGACAAATAACATCGTCCGTTTTCGCCATCACTAAATGTAAGTCATGCGATACCATAAATACGCCACAATCAAAGCGGTGACGAATGCTCTCAATTAAGTCATAGAGATCGATTTGACCTTGGATATCCACCCCCTGAGCTGGTTCGTCTAATACCAATAGCTGAGGACGTTGAAGCAGAGCGCGAGCCAGTAACACTCGTTGGTTTTCACCACCGGATAAGCGATGCATATTACTATTAAGTAAATGTTCAGCGCCAACAAGCCTTAATGCATCAATGCACTCCTGCTTACTGTATTTTCCTGCTAAATTTAGAAAGCGGGTTACATTCAATGGAAGGGAGTCATTGAGCTTCAACTTTTGAGGAACGTAACCAATTTTCAGTTTTCTTTGTCGGTTCAACTTGCCGCTAGTCGGCTTTTGAAGACCTAAGATAACTTTGACTAACGTTGATTTTCCCGCTCCATTGGGACCAATTAGGGTAGTTATTTTGCCCTTTTCTAATTCCATACTAATGTTATCGAGAACTCTGCGGCCATCGAACTCGACGCATAGCTGCTCAAGATGGACTAATGAAGACATGAATGAAACTCATTTGCAAATCAATAATGTTATAATGTAACATTATCTCACTTTCCACGCCATATCCCAAGTAAAACTATGAAAAGAGCATTAATTCTTGCTGCCTCAGCAATGTTAACACTGCCAGCACAGGCGGTAACGGTACTGACGAGTATCAAACCTATTCAGTTGTTAGTAACAGAGCTTACTCAAGGAGTAACTTCACCAGACGTGCTATTGCAGTCTAACACATCACCCCATGACTATGCTTTGCGTCCATCGGATGTTAAAAAGGTCGCTTCGGCTGATTTGGTTATCTGGTACGGACATGATCTTGAACCGTTTCTAGAGAAAGTTGTTTCGGATAGATCGAATACTTTGACTATTAGTCAAATTCCAAATCTAGAATTGCGTGAATTTGATAGTGAGCACAACCATGACCATGATGGGCACGATCATGGCTCACATGATCCGCACTTTTGGCTAGGTGTAAGCCAAGCACAACAAGTGGCCAAGGCTGTTGTGAATCAACTTGTATCACTTGATCCGGAAAATGCAGTTCAATATCAAGCGAACCTCAAAAAGTTTGAACTCGAGCTAAAAGACACTGACCAACAGATAAAGCAGAAGCTGGCACCAGTAAAAAACAAAGGTTACTTTGTATTCCATGATGCTTACGGTTATTTCGAAGATCGTTATGAACTAAATCAAATGGGGCATTTTACTGTGAGCCCAGAACGCAAGCCAGGAGCGAAGACCTTAATTCAAATTCGTCAAAAGCTAAGTGGTGGAGATGTGGCTTGTGTATTTTCTGAACCTCAGTTTACCCCGGCTGTCGTTCAGAGCGTAATGAGAGGCAGTGATGTCGCTAAAGGCGAGCTTGACCCGTTAGGGAGTACAATTGAAGCAAAACCTGGCAGTTACTTTACTTTTCTCAACAATATGGCGAATAGTTTTGAGCAATGCTTGAACAAAAAGTCAGATTAAGTGCTGTCGTAATGTAGGAGTAGTCTTTTTAACGTGATCCAGTAGTAAGAATTACAACCTTTGGTAAGGCGAGCCTTTTCTCAGAAAGTAATTGAGATATCATTACCAATAATTATCAGCTCAAAATAACCGTATCAATCCATGTTTTACAAACGATGAACGGTCACTTTCAGAGCACAAATTGATACAAAAGGTTTTCGTCTTGCTACGCCAATTAGCCCTTGCTCTGTTGGGCTTTGTCTTATCCTACCAAGCATTTGCGCTTCATAATGCAAATGCAATCTTTTACCCTTTGCCAACTCAGGCAAAGGGTACTTTTATCGCGGCTAAAAAGTTGTTCTTGGGTGAAAAGGGCGGTTTGTGGATTCATGACGTACACGGGAGAGTCCTGTTTTACGATGGTCAAACTATATTGCCTAAATCAGGTAGCTTCCTACAAACGTCGGCCAAGCAGTTGGCCTATCATAAAGGTGCTTTTTGGACCTTTATTGAAAATGAGGTCTATCGAACTTATCCAAATCAGGAGCGACGTTTAGTCTTTAGTTTAAATCCAGGCTCACAAATAAGAAAAATAGGGTCTTCAAAGAACTATATTTGGGTGAGTGATGGCGCGCATTTCTATACCTACAATATCGACACTAGCGAGTTAAACTCTTTCTCTCTATTGCAGCTCTATCAACATAGTAATAATAGCTACGTTTACATTAATGATGCGGTGCTAGTTGAAACGAAGTGGGCACTAGCAACGACTTCCGGCTTCTATCTTTCTGAAGGTGATAAGTTTGACCATGTCGCTGCCTCAGGTCAAAACTACATTGAGAAAGTCTATTATTCACACACGCGAAGAGAAATTTTGATAGGTACATTGCGTGGCGCTTTAATTTTCAACATTTACCAGCCTGATAAAGAAGTGATTAGAATTGGCGGCTCACATGTTTTGACATTCGCAGAGACAAATCAAGAGTATTGGGTGGGGACAGAGCATGGCCTTTATTTGTACTCATTTTTTTCAGGTGAGGTCACCGAAGTCGCGCCTGCAAGTTTTCTTGAGTTAGAGTTAGATAACACGAAGATTTATTCGTTGTTGAGCGACAATATGGGAGGGATGTGGATTGCGACTAACCAAGGTATTCGTTATTACTCGCTATTTAGTAAAAAATTTGAACGAGTGACCTTTAGTAGTTATGACTCACACACCCTGTCAGGACGAATTCGGCAAACTATTGAAGGTCCTGATGGTGCGCTTTGGTTTGCTGATGACCGAAAGATTTATCGTTCAGGAAAGAGTGGGATTAACCAAGTCTTAGAGTTGGAGTCGCAGATCAATGAATTTGCGTTTCAAAACGGTCTGCTTTGGCTTGCGACCTCAAAAGGGCTGGAAATATTTGAGCTAAATGGTCTCAACAAGATTACATATCCTTATTTACAGGTTATGGCCGGACATGCCGTAGAGCATGTGACCGTTGATGGTGATGACCGTCTTTGGGTATCAAGCGGATACCATCTTTACAATGTTGATACTGCTGCACGAAGCGTACGAAACTTTGGAAGTGAGTGGCTAGTAAGTCAGTATTTGCCTGCTAAGGTTACGCGCCTATATGATACTGAAGATGCCCTATTAATAGGCACCGATCATGGCGTATACCAATACAGTAATGACAACATCCAGTTTATCCGTTTTTCAGAAAAGTTTGGTGAATCATTAGACATGACCACGGCGGTTGATGGCAGCCAGTGGTTTGCTTCATCTTATGGTGTGTTTAAAACTGATACACGAAGCGATGAAAAACGTGTTGTTGAAATGAGTGAGCCCAACGCCAGACCTGCTTGCTTGATCAGAGACAGGCAAGGTGTATGGTTAGCTTCCTCTGTCGGTTTAAGCTATTACCACCTTTCGGGTGAGTTAGTGAAACATTACTCATCGTCATCAGGCTTAATGAACAATGAGTTCCTCCCTGGTATTTGTAGCGTTATACAGCAGACAGAAATTGGTGAGCGAGAGCTTGTTCTGGGGTCGAAGTACGGACTCGTAAAAGCAGAAGCATCCAAGCTGCTTGTATCTAATCCCCCAGAGTCTAAGTTTATTGTTAGCCAAGTTGTGCTTGAAAATGAAGTTCTGCAAGTTGGTAGTGCCGATCTGAATGGGCTCACACTGCCATATGGATCTTCGCTGAGTTTTTTATTCGGTGTGATGCCAAAACCAGACAGTCAAAACTTGTACTATCGATTGAACAACGATGACCCATGGCAAACGTTAGAGGGGGGCCAACTGACACTCGAGCACCTTAGTTCCGGTGAATATCACTTGCAGGTCAGTAATGAGTCTCAAGTTGCCGCTGGAGTCGTTGGTTTAGAATCTCACTTTATCGTCCTTCATCCTTGGTATCTATCGCGATTTGCTATTTTAGGCTTTGTCGTAGTTAGTATTGCGGTCGTTGCAGTACTCGTATTCTGGCGCTCGCGCTACGTTGTACAGGCTAACCGTGATCTAGCAGCTCAAGTGACCCTCAAAACGAATCAGTTAAGACATCAAAGTAGAGTGTTGCTTACGAGCAACCAGCAATTACGTAAACAGATTCAAGTTAGAAACCTACTCGTAGACCATGTAGCTCTATCCATAAAATCAAGCGTCGACTTTATTGTGGCGAAACTACCTATGCCTCTGGATACTGCGACAGAGGATCATTTGGCTAAAACGAATTGGCAGTTAAATGAACTCAAAAGTGTTCCAAGTGATGTAAGTGGTGGGAGCCAGAACTACAACTTGAGTCAGATAACTCAGTCAGTGGTTGATGTATGGCAAGATGACTTTGCAAAAGCGGGTATTTTGGTAGAGCTAGAATATGAGAGCAAGCAGAGCCGGGTTGCTCTGGAAAGCTTTAATCTTGATGTTATTTTCAATAGCATTTTTGCCAATATCATCAAGCGCTCTTTCCGAGGTCAAACGGTTAGAATTATGCTAGAAGAGGGGCATGATATTGTGTCATTGAGCTTTCTTGATTACGGGACGCAATTACCTAATAAAGTCGCGACTGGGTTTCCATCTAACTTAAATCACTCTGAGTTGAGTATTGACCACCTTGCCCAATTAGTGACAACGAGTGGTGGTTATTTGGCTGTCTTCTCTTCTGATGCTCAAAACAAAGTCGAGATTACATGGCCATCTGCGAAGGAAAGTAGTTATCTGGATGAACCGCAGCAAGAACTCAATCCTGTAACTATTGCAGAAGATCAAGTCACACCAGAGAAAGAGTGGTTGCAAAAAGTCTATCAATTAGTGGCAGAGCATTACCATGATCCTGAATTTGGCACTGCGTCAGCCGCTAAAATGCTGTATATGTCTGAACGCTCTTTGCAGAGACGTTTTAAATCTGCCTCGTCAAGAACGTTAAAAGACTATGTCACAGAGGTTCGTTTAGAAACGGCGTGTGAACAGTTATTGGCGGGTGAGAAAATCAGTGAAGTCGCCTTTAACTGTGGCTTTAATGATCCATCTTACTTTAGCCAAAAGTTTAAGCTACATTTTGGTTTGCCCCCGTCCAAGTTTGCTTTGACTCAAGAAAGCCAAGAAATTAACTAGAAAACCTTCATTACACGCTCCCTAGTTAATAGTTAAGATGCTGGGGAGCTGCATGCAGTGCTCTATTATTGCTGCAGTTGCTAACGCAGTGAGTTTCATTGTTTTTTCATCACATCTAGCCTACAAATCCATTCTCAACACGTAAGCACGATCACGTTCTATCTGTTAGTCGCGATGTTCATAGCAATAAGCATAAATGGCTTCAAGAGAATGATTTATTGATAGTTGCAACAAATAAATGACAGTTGTATTGCTGTATCAAAAGAGCGTTGTTCATTTGGGTGAATGATGGCATGCGACATTCGTGAAAACGAAAACTGTGTTGAAAAGATGGATAAGGTAAAGAAGTTTTGAAAGAGGTGAAAAAAAATATCGTGGTATAGCCGGGGGGACTATACCACGGGTGTCAAGGACACCTTCGCTTGCTGCCGGAGTGACATGTTGCCATGCCACCTCTGGAATTTATCAGAGAGGTTGCCCTCTCGATGGAGTAACTATACGAGAGGTTACTTATTTTTCTTATAAAAATAACGCCATGTTTATATGAGAAAAGCGACAACGTTTTGTTTTTTAATTAACCCACTGTTTTAATTTGCATTTTTTGTTTTCTATCTTGGTTTGTGACATTTTTGTTTCGTTAGGTGTCATTTTTAATTGTTAATTTTGACGTAAATAACGAGAGGAAATTTACGAAGTTAACGTTTGAAAGCGTGAAAACATTTACGGAATCTTTGATTTCACACAAGGATTGAAGGGGTATAGGGGAGTAATATTGGCAACCTAAACTTATTAAATAATAATATTTCTCATTAGCAATACTCTTAAGGGCCACTATGAAGTTATCAGAGATTAATCCTGGCGATACGGTGACGATTCGGTTGTTAGATGGTCTTTCATCAGATATCAGAAAGAAACTCATGGTAATGGGGCTGCTTCCCAATACAGAAGTCAAAGTGATTCGACGTGCGCCAATGGGCGATCCTTTACAAGTCGAAGTCCGTGGTGTGTCTGTCGCATTGCGAGAAACAATTGCTCAGAAAATTGAAGTGGAGCGAGTGTAATGCAATATCAAGTGCTAACCGTAGGTAACCCTAATAGTGGTAAAACGACGCTATTTAATGGTTTAACTGGCGCAAAACAGCAAGTTGGTAACTGGGCAGGCGTCACGGTTGAAAAGAAAACGGGACAATTCAAGCATGCTGGGGATGAGTTTTTGCTCACTGACCTTCCGGGTATTTACTCATTAGACAGTGGTAATGATAGTAATAGTATTGATGAATCCATCGCATCGCGTGCGGTTCTAGCTCATCCTGCTGATCTCATTATTAACGTGGTGGATGCTACAAGTTTAGAGCGCAGCTTATATATGACGCTGCAACTTCGCGAACTTGGTCGCCCTATGATTGTTGTCCTCAACAAGATGGATGCGCTAAAGCGTGAACGTCAGATGATTAACGTTGCAGAGCTTGAGAAAACGTTAGGTTGTCCGGTTGTCAGTTTATCTGCAACCAATAAAACTCAAGTGGCAGAGTTTAAAGAAAAGCTTCATAAATCCATCGTTCAAGGAGTGCCACTTAAAGAATTGTCTTTGCATTACGGTGAGAAGATGGAGTCGGCAATTCAAACGGTTTCCGCACTTTTTAACGACCAAAACGTCGCTCATCGTGCACTAGCGATTCGTGCGCTTGAAAAAGACACAATGGTGCTCAATAGTCTTTCTGATATTGATAGAAGCAAAGTCTTGGAAGTCATTACGACGTTAGATTTGGATATCGATTTGCATGTCGCGGATACTAAGTACACGCATCTGCATGAACAGTGTAAAAAAGTTCGCCGAAGCGAAGGCAAGTTAAGTCGTAGTGTGACTGAAAGACTCGACCAGTTTATTTTGAACAAGTGGATTGGAATTCCTTTCTTCTTTGTTGTTATGTACCTGATGTTTATGTTCTCGATTAACATCGGTAGTGCATTTATCGACTTTTTTGACATTGGTGTGGGCGCATTGTTGGTTGATGGTGGACATCACTTGTTAGATGGTCACCTACCTGTTTGGCTGGTTACGGTGATTGCTGATGGTTTAGGCGGCGGTATTCAAACGGTTGCTACCTTCATTCCGGTTATCGCGTGTTTGTACCTGTTCCTAGCGGTACTTGAGAGCTCAGGTTACATGGCTCGTGCTGCGTTCGTGCTCGATAAAGTCATGCAGAAAATCGGCCTACCGGGCAAAGCATTTGTACCGTTGGTTCTTGGTTTTGGCTGTAACGTACCATCAATCATGGCGACTCGTACTCTAGACCAAGAACGTGAGCGTAAACTGGCTGCATCTATGGCGCCATTTATGTCATGTGGTGCTCGTCTGCCTGTATACGCGCTATTCGCTGCGGCATTCTTCCCAGGTTCTGGCCAGAACATTGTATTCGCACTTTACCTACTTGGTATTGTGGCAGCGATCTTCACAGGTCTTTTCCTTAAGCACACGCTTTACCCAGGTAGCAGCGATAGCCTAGTGATGGAAATGCCAGATTACGAGCTTCCGACGCTACAAAACGTGGTGATCAAAACTTGGCAAAAGCTAAAGCGCTTTGTACTTGGTGCAGGTAAAACCATCGTTATCGTTGTTGCTATTCTGAGTTTCTTCAACTCATTGGGTACTGATGGCAGTTTTGGTAATGAAGACAGCGAAAACTCGGTGCTTTCTAAAGCTGCGCAAGTTGTAACTCCAGTATTCGCGCCAATCGGTGTTCAAGAAGATAACTGGCCAGCGACGGTTGGTATCATTACCGGTATCTTCGCAAAAGAGGCGGTAGTTGGTACGCTTAACAGTCTATACACCACGCCAAGTGACGGTGAAGACGCAGAATTTGATCTAATGGGCAGCCTAGAAGAGGCAGTAATGAGTATCCCTGAAAACTTAGCCGGTTTGAGCTACTCAGATCCACTAGGCATTGAAGTGGGTGACTTAACTGACTCAAATGCCGTTGCAGAAGAGCAAGAAGTCGATGCTTCTATCTTCGGTAACATTAAATCGCAGTTTGCTTCTGGCAATGCCGCATTTGCTTACCTAATCTTTATCCTACTGTACACTCCTTGTGTGGCGGCGATGGGTGCTTACGTACGTGAGTTTGGTCATAAGTTCGCACGCTTTATCGCGGTTTGGACAATGGGCTTGGCTTACCTATGTGCGACGTTCTACAACCAATTGACGCATTTCGCAGATAGCCCAGTAACAAGTGGTATTTGGATGGCTGTGATCGTAGCTATCTTCTTTGGCACATACCGTGTGTTCAAACAAGTTGGTAAGAAACAAAACGGTGCATTAGAGGCGCAAATAGCATGATTTTAAAAGAGCTTTATCAATACATTGCAGACAAAGGAACCGTCTCCCAGTCAGATCTGGCTAAACAGTTTGGGATGAGTGAAGATGGTGCTGACGCGATGTTAAGTGTGTGGATTAAGAAGGGCAAAATTAGCCGCCTAGTTGACACCAATAAAGCTCATGACGTGACTCGAGTTCGCTACTCAGTGACTAAACAAGATGGTTTGTCTCTGACAGTCACCATGTAGCGACTATCAAAATTAGTCACCTAAAAATTATCACGTAAAAACGACAAAGCCGCATCAGCAATGATGCGGCTTTTATTTTGCTGGTTATTGTTTGTGAATACAGCGAAATTAATGTTCTTCAGAGTGTTTAGTCGCGCCTAACCCTAGGAACTTTAAACCAAGACTTAAAACTAAAATCGAAATAGGTAATGTTAAGATCGTCCAATCTAAGCTGTCGAAGTTAATCAGCACGAGCTCTAAGAACTTCACAAACAAGATCACGATGATGACTTCAGCCAAAATGTTTTTTAGATGGCCGATGTTTGGGGTTCTGATCCAATGCAAAACCGACTGCTCTTGTGTTTTCGCTTTAGCTTTGTTGGAAATAAATAGTGTGTAGATGCCGTGAGCAAAGATGAACAAAACTAGTGCGACAAGAAACGTATCCAGTGACTTGATCAAATAAGCGATCGCGATGTCTGCTTTATCTAAATGTGCGAGTGCTTCTGGAGGTGTTTGATTGAGAATGAAGACCGCAAATGCCGAATAGGTTTTTGCTGCACCCATAAGAAAAAGCAAGAATGAAGCAGCCATAGAACAGATAATGGCGATCCAGCTGACGTATCGGAATGTGTTGAAGACTTGTTTCATGATGACCCTCTCTAACTGAGCTGGTAGTCTAAACAAGTTTTATTTTAGTGATAATCCCGGAAAAATGAGAAAGATTGTTACAAATACGTATTAATCTTTCTCTGTCTATTTCAGCCGTATTCAAAGGCGAATTATTTTCGCTAGCAGTGCTTATGCTTTTTGGAAAATAGAGCTCAGTGACAGCACATTTTTAATGCGACCAAGCAATTCGTTTTGCTCTTCTTCTGTACGGAATTCACCTTTGGTGTTCCCCCAAACCGGTCCCGGCCATGCTACGTCATCTTTGAAGCGAGCAATATGGTGAATGTGCAGCTGTGGCACCATATTACCTAGTGCGCCAAGGTTTAGCTTGTCTGGACGGAATGTTGCTTCCAGTGCTTGGCTTACCGCTTGAGACTCTAGCAAAAACTGTTGCTGTTCTTGCATTGGCAAGTGGTGAAGCTCTTTTAGGTTTGCACGTTTAGGTACCAAAATAACCCATGGCACGGCATTGTCTTTATGCAGAAGTGCCACACACAGTGGGAAGTGACCGATAACGGTAGTGTCTTTTGCCAATTGAGGGTGCAGTTCAAAACTCATTATATTATCCGATTTGAATTGAATGACATCAGTATACGCCAGATAAAACAAAAGGTTGACGCTTTCACGCCAACCTTTCTAAATCGTCTCGATTCTAGAATCGCTTACATACGCTCTAGAGTATCGATACCTAGTAGAGACAGACCTTGCTTGATGGTCTTCGCTGTTAGCGCTGCTAGTTTCAGACGGCTTTGTTTCACAGCTTCGTCTTCAGCAACTAGGATAGGGCACGCTTCGTAGAAACTAGAGAACTGACCTGCTAGTTCGAATAGGTAGCTACACATGATGTGCGGTTGGCCTTCGCGAGCGACAGATTGAACCGCTTCTTCGAACTGCATAAGTTTAGCAATAAGTGCTTTCTCTTTCTCATCAGTGATTTTGATGTCACCTTGGAGAGCGTCCATAGCAACACCAGCTTTAGCGAAAATAGAAGCTACGCGAGTGTATGCATATTGCATGTATGGTGCTGTGTTACCTTCAAACGCTAACATGTTGTCCCAATCGAACACGTAGTCAGTCGTACGGTGTTTAGATAAGTCAGAGTATTTAACCGCTGCCATTGCAACTGTTTTAGAGATCTTCTCTTTTTCTTCCGCATCTAGTTCAGGGTTTTTAGATTCGATCAGTTGTGCTGCACGAACTTCTGCTTCATCTAGAAGGTCGGCAAGACGAACGGTACCACCCGCACGAGTCTTGAATGGCTTACCATCTTTACCAAGCATCATGCCGAACGCGTGGTGCTCAAGAGATACTGACTCAGGTACGTAGCCTGCTTTACGAACAATTGTCCAAGCTTGCATTAGGTGCTGGTGTTGACGTGAGTCGATGAAGTAAAGCACACGGTCTGCGCTTAGCTCTTCATAACGATATTTTGCACATGCGATGTCTGTTGTTGTGTATAGGAAACCGCCATCGCGTTTTTGAACGATAACGCCCATTGGTTCGCCATCTTTGTTCTTGTATTCATCTAGGAATACAACTTGCGCGCCATCATCTTCAACGGCAAGACCTTGTTCTTTTAGGTCTGCAACGATCTTAGGAAGCATGTCGTTGTACATGCTCTCGCCCATTACGTCGTCACGAGTCAGTGACACGTTTAGACGGTCGTAGTTGCGCTGGTTTTGGATCATGGTTACATCAACGAGTTTTTTCCACATTTCTGCACAGTACTCGTCACCGCTTTGCAGTTTCACAACGTAGTTTCGCGCCTTTACTGCGAAGTCTTCATCTTCATCGTACAGCTTTTTCGATTCGCGGTAGAAGCCTTCAAGGTCCGCAAGTTCCATAGAAACTTCGCCAGACTCTTGTTGTACACGTTCAAGGTTTGCGATAAGCATACCGAACTGAGTACCCCAGTCGCCGATGTGGTTCGCACGGATCACTTTGTGACCTAGGAACTCAAGAGTACGTACTACCGCATCACCGATGATGGTTGAACGTAGGTGACCAACGTGCATTTCTTTAGCAACGTTTGGTGCAGAGTAGTCAGCAACGATAGTTTGAGCTTCGTCTGCCGCAACGCCAAGACGTGAATCAGCCAGTGCTGCTTCCGCTTGTTTTGCTAGGAACTCTTCGCTTAGGAAAATGTTGATGAAACCAGGACCAGCGATTTCTGTCTTGCTCGCAATACCATCTAGGTCTAGAACATCCAGTACTTTCTGTGCAAATTCTCGTGGGTTAGTACCCAGTTTTTTAGCAACGCCCATTACGCCGTTTGCTTGGTAGTCACCAAATTGTGGCTTTGCTGATTGGCGTACTGCCGCAGGACTGCCTGCAGGTGCGCCAGCGGCTTCTAGAGCCTGAGATACTTTGTCATTAATAAGTGCTTGGATATTCACACGCGTTTCCTTCAATTCAAGGACGAAGAACTCGGCGAAATAAGTGCCGAGTTCTGTTGGAGTTCACAAAAATGGGGCTAATGATAACAACTTTATTGCTTTTCATACAGAGAGGAATTGGGGAAATTTATACTTTTTCGATTGAATGGAAATGTGGCTTAGTTTGCGTTTACTATTGCGCTCAGAGTAATGAGATAAATCGCCCCATAAGAGAGCCACAATGACGACTCAACTAGTTGAAAAACGCCTAGCGCCTAAATTGATGATCCAAGATCTGGATGAATTTATGGCGAAGATTGAAGAGCTTGCATCCCTGTTAAAACTGGATCTGAGCTTTGCTCAAGCTGACCATATTGCGCTGCGAATTAATGATACTGAAACAGCAAAAGCCGCGCATGAAGCATGGAATCAATACGGTAAGGTGATTTCACAAGCGAAAATCAACGGTCGTCCAATCATCGTTATCGAATTCGACAAAGCGTTGGAAAGCCGTGGTTGGAAGATTGAGTGTCTGGAACTGCCATACCCTGCGGAAGGCAAAATCTACCCAAATGAAAGCTGGGAACATGTGGAGTTTGTGATTCCGTCTCATGCCGAAACTGCAGACGAGTTTCTTGCTGATTTGAAACACACTTACCCAGCGTTTGGCGCGCGTTTTAATGAGTTGGAAGAGCTAGGTGTGAAGATCAAACTGTCGAGCCCGAAAGGGGATGGCGAACGCTTGAATAACCCAACAGTGGCGTTTAAGTACCAAGGCATTTGTATCAAACTGCACCCGCATTCACTTAAGCGTATTGTGGAGTCTGAGCAGGCGTAAAACGCTAGGGTGAGAATTGCTGAGTTGCGATAGGCAAAAAGGGAGCCGAGGCTCCCTTTCGTAAGCGAATCACTATTTAGCCAGTGACTTGCTTTTTGGGTTGGTAATGGAAAGTTTTTTGCCTTTCAACTCTTCATCTAAAGGCAGTGTAAAAGTTTTGGCAAACGGCATTCGTTTACAATGATCCGCCTTGTCTCTAACGATAGTAATAAGAGCTTCTGTCTGTGAGCTTTGCTCTATTTTTAGGCTAAAGTCCTCGTTTTCACTGCAGCCGTTAGACTCTGTGATAAATGAAATTTGACTCTCACTTGTCCTATAAGTCTCTACCATCATTGCTTGGTGCTCAGACGTCTGGTTTGTTTGCAGTCCTGCGTTTGCTGAACATGCAGTTAAACTGATAGTGCCCAAACCAAGTAGGAATATCTTGAGTCTATGTTTCATCTCGTTACCTTTTTTTGCGTCGTACGAATGAACCTGCAGCCATTAACACCAGTAGGCCAATAGATAAACTGCCGCCTGAACTAGACTTTTTATTAACGTCGTTACCAGCATCGCCCGTATTATCTGTGCTGACTGACATAATCTGTGCTGACTGACATATTTATGTTGCGAACAAATGCTTGCGCGCTGTAAATGCCACTTGAAAACGGGTGTTGGACGTATTCAAACGTTATCGTATTAGATGCTTTGTAAAGATCGATCTGGATCTCTTTATAATCGAGGAGTTGGTTGGTGCTATCGTAAATTTCACCATTAACTAAGATGAACAAGTAATCAAAACCATCGGACATTACTTTGAGATCCATGGTAAGTTTGCCCTTCGGAAGATCGGTCAAAACCAGCTCAGATACACCAGGATAAGCTCCCATATCCGCTGATTGCAGTTCACCATTTTCAGCCGTCCAAGCGTTTTGACCAGTATAAACATTTGCGTCTGCTAGCGGAATGGCATTACGCACTGATCTGCTTGCTTTATCTACACCTGAATACTCGAAAGTTGTTGTGAGTCTGGACAGTTTCGGATGATCGGTAAAGAGCTCTATCGTTGTTTCTGATCCCGAATAGCTAGGTTGGTAGCCGACGGTAATTTGACAGCTTTGCGAAGGCTTTAAGGTACCAGTACAAGTGCTTTTCTCGATGGTACTTCCGTATGATATTGTGCTTTGGTAGATGTTGAATGGGATAGTATCGTCATTACGAATAGTAAAGGTCTCTTGCTGCGCTTTTCGCTCAACGAAACGAAGATCTCGGTACTTAGTGAAGCTGATAGTATTGCGATGGCTATCTATCCATCCATTGTGTTGAAAATGAGCGACGTTGGCGTAAACACCATAAGCGTTTGGTTGAGCACATCCATCCCCCCAGCTGACCACGCCTAGCAATTTGTTGATACCGTTATCATCAACGATGAGTGGACCGCCGCTATCTCCTTGGCAGCTATCTTTACCTCCCCAATAGTATCCGGCGCAAATACCGTCATCTGATACATTAGAGTAGTTTCCTGGTAGGTTTTGGCAGGTAGCTCGATCTACGTATTCCAAATCTACTTGTTGTAAAACGGTTGGGTATATTCGGTCTGTCGTGGACGTATTTCCCCATCCAGCCACGTGCAACTTGTCTCCTACGCGTACGCTATCTAAAAGTTCTGGCGTTGCCAGGTCAATAGTTGCGCTATCGATATTGCGTTCTAATTCAATAAGAGCGATGTCATTGTTCGTTGTTATGTTGTTATATTCATCATGTGAATAGATATTTTTAATGGCGATGCGCTGTGCTTGAGACTCTCTGTTTTTGTCATAAAGACCAAGAACGATATCCAGATCGTCCGCATTAAGACCTTCCACACAGTGCGCAGCAGTTAATACGTATTTTCCACCTAGGAAACTGCCACCACAAAAGTGACCAATAGATGTAGGTTGTCCTTTACGTACCAGTGAAGCAATAAATTTCCAGTCGGAAGTGTTGGCAGGTTCGCCGCCGATAATGCGAGTGGATACATCATTCTGAACAGGCTCAAGAGTATCTGCGATTGTGGTTGCTGGTAAAGTCAGCCCAATCAGAAAAGCCACTAACGTTTTTTTCATTTTAATTCCGTAATATTAACGTGGTTTATTATAAGGAGGGCAAATGATAAACGGAATCATTCTCTCAGTAAATAGTTGTGGAGAAATGAAAAATTATAACGTATCGGTTTAACTTTGATGGTTAGAATTGGAGGGGGGATCTTCTGAAAAGATGAAACCCGCCAAGTTGGACGGGTTTCACTATCGTTGTAACTAGTACGGAGGGATTACAGGATCACTGTCTTATTCCCATAAACAAAGACGTGGTCATTGATCACTTTATTCAAAGCCTTACTCAATACGTTCTTCTCTACATCGCGTCCCGCTTGCGCCATATCTTGGGCATTGAATGTATGGTCGACAGGAATTACGTCTTGCTTGATGATCGGCCCTTCATCTAAATCATTAGTCACGAAGTGTGCTGTTGCACCGATGATTTTCACACCGCGATCGTAAGCTTGTTGATATGGCTTCGCGCCAATAAAAGCAGGTAAGAAGCTGTGATGAATATTAATGATTTTGTGGTGATATTTCTCAACAAACGTCGGCGTTAATACGCGCATGTATTTAGCTAGCACCAAAAAGTCAGCATCGTATTGATCGATCACTTCTAGCATCTTCTGCTCGTGTTCTTCACGGCTAAGGTTTTCATGGGTCACGTGGTGGTAAGGAATGTCGAAGCGCTCAGTGAGAGTTTGCAGTTTGTCGTAATTCCCCACCACAGCGGCGATCTCAACATCTAGGCTTCCATCGTAGGTTTTCATCAGAATATCGCCTAAACAATGCGCTTCTTTTGTGACGAGAATGACGATGCGCTTACGGCGAGAGCCAACCAATTTACGCTTAGCACCTTGCGGGAGAGCTTGGTCCAAGTCGGCAAGAAACGTTTGATCGTTGAAGTATCCCTCTAGCTCCGTTCTCATGAAAAAGTGGCCACTGGTATTATCAACAAATTCGTTATTGTGAACGATGTTGAGTTGGTGCTTGTAACAGATATTAGTAATTTTCGAGATGAGACCCGGGGCGTCAGAACAGTGGGTCAACAGTGTTTTCTTTTCCATAAATCAGGTACTTCCATGCATTAATATTTTAGCGTACGAATTTGTTATTATTCCCTGGCGGGTGTAACTGTACTGCCATGTTTCACCATAAATAATCTATTCTTACTTTGGTTTCAACAAAATATCCGCGTGTCGCCGCAAGCTGGTCAGATTGTGGGCTGATGTCACTCCTATTCCTCTGATATACTCTCGATAATTTTTCAAACTCAATACCAAGCATGATCGCAAAAACTTTTTCCTCTGATGGCGCGTTAGGTAAGGCCATTCCTGGCTTTCAAGCTCGTCAGCCACAAATCGATATGGCGGAAGCCGTCAGCAGTGCGATCAAAGATCAAACCCAGTTGGTGGTGGAGGCAGGAACCGGAACCGGTAAGACCTTCGCATACCTAGTCCCTGCGCTGTTGAGCGGTAAAAAAGTGATCATCAGTACAGGCTCGAAAAACTTGCAAGAGCAGTTGTACCATCGTGACTTACCGCTCATGGTCAATGCGCTTGGTTTTTATGGCCAAGTGGCGTTATTAAAAGGGCGCTCTAATTATCTGTGTTTGGATCGTTTGAGCCGCCAAATGGTCGAAAGCCACACTAATGAATCTGACCCGACGTTATTAACTCAACTGGTTAAAGTGCGTGCTTGGTCATCAGAAACCAAAACAGGTGACCTTGGGGATTGTGATGATCTGCCAGAAGACAGCATGATCATTCCGACCATCACCTCAACCAATGATAACTGTTTAGGTAAAGAATGTCCGAGCTACACTGATTGCTTTGTATTGAAAGCGCGTAAGCGAGCCATGGATTCCGACATTGTTGTAGTGAACCATCACTTGTTTCTTGCTGATTTAGCGATTAAAGAAACAGGATTTGGTGAACTGATTCCAGAAGCCGATGTGTTTATTTTTGATGAAGCTCATCAGTTGCCAGATATTGCGAGCGAATATTTCGGCCAGTCAGTTTCAAGCCGCCAAATTCACGATCTTGCCAAAGACATTGAAATAGCCTATCGCACCGAAGCCAAAGATATGCGTCAATTGCAAAAAGTGGGCGACAAACTCATGCAAAGCGCAATGGACATGCGGATTGTATTGGGTGAGCCAGGCTTTCGTGGCAACTGGCGTGAGGCGTTGCAATCAGGTTCTATTAAGCGAGAATTATTGCGCTTAACTGACAGCCTCGAATTGGCGATTGATGTACTCAAAATAGCCTTAGGGCGCAGTCAATTACTGGATACCGCCTTTGAACGAGCCAATTTGATCAAAGGCCGCATCGACCGCGTCTGTGATGTCGATATTACCGGTTACTCATACTGGTACGATACCTCGCCTCGTCATTTCGCTCTGCACATTACGCCTCTTTCTGTCGCGGACAAGTTCCATGAGCAAATAGAGATTAAACAAGGCGCGTGGATTTTCACGTCAGCAACCCTAGCCGTATCGGGCGACTTCAAGCACTTTACTGAGCGCCTTGGCCTCAAGCCTACAAAGCAATTTTCTCTGCCGTCCCCCTTTGATTATCAAAAACAAGCGCGCCTTTGTGTGCCAAGGTATTTGCCAGAGCCAAACAGTAACGGCTTAGCGGATAAGTTAGTCCGAATGCTTGCTCCGGTGATTGAAGAAAATGATGGTCGCTGCTTCTTTTTATGTACCTCGCACAGCATGATGCGTGAACTAGGTGAGAAGTTCCGAGAAGTACTTGAGCTGCCTGTGTTAATGCAAGGGGAGATGAGTAAGCAGAAAACCTTGGCGGAGTTTATGGAACTGGGTAACGCTTTACTCGTGGCGACGGGCGCTTTCTGGGAAGGGATTGATGTTAGAGGTGATGCGCTGAGCTGTGTTATTATCGACAAATTACCGTTTACCGCCCCTGACGATCCGTTACTCAAAGCCCGTATCGAGGATTGTCGATTACGTGGCGGTGAACCATTTGCTGAAGTACAAATCCCGGATGCAGTGATTACGTTAAAGCAGGGAGTAGGGCGATTAATTCGAGATCAGAAGGATCACGGTGCGTTGATCATTTGTGATAATCGCCTCGTCACGCGAGACTATGGTGGTATTTTCCTCGGAAGCCTACCACCTATCCCAAGGACGCGAGACTTAGATGGAATCAAAGCATTCCTGAAAGCAGAACAATCTGTCACAGACGCAAGTGCTGAGGCATAACCCAATAAATGAAAGTTGTAGAGAGTTAAATGAGCGCAAAAATTCTTGCTATCGATACAGCGACTGAAAACTGTTCAGTTGCGTTGTTGGCTAATGATCAAGTGATTTCACGTAGCGCGGTTGCACCACGCGATCACACCAAAAAAGTACTGCCAATGGTTGATGAAGTACTCAAAGAAGCTGGCCTGACTCTACAAGAGCTGGATGCGTTAGCGTTTGGACGTGGTCCAGGTAGCTTTACTGGCGTTCGTATCGGTATTGGTATCGCACAAGGTTTGGCGTTCGGTGCTGACTTACCTATGATCGGCGTTTCAACGCTAGCTGCAATGGCTCAAGGTAGCTATCGCTTACATGGTGTGACCGATGTCGCTGTGGCCATTGATGCACGTATGGGTGAAGTTTACTGGGCACGTTACACTCGCCAAGCAAACGGTGAGTGGGCAGAGATGGATGCAGAGTGCGTAATTCCACCAGCACGTCTCGTTGAAGAAGCACAAGCAGACGACAAAACGTGGACGACAGCAGGTACTGGTTGGGATGCTTACCAAGAAGTATTAGCAGACCTACCGTTTAATTTGACGCATGGTGACGTTCTGTACCCTGATTCACAAGACATTGTGATTCTTGCTGAACAAGAATTTAAAAAGGGTAACACCGTGCCGGTCGAAGATTCGAGCCCTGTTTATTTACGTGATAATGTGACATGGAAAAAACTTCCTGGTCGCGAATAGTCCGTTTTTCATTAACCTGACAAAAAGCAGGGCGTTTGCCCTGTATTTTTATGGAGTGCTATGGCGTCGATTAATGGCTTGCCTCCTTCTTTGATTCCCGGTGCAAATCGCACTAATAAAGCCAGTCAAAAGAAGCAGGTAAATAAATCACAAACAAAGCAGCCTGTAGGTCAGCCTTCAAAGGTTGCTAACGCCGTGGCGCACTCCATAAAACACGTGGATGAGTCCCAAATTCACCGAGCTCAAGTGCAATATGACCTTCCTGAAGGGGGCGCACGTAAAGCAATGGAACAGTACATGGATGTCATGAATCGAGCTAAAAAAGAGGAACTGGCTCAATTACTTGGTGTCGATATTTACGTGTGAGATCTCCCCAGCTTGGGGTTACAAATATTGAAAGGTGGTTTATGAAGGTTTTTGGACGGTTCTTTCTCGCATTATTTGCTACGGTTGGTTTGTCTGCGTGTAGCTCGTTGCCAGAGGAGCTAAATGCAAGCACAGAATTGGTCGTTACAGACTATAAAGCTTTTGCTGAGTCTCAGGGGCAAGTGAGTGAAGATGTTCGCCTTGGTGGAATCATCGCTAAAGTGGATAACTTTAAAGATAAAACGCGTCTAGAGATTGTAAACCTTCCTATCAGTAAGTCTGGTAAACCTGATATTGATGAAGAGCCTACGGGGCGTTTTGTCGCCTATTTTGATGGCTATTTAGAGCCTGTCGCCTTTAGTGAAGGCCGTTTGGTGACGTTTGTAGGCAAAGGAGTAGGGGAAGAAGAAGGAAAGATCGGTGAGCACGGTTACATCTTCCCGGTAATAAAGGGGGAAGGGTACCGTTTATGGAAAATTGAAGAACGTGTACGCATGTATGACTCGCCAACCTACTTTTACCCATGTTACTCGATTAACTGCCGCATGTGGCGTAATGATTTCCCACAAGACGGTAAAGTGATAAAACAGGTCAAATAATCTGCGATGCATGAGCGTCAATTCGAGCTTCCTGCCGGCAAAATGGCAGCCCTTGAGATAGGGAACGAGAAAACGGCTGACTTGTCAGTCGTTTTTCTTCATGGGTGGTTAGATAATGCGGGCAGCTTTAAAGCGCTCATGGAGCAGTTGAATCAACTTAATCCTCACTTACACCTCCTCGCCATCGATCATTTTGGTCACGGTTTATCGAGTCATAAATCTCACGATAATTATTACCCCTTTCACGACTATATTGCCGATTTGTATCAGTTTTTGGACGAATTATCACCAAACAGACTGATATTAGTAGGGCATTCACTTGGTGCTTTAATCGCAAGTTGCTATAGTGCAGCGTTTCCAGAGCAGGTCGAAGCTCTTGTGCAAATTGAGGGAGCAGGACCTCTTCATGAGGATCCTACTAACAGTTTGCCTCGTCTTCGCGATGGCGTTTTAAGTCGAATAAGACAGCAAAACAAGCCAGAGCGAGCCATTGCCTCCTTCGATCTGGCGTTAAAATTACGCATGCAAGCCAACCAATTAACCGCTGAGCAGCTTCTACCGATAGTAGAGCGTGGAACAGAGCAGCGAGGAGATAAATGGTATTGGCGGCATGACGCCAAGTTAAAATGTGCGTCGCTTTACCGAATGGCGCAAGCGCATGCTAACTCGATTACCAGCCAAATACGTTGTCCTCATTTGATTGTATTAGGCGATCAAGGATTTCAGAATTTACCATCTAACCAAGCTGATTGGGGAGAGAACCCACCGCAAGTGGTTTCTGTCAAGGGTGGTCATCACTGTCATTTAGAGCAAATACTCGAGGTCGCAACGCGAATTCTTGGTGTAGTTAACAAAATTTAAACAAGTGTTTGAGAGTTGCGTGCTCAAGCACGTTCGCTGTGCTGTAATAGCTTTCAAAATAAAAAGGACGCTATTTTTTAGCCAGTTATAAACGAGGAGTAACATCGTGGATAAACCATGGCTTTCACGTTATCCAAGTGACGTACCTGAAACCATTAATCCAGAGCAATATGAGTCTTTGGTAGAAATGTTTGAACAGTCTGTACAAAAATATGCAGACCAACCAGCATTCATGAACATGGGCTCGGTTATGACCTTCCGTAAATTGGAAGAGCGTAGTCGCGCATTCGCAGCGTATCTGCAAAACGAGTTAAAACTGCAAAAGGGTGACCGCGTCGCTCTGATGATGCCAAACCTACTGCAATACCCAGTGGCGTTGTTTGGTATTTTGCGTGCAGGTTGTATCGCCGTAAACGTTAACCCACTTTACACTCCTCGTGAACTTGAACACCAATTGAATGACTCAGGTGCGACGACGATTGTGATTGTGTCTAACTTTGCGAACACGCTAGAACAAATCGTCGATAAAACACCAGTCAAACACGTAGTGTTAACCAGTCTTGGTCAAATGCTGCCACGAGCGAAAGGTACGATTGTCGATTTTGTCGTGAAGTACGTTAAGGGCATGGTGCCTAAGTACGATTTACCTGGTGCAATCTCAATGCGTCAGGCTCTACGTAAAGGTCGTCGTCTACAATACGTTAAACCGTTTATGTCTGGGGATGACATTGCATTCCTGCAATATACGGGGGGGACGACAGGTGTCGCGAAAGGCGCGATTCTGACTCACCGCAACATGATTGCGAACGTTCTACAGGCAAAAGGCGCGTACGGACCGGTTTTATCTCCGGGGCGTGAATTAGTCGTGACAGCATTACCGCTGTATCACGTATTTGCTCTTACCGTAAACTGTCTGCTGTTTGTTGAAATGGGTGGTCGTAACTTACTTATTACCAACCCTAGAGATATTCCAGGGTTCGTGAAAGAGCTACAAAAGCATCCGTTTACTGCGATTACGGGCGTGAATACCTTATTTAATGCATTGGTCAATAATGAAGATTTCCATGAGTTGGATTTCAGTAATCTACGTTTAGCCGTTGGCGGCGGCATGGCAGTGCAGCGCTCAGTGGCAGAAAGATGGCAAAAGACCACGGGTTGCTATTTGCTCGAAGGTTACGGTCTAACAGAGTGTTCTCCGTTGGTGGCGGCATATCCGCATGATCTTGTTGAATACAATGGCTCTATTGGTCTGCCGGTACCATCAACAGAAGTTCGTATCGTGGACGAAGAAGGTAACGCTCTTGCGAATACTGAAACTGGTGAACTTCAAGTTCGTGGTCCTCAGGTTATGCAAGGTTACTGGCAACGACCTGAAGCAACGAAAGATACGATTAACGAAGACGGCTGGCTATCAACCGGCGACATCGTTAAGTTCGATGACGAAGGCTTCCTGCATATCGTTGACCGTAAGAAAGACATGATCTTAGTATCAGGCTTTAATGTTTACCCGAACGAAATCGAAGACGTTGTAGCACTTCACGGCAAAGTACTTGAAGTTGCTGCTATTGGTCAGCCGCATGAAGTGTCTGGTGAATTAGTGAAGATTTATGTCGTGAAACGCGATCCGAGCTTGACCAAAGACGAAGTGATCGCGCATTGTCGAGAACACTTAACTGGCTACAAAGTTCCGAAGTTGGTTGAGTTCCGCGAAGACTTACCTAAAACCAATGTCGGTAAGATCTTGCGTCGTGTTTTACGCGAAGAGAATGACGCTGAACTTGCGAAGAAAAGCGCATAAGCCGATTTCGTCGAGTCGAGAGATTTAAAAAATGATAGAATGCCAGCGTTTTGCTGGCATTTTTATAGCGAGAAGTATGTGAACTATCAAATTATTACTAAAAACAAAGACCTAGAAGAGGTTTGCACTCATGCCCGAGAGGCAGACGTAGTGATGCTGGATACCGAATTCGTTCGTATTCGCACTTTCTACCCGCAGTTAGGTCTGATTCAGCTTTTCGATGGTAATCGCCTCTCGCTGATTGATCCGACTGAATTAACGGATATGACGCCGTTTGTAGCGCTATTAAAAGATACTTCTGTGCTAAAAGTGCTGCACGCATGTGGTGAAGATTTAGAAGTTTTCCAAAACGCTTTTGGTTGTACACCATTCCCTATGGTGGATACGCAGCTGATGGCCGCTTTTCTCGGTCACGGCCTATCGACAGGCTTCGCATCGCTGGTGGAAGAATATTTAAGCGTAGAGCTCGACAAAAGTGAATCACGTACCGACTGGATGGCTCGTCCACTGACACAAAAGCAATTAGATTATGCTGCCGCAGATGTTCATTACTTGTTACCGTTATACGAAAAGCTGTTCGATAAGGTGACGCAAGCAGGTTGGTGGGAAGCTTTACAGCAAGAAAGTGATTTACTCGTTTCGAAACGTATTCGCGTAACCAATGAAGAGAATGCCTACCTTGATATTAAGGGCGCTTGGCAATTAAAACCTTCTGAGCTGGCGATTTTAAAGCCATTGGCGACGTGGCGTTATCGTGAAGCAATCAAACGAGATTTAGCGCTGAACTTTATCTTCAAAGAAGGTGATCTATTAACGGTCGCTCGTCTTGGTTTAACGAACTTTAAGAAGATGGAAGCAGAAGATATTGATATCCGAGCGATTAACCGCCATGGCGCGAAGATTGCCGCGATTGTTAAACAAGCGAAGCAAACACCTTCTGAAGAGTATCCTGCGAAAATTGAGCGTTTAATGGACTATCCGGGTTACAAGCAGGTCTTCAAAAATATGAAAGACTTGGTGAAATCGGCTTCGCAGAAGTCAGGTTTAGCCACGGAGTTCCTTGCCTCTAAAAAGCAGATCAATCAGTTGATCAGTTGGGTTTGGAAAAAAGATCGTGACCCAGAAGTATTGCCTGATTTGATGCAAGGGTGGCGTTTGGATTTACTCGGCGACAAGATGAACAAAGCATTAAAGTAATGAAAGATGAAAAAGGTTGGCCTCGATGCCAACCTTTTTCGTTCTAATTAGAGCATTCGTCTTGCGAGAGAAACTGATTACTTTTCTTCGTCTGGTAGCTTCACATTCAGCTCAAGAACTGAGATATCGTCGTCTTTGTGCTCAAATGTTAAGTCAACCATATTTGGATCAATTGCCACGTACTTGCTGATCACCTTCAAGATGTCTTCTTTTAATTGAGGCAAGTAAGACGGCGCAGGATCATTTTGGCTGCGGCGCTCTGCGACAATGATTTGCAAACGCTCTTTAGCTAGATTCGCAGAAGTTTTCTTCTGTGGACGGAAAAATTCTAATAATGACATGTCTAGCCTCCAAAGAGTCGTTTAAAGAGTCCTTTCTTCTCCTCAGTAAGGAAACGAAATTCAACCTGATTGCCTAATAAGCGATCAACGGTGTCAGAATAAGCCATACCCGCATCGGTGTTATCGTCAAAAGTGACTGGCACACCTTTGTTTGACGCGTTAAGCACGGCTTGGCTTTCTGGAATCACGCCCAGTAGTGGAATATGTAAGATCTCCTCTACGTCTTCAACGCTTAGCATTTCGCCTTGAGTGACGCGAGATGGGTTGTAGCGAGTCAGTAACAGATGCTGTTTTACTGGCTCTAGCCCTTGTTCTGCACGCAGTGACTTAGAATCTAAAATACCGAGAATGCGGTCAGAGTCACGTACAGAAGAGACTTCTGGGTTCGTTGTGACAATGGCTTCATCGGCATAGTACAAGGCCATTAACGCGCCTTGCTCGATACCTGCTGGTGAATCACAAATAATGAAATCAAAGCCCATTTCATCAAGTTCGCCGAATACGCGCTGAACACCATCTTTTGTCAGTGCGTCTTTATCACGAGTTTGAGAAGCAGGAAGAATAAATAGGTTGTCCGTGCGCTTATCTTTGATCAGCGCTTGGTTTAATGTCGCTTCACCGTTAATGACGTTTACAAAGTCATACACGACGCGGCGCTCACAGCCCATGATTAGATCGAGGTTACGCAAACCGATGTCAAAATCGATCACCGCGGTCTTTTTCCCCTTAAGAGCTAGACCAGAGGCGATGGCTGCGCTTGAAGTGGTTTTACCAACGCCACCTTTACCAGACGTTACTACAATAATGCGTGCCATTTTTTTTCCTTTTTAGATTAAATCGCGAGAACTTCTAAATGTAATGATTCATCGGCTTTACTGATCATTACTTTCTTTTGCCAGTACTCGCTTTCAATTTGATCGCTTAACCAGTAGTCACCCGCAATGGATACCAGTTCTGCTTGTAAATCGTGGCAAATAATACGCGCTTCCTGCTGACCACTTGCTCCTGCAATCGCACGACCTCGAAGTGTGCCATGGATATGAATAGAGCCGTCAGCAATGACTTCAGCACCTGCACTTACGTGCGCTAGCACCACCAAATCACCATCTTTTGCGTAGATCTGTTGTCCTGAGCGGACAGGCGTACGAACTACTTTCGTTGGTGCCATTTTGGCAGGTGCTTGGCTTGGCGATTTGCTCGCCGACATAATGGCGAAGCCAGCTTCGGAAGCAAGGTTTTGTACACGCTTGTCTTTACAGCCCGTTACACCGACCGGAATAAAACCGGCATCTGAGATGCCTTGTTTAAGCTTAGGGAAATCAATGTCGCCTTGTACTTTTGCTATATTGATTACCAAAGGCGCGGATGCAAAAAAAGAAGGTGCTTGAGAAACTTTTTCTTGCAAAAATTCGACAGTCTTTGCGATCTCATTGTCAGAAAGGTGTAAAACTGACAATGTAAAACTGCTACCTTTAAGGTCTGGTGAATGGGTCATCGTGGACTTCTTGCCTTTATTGAAAGAGCGTTGCCTTAAACTAGGTATGTCATGTTATATTTCATCCTTTGACGCAGCAAGTTCTCTCGTGGGCAAATAGGTGAATTAATCTCAAATTTGCTATTAAGTTTGCGAGAATTTGACGTTTACAACCTAATCCGCACTCAACGCGGCTAAATCAGCATAAAAGGCGTGTCATGCTTTGTTCTATTTATAAAAGCTCGAAAAAAGAAGGTACTTATCTCTATATTCCGAAAAAGGATGATTTTTCACAGGTTCCTGACACCTTAATGCAGATGTTCGGTAAGCCTATCGCTGTCATGACGATTAAACTTGATGGCCGTAAATTGGCACAAGTTGATATCGAAAAAGTGAAGGCTTCATTACAAAATGATGGCTTCTTTCTTCAGGTTCCACCGCCGCCGGAGAACCTATTAGAAAAGTACAAAGAACAAAAAGCCCAGCAGAAAGGCGAATAACGTCATCGTTTTTCATCTGGGATTTCTGCCTTGCTCAAGGAGGGCAATATGAAAAAAATACTGGCTACCATGCTTAGCGTTGGTATGTGTACCTCGGCTTTTGCAAGTAGCGAGGGTTTTGATGAATACTTGAATAAGCTGCGTGCTGAAGCTCGTGATAAAGGTATCTCAGAGCAGGTCATTAGTGCTGCTTTTGCTAATGTTGAGTACAAGCCCCGAGCAGTAAAAGCGGACCGAAACCAACCAGAAAAGAAACTGACATTGGATGAGTACATTCCTCGCGCGGTGCCTGAATGGAAGGTGAAGCAAGCCAGACAACTCTACAAAGAGCATTACACCGAGCTAAAGCGTATAGGCGATGAGTACGGTGTCCACCCGCGCTTTATTGTGGCACTTTGGGGAGTTGAAAGTAACTTCGGTAAGTTTACCGGCAACTTTAAAGTGATTGATGCACTATCCACAATGGCATTTGAAGGCCGTCGTGAAGAGTTTTTCCGTAAAGAGACTATGTCGGCACTTCAGATCCTCGATCAAGGCCATATTGAGCTAGAGAACTTTAAAGGCTCATGGGCTGGTGCGATGGGTCAATGCCAGTTTATGCCAAGCTCTTTCCTTCGTTTTGCTGCTGACGGCAACGGTGATGGTAAAAAAGACATATGGCAATCTGAAGCGGACGTGTTTGCATCAACCGCTAACTATTTGAGCAAGTCTGGTTGGGATGATAAATATACTTGGGGTCGCCAAGTTAAGGTTCCTAAAAATATTGATCGCAGTCTAGAAGGGCGCACGGCTGAAAAAGGCAAATACCTTCAAGAGTGGAGCCAATTAGGTATCACAAAATATGACGGTAGCCCGTTGCCAAAACTGGATGAAGACATCAAAGCATGGTTGATCATGCCGGACGACGAGAATGGTCGTACGTATCTGGTTTACAATAACTACAACGTATTGATGAAGTGGAACCGCTCTTACTACTTCGCACTTGCTGTGAGTCACTTGGCTGATCGCATTAAATACTGATCTGCCATCAAACAATTTGGCATCCAGTCTTCAATACAAGGGCTCTTCGGAGCCCTTTGTTTTTTCTATAACCAAATCGAGGTAAAGCGTGTTATCTGAACGTGCCGCACAAATGGTGATTTTCTCCGCTCTTCTTAAACACAAAAGCTTCACAGCTGCTGCAAAGAGCTTAGGCGTGTCGGTGTCTCATGTGAGTAAACAGTTGAGTCAGTTAGAAGCGTCTCTTGGTATCAAGCTTGTTCAACGCACTACGCGAAGCTTTACGCCGACTGAGGCAGGGAAAACCTTTTTTCATCACTGTGAGCAAGTGGTACAAGCGGTGAGCAGCGCCACATTAGAGATGGAAACCCAGCGGGATGAAGTGGCAGGTTTGGTACGTCTTGGGTTGTCGCAATCATTTGGTACCTTACACATCATCCCAGCGATTCAAGAGTTACGCGAACTGTATCCTCAACTTCAAGTGGAAGTACATCTGTTTGACTATAAGGTCGATATGTTAGCCGAAGGGCTCGATTTATGGGTAACCAACAATGAGCATTTGCCTGAAGGTTACATTGCGCAGCGTTTGACGGATTGCCAGTTTGTTGTTGCGGCATCGCCAGATTACTTATTGAAACATGACACGCCAACAGAACCTGATGACCTATCTGCTCACAACTGCCTCATATACAGAAGCTGGGAGCGTGACTATACGGGGTGGGCGTTTACCAAAGATCAGCAAGAATTGAATGTAAAAGTTTCGGGTAACTATTCAGTGGATCTGGCAGAAGCCGTCCGGGATGCTGCTATTGCAGGTTGGGGTATTGCCTACCTTGCCACTTACTTGCTGGGTGATGAGTTCAGAACGGGTAAGTTAATACAGCTGTTACCTGACTGGAAAGCCAGCCAGTCGATGCCGTTTTATGCGGTATACCCAAGCCGCCAACATATGCCAAAAAAAATATCCGCAGTGATTAACTTTATCAAACAGAAGATCGGCAACCCTTGTCATTGGGACCAACGTTTAGCACCTTACATCTCTATTCCTAAATAACAGGATCAATGACGTTGTAGAACGACACATAAGGTGATTCACTTCACAAAAATTTTTCCTGAACCAGAAACATATTTTCCATATGGAAATAATTAAAATAAGCAAACGTTTATCTTTAATAAATTCAATTGGTTATTTTGTTGGTCAGTTATTGGTCGCTTAAACTTTTCACACTGTTAACATCCTCAACTTGCAGCATTTTGAGTCCGCTATACAATCCGGTGCCTTCCATATCCCCCTTCTGTCGGATTCATTTTATGAACTCAATTATTGGTATCGTAGCCATACTATTCCTAGCATGGCTACTTTCTACAAATAGAAAAAATATAAAGCTGAGAACAGTGTCGTTTGCGTTTGCTTTGCAGGTACTGTTTGCGTTGTTGGTTTTATATGTACCAGCAGGACGAGATGCGCTGAATTCAGTGAGCAGTGTTGTGTCGAATTTGATCAACTATGGTCAAGAGGGCATTGCGTTTTTATTCGGTAATTTGGCGACAGGGGGCTTCACCTTTGCGATCAATGTTCTGGGTATCATCGTTTTCTTCTCCTCTCTTATCTCAGGTCTTTATCACATTGGTGTGATGCCAAAAATCATTAACTTTATCGGTGGTGGTATTCAAAAGCTGCTAGGTATCGGTCGTGCTGAGTCTTTGTCTGCTACGGCGAATATCTTTGTTGGCACCATTGAAGCACCATTAATGGTAAAGCCTTACCTAAAACACATGACTGACTCGCAGTTCTTTGCAGTTATGACAGGTGGTTTAGCGTCAGTTGCTGGCGGAACGTTGGTTGGTTACGCATCACTGGGTGTCGATCTCAACTATCTTATTGCTGCTGCATTTATGTCAGCACCTGCCGGCTTGTTGATGGCAAAAATTTTAATGCCAGAAGATACGGATAAAGCAGCAGATATCGACATTAGCCAAGTTGAAATTCCACGTGCAACCAACGTAGTAGAAGCATTAGCCGATGGTGCCATGGCGGGTGTACGCATTGCTGTATCGGTCGGTGGTACGTTACTGGCGTTTATTAGTGTCATTGCAATGCTAAACGGCATGTTAGGCTGGATAGGTGATCTGATTGGGACACCATTAAGTTTTGAGCTCATCCTAGGTTTTGTGTTTGCGCCAGTCGCTTGGTTGTTGGGTATACCATGGCAAGAAGCAACCACAGCAGGCTCGCTGATTGGTAACAAGATTGTGGTGAATGAGTTCGTCGCTTTCATCCAGCTTGCAGAAGTGAAGTCTCAACTTAGTGAACACTCACAAGCAATCGTGACGTTTGCTTTGTGTGGCTTTGCAAATATCTCAAGCATGGCGATGCTGATTGGTGGGTTGGGCTCTTTGGTACCAGAAAAGCGTGCATTTGTTTCTAAGCATGGTTTCCGTGCGATTATCGCTGGTGTCATGGCGAACTTAATGAGCGCTTCTATTGCGGGCGTGATTTTAAGTCTGTAATTGAAATAGATATCAACAATTAGCAAAAAGGCTCCTTGCGGAGCCTTTTTCGTATCTGAAATTTACGTTATTTGTCTGTGTGGAACTGTTCGCAAGCGAGCATCGTGTTCTCAATTAAACTTGCGACGGTCATTGGGCCAACGCCACCAGGAACAGGAGTAATAAAGCTCGCACTTTCACGTGCTTTGTCGTATTCCACGTCGCCAACTAGTTTGCCTGAATCAAGACGGTTAATACCGACATCGACCACCACTGCGCCTTTTTTAATCCACTCACCAGGGATGAAGTTAGGCTTACCAACCGCAACCACGACAACGTCAGCTTGACGCACATGACTCTCTAGGTCTTTGGTAAAACGGTGACATGTTGTTGTTGTGCAGCCCGCAAGCAGCAGCTCAAGTGTCATTGGACGACCAACAATGTTTGATGCGCCAACCACAACCGCATGTTTACCACGTAGCTCAATGTTGTAACGGTCGAGTAGGGTAATGATGCCCTTTGGCGTGCAAGAGCGAAGCTTTGGAATGCGTTGCGCAAGACGGCCAACGTTATAAGGGTGGAAGCCATCCACGTCCTTCTCTGGGTGAATGCGCTCTAAAACATGTGTTGTGTCTATGCCCGCAGGAAGGGGTAATTGCACTAGAATGCCGTCAATTTCATCATCGTTGTTTAATTCATCAATCAGAGCTAGTAACTCTTCTTCTGAGCTAGACGCAGGAAGGTCAAAAGACTTAGAAACAAACCCAACTTCTTCACATGCACGGCGTTTGCTACCGACATAAACCTGAGAAGCAGGATCTTCACCAACTAGAACCACTGCTAAACCAGGAGCACGTAGCCCAGCTTCAACACGTGCTTTAACACGTGCAGCCACTTCGGATCGAACAGTTTGGGAAATGAGAGTTCCGTCTATATTTTGAGCAGTCATGACTTTCCTTATAAATTAAGAAGGCAGATTATCTGCGGCGCATTGTCGCAGAATTTCTTATTAACATCCATACGCAAACGTTTGCTTTGTGGTGTTTTTGAACATTAAGCGTTTTAATGGACTTTTTTTAGGCATTCAGATCAGAATGTTATGAAAACCCGTTGATTTACCCGTTTGAACTCGTATAATCCTGTCCCTGTAGCGCGCCCTTAGCTCAGCTGGATAGAGCACGTCCCTTCTAAGGATGTGGTCATTGGTTCGAATCCAATAGGGCGTGCCATTTATTCAAAAGCCTCGATAACTCTTTGAGTTGTCGGGGCTTTGTCGTTTTTAGGTTTTTGGCTGTAATTGCCACTCTATCTACAACTTTTGAATGGCATTCTAGCCATTGCAATTTCTAGCAATTAATATGGACGCATATTAATTACCTTTCGTTAACCTTTATGCCTGCCACTTCTAACTTTTATGACCGACACGCCGACTCTTTCGCGAAGCAATACACATCGATCCAGTTTGAGGATGTCCACGCGAGTTGGAGAGTCTTCTGGCCCCAGGCTGGAGATCGTGTGTTAGATGTTGGCGCGGGCTCTGGTCGAGACGCGAAATGGATGGCTGAGCATGGGTGTGAAGTTGTTGCGATCGAGCCTGCTCAAGCACTTCTAAGGCTTGGTAAGTCTTACTGTGGCGATTCCGTTACTTGGCTTGAAGATGCATTACCTAAGCTTGAGAAAACCATTAATCTTGGCTTTCGCTTCGATTTAATTCTTGTCAGTGCGGTATGGATGCATCTTGCGCCTACGCACCGTGAACGTGCATTTCGCAAACTTGCAAATTTGTTAGCGCCTAATGGTCGATTGGTGATTAGCCTTCGTCACGGTGACTTTTCTGACGGTCGTAAAGCTTATCCCGTATCGGTTGAAGAGCTCGAAAAGTTTGCAAAGAATAGCGCTTTAATGGTGAGAAACGTATCTCTCGATGACGATCAGTTAAAGCGAACGGGTGTATCTTGGCAAACTGTAGTGATGTCTTTGCCTGATGATGGTTCCGGTGATCTGAATAAGGTTCGCCACATTATCGTCAATGATTCCAAATCGGCTACCTATAAGCTCGCACTACTACGTACTTTACTACGTATTGCAGACGCTCATTCTGGTGCAGTGGTTGATCGCAGCGAAGGTAAAGTTGC
Source organism: Vibrio sp. 1731 (assembly GCF_033339955.1). Lineage (NCBI taxonomy): Bacteria > Pseudomonadati > Pseudomonadota > Gammaproteobacteria > Vibrionales > Vibrionaceae > Vibrio > Vibrio sp. 1731. Next base: position 85,383 of record NZ_JAWOVO010000010.1, on the reverse strand, counting down.
AATCCCATTAGGATTAGTTGGCTTATATTGGATTCGTCAATTTAAGCGTTTAATCGATAAAGAGAACATCCAGCAAGGCTCGAACTCGTCTAAAGGGCTAGGTTTTATAAAGCCCGATGGCTGGGGCAGACTTTCCCATTTAAGTCCTGATGATCTTGCTATAGGCACGACATTTTTTGGTGAAGATGCAGTGGCGCTTGATAAAGCGATAAAAGACAGCTTAAAAACCATAAAAGATGGTCCCGTCACTTTTACCTATCAAGGTGATAAATCAAACCCTTACTTTGAAATGATTCGTTCAGCTAAGAAGCCAAAACGTTCAATTGTTGTGGATAGCGAGTTCCTCGAAGGTTATGGGCTGTTTGTGTTGGATGAAAGCCTTTGGGATTGTTTTCGATTGTATAACTCTTGGATTGAGCCGCTGGTGGTCAACCAATGGATTATGGAAATGCAACGATTTCGGTCTAATCAAGAGCGGGGTATTCCACTGCAAACGTATCATGATTGTTTGGTCTGGATTGATAAAGACCATGATACGCGAGTCGTGCGAAAGAGAATTGAACAGTTGAAGCTCAGCCATTGCGACATTGTCAGTGTATGGAGTGGAAGCAAATTACGAAATGAGTATCACGTTGATCACTGTTTGCCATTTGCTTATTGGCCCAACAATGATAAGTGGAACTTACTACCAACATCTAAGGTTGAAAACCTAAACAAGCGTGATCGTATTCCTGCTAGCTATCGATTAAACGCATCCAAGCCGCGAATTTTGGATTGGTGGCAGTTAGCTTGGGGAGAGACGGATAATTTGAGTCGGACGTTTTTTACCGAGGCTTCATTGTCGCTACCTAATGTGCCTGCATCTTGTCAAGATTTTGAGCATGTCTTTGAAGCGATGGGATTACAAATTCGTGGTGTTAAAAGTCGCCTTTGTATCGCGGAATGGTAATGTCTTGTTTGCCGTTACAGCGTGATATATGAACCTGATAGGCAACCAACAAAAAAGCGCTGGTTAACCAGCGCTTTTGCATTTACTAAGGGCATTACATCTTTTTAAAGATGATGGAGGTGTTGATGCCGCCAAAGGCGAAGTTGTTACTCATCAAATATTTCACGTCCAGCTCTCGGCCTTGTCCGGCGATGTAGTCTAAATCACCACATTGCTCGTCGAGGTTTTTTAGGTTGAGCGTTGGGTTGAACCAGCCTGTGTGCATCATTTCTAAACCTAGCCACGCTTCAATCGCGCCACAGGCGCCTAGTGTGTGGCCAAAGTAGCTCTTGAGTGAACTGATTGGCACTTTGCCCAGAGCATTCGCTGTTGCGTTGCTTTCCGCAATATCGCCGCGGTCGGTGGCAGTGCCGTGAGCAGATACATAGTCGATCTTCTCAGCAGGAATGCCCGCATTTTGCAAAGCCATTTCCATACAGATTTGCATGGTTTCCATCTGTGGTTGAGTGACGTGTGCGGCATCACAGTTGCTGGCAAAACCGATGATTTCTGCATAGATTTTCGCGCCACGAGCGACGGCGTGTTCGTACTCTTCCAGAACTAGCGTTCCCGCACCTTCACCAATCACCAAACCATCGCGATCGGAGTCATAAGGTCTTGGTGTGCTTTTCGGGTCTTCATTCTTCAGACTGGTGGCAAAAAGGGTATCGAAGACAGCGGATTCCGTTGGGCACAATTCTTCAGCGCCACCAGCAACCATTACCGTTTGGTAGCCATGTTTGATCGCTTCGTAGGCGTAGCCGATTGCTTGGCTGCCAGAGGTACATGCACTGCTGGTTGGGATCACTCGGCCTTTCAAACCGAAAAATAGACCAACGTTCACTGCTGTGGTATGCGGCATCATCTGCACGTAAGTCGTTGCGGTGATCGCTTTGGTGGTTTTCTCATTCAGCATGACACCAAATGCACCGATTGCGTCAGTACTGCCTGTTGATGAGCCGTATGCGATACCCGTTTGACCATTGGTGAGTACGTCGTTACCAATCAAACCTGCTTGGCTCAGTGCGTTTTCTGTTGCGACGGTCGCCAATTTGGAAACACGCCCCATGCCGCGTACTTGCTTGCGCTTGTAGTGCTTTGGCAGTTCAAAATCTAAAATTGGTGCCGCGAGCTTGGTGTTCAAACCATCATACTGTTCGTAAGAAGGCATGTATTGCGTCGCGTTCTGGCAGTCACGCAGTTTTGGTTCGACAGATTGCCAATCGTTACCAAACGCAGTCACGCCTGACATTCCGGTTACAACAACTCGATGGCTCATACTAGGCCTCCGTTTACCGAAATGACTTGGCGAGTTACATAGCCTGCGATGTCAGACATAAGGTAACTGACTAAACCAGCAACTTCTTCTGGCTCTCCCATGCGGCGCAAAGGAATTTGCGGCATCGCATGTTCTTTAACGTGTTCGTCTACCATGCCTGTGTCGATAAGCCCTGGAGCAACGCAGTTGACGGTGATTTTGCGTTTTGCCAGTTCAAGCGCGAGTGATTTTGTTGCACCAATTACGCCCGCTTTCGCTGCGCTGTAGTTAGTTTGACCACGATTCCCCATTAGGCCAGAGACTGATGCAAGCGTAACAATTCGGCCGCCTTTGCGCTTTTGCACCATTGGCATAACACAAGGGTGAAGAACGTTGTAGAAGCTGTCTAAGTTGGTATGAATCACACCATCCCATTCTTCTTCGGTCATCGCAGGGAAAGCGGTATCTTTTGTGATGCCAGCGTTGTTTACTACGCCATAGTAAGCGCCGTGTTCGGCGATATCGGCTTCTAGCTTCTCACGACAATCTGCACGGTCACTGATGTCGAATTGGATAAGACGACCGCTACCACCATGCTGTTCGATGGTGTTTAGGGTGTCTTGCGCGCCTTGTTGATCGCCCATGTAATGGACAATGACTTGGAAACCATCTTTGGCTAATTGAACGGCAATGGCTTTACCGATGCCTTTGCTGGCACCTGTAACGAGGACTTGTCGGGTCATTGTTGACTCCTGATTTTCATTTCTTGTAATTTTTCTTCTGATGGAACGTAAACGTTCAATTGGCAAGTCGCTACAACAGTTCCTTGTAGCTCAATACGGGCTGAAAAAACCGCCATACCGTTATCTTCCATAACTTTTTCAGCATACACATCGAGCACCTGTCCGCGAGAAAACGTATCGCATTCAGACGTGTATCGACGGCTACCAAGCAAAAAGCCAATCGGTGGCGCTTGTTCTTTCATTAATGCGTGGTAACCAGACCACGCCGCGACAGATTGCGCCATAAACTCAATGCCAACGTAAGCTGGCACAGTTTGAGAGGCCGAGTCGAAGAACGGGTTGTGTTCTGCGATATCAACCTGGCAGTGAATCGTATCTTGTTGAACATCCAAAGCACGATCGACCAAGATCATTGGTTTGTCGTGTGGCAAAAGTTGTTCGATGGGAGGAAGTTTAGTCATGAGCGTAACCAAAAATAAGACTAATATTATTGCCACCAAAAGCAAAAGAGTTGCTGAGAATCGCTTTGTTACCCAGTTTGGTTGGCGTCTCAACTAACGATATATGGATATCGTCTGCTTTGGTTTCGCAGTGTTGTATTGGCAAATCAAGGTTGTACTTGAGAATATGCCAAGCGATCGCGGCTTCCGTTGCACTTGCTGCGCCTAATGTGTGTCCGGTAAGTGGCTTTGTCGAGCTTACGGGAACGGAGTCACCAAAGCAGCGATGAATGGCTTTGCTTTCCATCGCATCGTTTAACGGCGTTGCTGTGCCATGCGCGTTGATGTAACCAATGTCTTGCGCTGTAAGTCCTGCATTGGCCAACGCTTTTTTCATCGCTTCTTCTGCGCCTAACCCTTCTGGATGTGGTGCGGAAATATGGTGTGCGTCTGAGCTGTCGCCAGCTCCGAGAAGAGCAACGGGCGCAGGTGTTTTGCTTAGCAACATTAATGCTGCGGTTTCACCGATATTGATGCCGTTGCGATGTTGGTCAAACGGCTTACAAAGGGTATCGGATAGAGCTTCTAAACCGTTAAAGCCGTTTAGTGTGAGGCGACAAATGGTATCCACACCACCCACAATAACTGCATCAACAATGCCAGAGCGAATCAGGCGTTGCGCGGTTAAAAAGACACGGCCACTAGAAGAACAGGCGGTTGAAACTGAGTAATGTGGGCCGCTCAAATCAAAGTAGGCGGCAATAAAATCGCTGCAGTTGCCAAGCTCTTGTTTGGTGTAATGGTAGTCGGCAGGAAAATTACCCTTTGCCAGCTTTTCACCAAATGCGATTTCGCCATCTGAAATGCCAGATGTGCTGGTGCCGATCACGACTGCGATACGGTCACGACCATATTTAGCAATGGCGTCACGCACGTCGCCTTCGATTTGCTGCAAAGCCGAAAGTGCGAGGCGGTTGTTTCTCGTATCAAACTGGCTGAGTGCGGGTGGTAATTGCGGTAACGTCTGTGCGATTCGACCGATTACTGTTTGGCGGCCTGAATTTAAAATATCTCGGTCAACCACCATGTTGGATGGCTTCGCTCCCGATAAACACTGGTGGATGAGCGCATCATCTTGTCCCATGGCAGAGTGAAAGCCACAGGCCTGAATATACAAAGGTTGAGAAGAGCGAATAGGCATATTGTTATTCTAAATTGTTCTTAATTAATCTGATGTTGCAGTGTTTGAATAGAAATTGAAAACTGATGTTTGAGGTGATGAAAATCAATCTTACCCTCTAACTTGTTAGAAGAGCTGTATTGAATCTCAATGATCTTTTCACCGTCGCTATCAAAGATGGCGCGAGAATTATTTTTATCAATAATTCGCCACCTTACCTCATTTAACGATCCTTCCCAAGCGGAACTCGGCCAGAGCGTGATCATCAGGTTAAATAATACCTGTTCTGGCTGCGGTAGCGAACCTTGTAAACCGTTGAGCACTTCGGTTTGAATTTGTTCTCCATCGTAAGACAGTGAGAGTACTCTTGTCCCCCAGGATGAAAAGCCTGCCAACACCACTTCGTTGTTGGTCACTTGCAGTTGTACCGGAAGTTGCTCAGATGTGGTTTTACCATCTATTGCCCAAGAAGCCGTAATTAACTGACTGGCAGACAACTGATAGCCCAAGCTTGCGGGAGTGGGCAAGCTAACTTGGGTGTGCTCGGCAATGTCGACCAGAGGCGTCGATTGGTGAGGGACCAAGCTGCATGCACTTAAAAACAGACTCAGTACGATTAACGTCGCGCAGCGAAAAGCATGGTTAAAAATCATGACGTCGTTTCCTCTGTTTTAATCGCAATCGGAGAGAGCAGCCAAGCAACAAAAATACCACTTAACACCGTAATGCCGAAACTGTGAATCGCGTGAGTTTGGCTGAGTGATAGCAACCCAAATGACAGCACAGTGGTTATTGCCGAAAGGGTGATCGCCAATAGTGTGCTCACGCTGCGGGCTTTCTCGGCAAAGAACAGAGTGTAATCGATCCCGATACCAAGAATGAGCACCAAGCCAAGCAAGTTGAATAGGTTTAATGTTGTTCCCATCGCGACTGCCGTTGCCAGACCGCAGGCGCAAGCAATCAATGATGGCAGTAAAACTCGCCAACTGTGTTGCAGACCGTACCGCTTGATTAATACCAGAAAGATCACAGCACTGGCGGCTGCCAATAGTTCCATGATTTTGATTCGGTATTCACCAAATAGGGCGGATATTTCCTCAGCTTTGTTTAGATAAACAACATCAGACTGCGATTTGGCAAATGCCTTAACAACGGCGGAGTCTTGCAATTGGTTTAACACCACTACCGTTGCAGATTTTCCTTTGATCTTACCCAAATGGAGAAAACGCACAGGCGCTGATACTGGGTTTTGCAAGTACTGATCAACCGTGACAGGGATAAAGTCGGCGTCCATTTTAGGCTTTTTACTTAAGCTCAGTCCGGAAGCTAGTGGGCTGGATTGTGTCGCGTAAAGATCGCGAATCAATTGATAGTCTTGTTGCTGACGCTCCACCGAGCTCAAGTAGCGGCTCAGACTTTGGTAGCTTTCGATGGTGCTGTCCGCTTTCCACGCTTCTAATGTTGGCGTCAAAGACTCCAGCTTTTTCATTAGGTTTTCGTCATCGTCGGCGGTAACGACCAACATTTGCTGCGAAGATTGCATGCCACTAAGCGTCGTAATCAAGGTTTCTTGCTGCTTGAGATCGTTCGGCATCGTTTGCAGTAGACGAATGTCGTCATCGTAGTTCAATTGCAGCAAGAAAAAGCCACTCGCAACCACACATAACATCGGCAATCCGACTTTAATTCGAGGTTGATTCCAAAGCGTTAACCATTTCGCCAACAGTGATTGTCCCGGTAATGTCGAAATGGATCGCGATGGGTTACGAGCCAGTATCGGATACCAAGCCACCACGGTGACGTAAGCGGCAATCAGACCAATGGATGAAAACAGAGCAAGCTGCTGCAAACCAGGAAACGGTGCCACTAACATGCCCAAATAGCCGATCAAGCTGGTGATTAAGCCAAGTGTGATAGCTATGAAAATATGCTTTAATCCTTGCTCGCTATCCCATTCATTTCCCGCCGCAAGACGTTCGGTTAGGTAGTGGAATGCGTAGTCGATAGACACGCCGATTAAACTTGCGCCAAACACTAAACTGAACAGATGGACTTTTCCAAAAATCCACGTTGTCACTGACAACGCAACGAGCAAACCAATGGTGATGGAAAGCAGTGCCAGAGACAGCGGCATCACACTCCGAAAGACCAGCAAGAACAATGCAATGATACCGAGTAGAGAGAATACACCGATGGTGCTGATCTCCGATTTTGCACTTTGCGTACCAAAGTCGGCGTAAAATAGAACGCCAGTATGTGCGACTTCAGCGCCATATTTCTGCGCGACGCTTTGTTCTAGCGCTTGAATATCAGGGACTGCAAGCTGCCCAGTTAGGCTATAAGGCGAGTCTTTTAGTTCGGCAGTAATAAGCAAGTATTGAGCATCGCCTTTTTCGACGGACAGATAGCCGTTATCCAATCGGAAAGAGGACGATTGCTGGGTAACTTGGCTTAAATAATCACGAAATAGCAAGAAAGGGTCATTTTGTAACTCTTGCCCAGTCACCCCAGAAAACGGGTTGTACAGCGACTGAATCACATGCTGCACTTGCTGTTCTGGATTTTGGCTTAAACGCTCTCGTTGTTCAGGCGTCAGCAATTGGAAGCGGTGCTTAAAGTAGTAACTCGCCCAAGCTTGCTGTTCTTGAGGTGAGATTTTTCCTACCACATCGCGAAAATGATTACTTTGGCGTAACCCCTTATCAAATTCAGCGGCCGCTGCAAAAAGGGCATTTTTGTCCGGCGCTGTGATCACGAAAATGACTTTGTCGCTCATACTTGCCGAGACCGACTCAAAGGCTTGCTCAGCCACCGGGTTTTGTTGGTTCTTCGGCAGCAGTTTTAAAATGTTGGTCTCAATCGGAGATTCTGCACTCCAAACCCATTGTTTGAGTAGCAACGCGCCCGCTAAAACAACGAGATTGAGCCAAACCAGAGCAAAGGTGTGAGTGCCAAGACTGAGTTTAGAAACGGAATTGAGCGTCTTCGGCATCCGTGAGTTCCTGAGGTAGAGAGGTCTGGTTCGTAAACGTGATTTCGGTTTTATCGCCGCGCAGCTCTTGTAGGGTTAGGCGATCAATGTGCGTTTTACCGGAAAGAGTGATGGATTGAAACACCGCATTTAATGGCGACTGTTTGGGCACTAAAACGAGCTGCCAATGATTGTTCTCAACTGAAAAATCGAGTGTGAATTGTTCTTGCAGTGCAGAAGTATCCCCGTGGAACACGGATAAAAACACATGGCTAAAGTAGAACGCCATTGGGTTTTCTTGTGCAGAGATCGTTTTCGGAGCTTGGTCGGCAAAAGTCTGACGAAGTTTGTTTTCCGTCAATACCAAATTGACTGCGAAAGGTTCTGTTTGTTGCCACAACAAGCCATGTGTTTTGCTCAGTGTGAACTGACCTTTAGAGGTTAAAGGTTGACTAAACATTTCCAGATGACGCTGCTGCGTAAAATCTCCGCGTACGATTTCATGCTGAGACAACTGCTGTTGAAGCGACGCCAAATCCGTTACGTTTGCTGTCGGTGTGGCCAGTGCTGGAACAGAAAATATCAACAAAAAAGAGAGTAACCACTTTTGCATTAGTTCCGGCTCCCATGGTTGTGCCATTGCTCTACTTTATCTAAAAAGACTGCTGGAGACACAAAGCACATCTCTTGCTTTTCAATGGATACGGCGACTTGCGTTGTATGCGCTTTGCACATACGTTGATTCGTTTCGGCGTCGTAAATCACGTAATCCACACGTAAGCGGTTTTCCCACTCCGTGAGTTGCGCGGTAATACGAATGGTGTGATTAAACGGAATCGCCTTCACGTATTTAACGCGCGTATCGATGATCGGCCACATGTACCCAGAGTCTTGCATATCGCGATAGCTGTATTGGAGCTTCTCCATCAGCACACGACGCGCTTCTTCAAAATATCGAAAGAAGTTGCCGTGATAAATCACGCCCATCGGGTCAGCATCTTGGAATGAGGTGACCATAGTCACCTCCGCTTCTAATGGGTAGAGAACCTGCTCTTGCATTATACCTCCACGTAGAGTGGCCAATGACGTTGCTGAATGCGTTCAATGAAATGACGCAAATCTTGTTCTAACGGGCGATCTTCAATCACAAACTCAAACTCGCTCAGTACGGCGTCACGAATTACTCGCAAACTCTGACTCATGTGGTGTTCGTCCAATTCGTTATGACGGCGACGAATCTCAACCGCTTGAACGCTTGCTAGGAGTGAAGCCGCAGCAACTTGCTCTGTTAACTCAAGTACGCGTAAGCAATCACGAGCCGCGATGGTGCCCATGCTCACTTTGTCTTGGTTGTGACATTCGGTTGAGCGAGAAAAAACGCTTGCTGGCATGGTGTTTTTCAACGCTTCTGCCGTCCAAGCTGAGATACCAATCTGAACCGCTTTAAAGCCGTGGTTGATCGGTTTACGCTCGCCTTCTGCACCGGTTAAGTTAAACGGCAGGCCGTTATTGAACTTGTAATCCATCAATTGCGCCATCTGACGATCCAGCAAATCAGCTAAGTTGGCAATGTTCACTTTCAACGTATCCATCGCCATTGCGATATGACCACCGTAGAAGTGACCGCCGTGCAGAACGCGCTCATTGTCGCCATCGATGATTGGATTGTCGTTGGCACTATTTAGTTCATTCTCAATCAATTGACGTAGCCAAGGCAGTGAGTCTTGCACCATGCCAATGACGTGTGGCGCACAACGTAGCGAGTAACGATCTTGCAGTCGGTCGCTATTGCGTGGCGGACGCTCAGCATTGAGATCATCACGCAGCCAAGCCGCAACTTGCTGTTGACCAGGATGAGGTTTTACCGCAAACAACGCTTCATCAAAGTGGAAGTCATTACCTTGCATACCCACAGAGACCATCGCGGTAATCTTGGTGCACAGCTGCGTTAGGTATTCTGCGCGTTTGTAGGCAAGACAGGCGAGGGCAGTCATCACGGATGTACCGTTCATTAACGCCAAACCTTCTTTTGGTTTTAGGCGAATTGGCTCAATGCCCAGCTCTGCAAACACTTCTTGTGTTGGTCGCACATCGCCTTTGTAAAGCACTTCACGCTCGCCAATTAAGGTCGCTGCTAGGTAAGACAGAGGCGTTAAATCGCCACTTGCGCCCACAGAGCCTTCTTGTGGAATACGCGGCGCAATATCGTGATTGATAAGCGTAACGATTTGGTTCAACAGACCGTGAGACACGCCAGATACGCCTTGCGACAATGAACATAAACGTGTCGCCAACACCGCACGAGCTTGCTCATGAGAAAGGATTTGACCTAAGCCACAGCCATGGAAGCGCGTAAGGTGCAACGGAAGTTCATCCACAAGAGCAGGTGGAATCGCCACAGTGCATGAATCGCCGTAACCCGTGGTCACGCCGTAAATAACGCCTTCTTCCTTCAGTAATCGTTCCAGAAACGCCACGCCACGATCAATTTTCGCGGTAAATTCTGGCGAGGTGTTCATGTGTGCCTTTGCACCTTGAGCAATGGCAACGACATCTTCGATGGTTAAAGATTGGGCACCAAAAGTGATGTTGTGATTATTGTTGTTTGTCATGTGGCTGATTACTTAAAGTCCAGAAGTTAAAAAAGTTGTACCACTGTAACGGCGCTTGCAGTGTGTGGTGTTCTAATCTTTGTGCGTACTGTTGAACAACGTGTTCTAGTGCCTGCTGACGTTCCTTGCGCGGTAGCGTGATTTGGTCACTAAAGTGTTCAAAGTACACATTAAAATGCGGAGTGTTTGCTTCATCGTCGCGTAGGCCGAAGAGTAGATAAACCGGCGCTTTTAATACCGAGGCCAGCATGAATGGGCCTTGCGGAAATGGCGCTGGTTTACCAAGAAAATCTGCCCAAACGACACGATTTTCTTTGCTGGTAGAAGTGCGATCGCCAACGATCACCACCCATTCGCCTTGCTCGATTTTTTGTTGAAGCAGAATCGCGGTGTCTGGTCCCATTGAGCTGACTTGAATCAAATTCAGTTCCGAGTTTGGGTTTACCGCCTTCATTACCGCATTAAATTGTTCAGCGTGTTGGGTAAATACCAAGGCGTTGATTTTGACATGAGAGTGTCGACGACCAAGCGCGCGGCAGAGTTCGATATTGCCAAGGTGCGAGCCTAAAATGAGCACGCCTTGTTTTTTCTGCGCCATCTCTTCGAAATGATGCTGGCCGTGAATGGTTAGGTTATCGACGTTAAAGTCACCTTGCCAGGCAGCCAGTTTGTCGAGCATGGTTCGCCCAAAGGAAAGCAGATGATGATAGCTGTCCAACTGCTTTGGCAGTGCGATGTTCTGCTGCGCTGCGTAGTGCTGTAAGTTGTTCAGGTAAACCTCAGACGCTTCACGGGCAGATTTACCCGTGAAGTGGTAGTAGCGCATGACTAGCTTTAAAATCAGGTCGAACGCTTTTCTACCGAACAAGCGGTAAACCGCGAGCAAGGTTTTGATGCCTAAAATCGTGCCTTGTTCTTTTCGTTTCGACCAGTGGGCATTGCTGTCGTCTGTGTGACGGCGCTTTCTGGCGAGTAGCGAGGGTATACGCGGCAACATGCCAAAAAATAGGCGAGTGTGCATCCAGCTTATCTTGACGTTATCCCACAATGCGTCGAAGTGGGAAATGCCACCTTCAGGGTAGATCACGCGCGTTGGAACAAAATCAATATCGACGCCTTCCCAGTACATTCGCACCAGAATCTCGATATCAAAATCCATGCGTTTGCCGATGTTGTACTTGTTCAACACGGCGACCGTTTTCGCCACTGGGTAGGCGCGAAAACCGCACATGCTGTCTTTGATAGACAGTGACAAGGTTTCTATCCACACCCAAATGTGCGTAGCGTAGCGACCATACAGACGGGCTTTAGGTACGCTCGCGTCGTATATCGGTTGGCCAGAAATCAGGTTATCTGGTTTTGTTTCGCTGGCGCTGAGCAATTTTGGTAGTGCTTCTAGGTCGTGTTGACCATCTGCGTCGATTTGAATGGCGTGCGTAAAACCAAGTTGGTGAGCTTGATGTAGGCCAGCCATCACCGCGCCACCTTTACCTTGGTTTTCGCTCAAACTAATCAGTTTTATCAGCCCTTGCTCACTCAACGCTGAAAGCGCTTGTTTGGTGTCTTCATTGCTGCCGTCGTCCACGACAAGCACTGGCAAATCGAAAGAGGATAACGACGCAACCACGTCTGCAATTGTGCTGCCGTGGTTGTAGCAAGGAATTAAAAAGCAGGGACGGTAATCACTCACGTGACTCACCCAGTTTCATTTTGCCTGAAGAGTGAGTCACCAAGGTTTCACCGTTTTTCGATGTGTACTTAAAGGTCAATTTCTCGCGCTCATTGTCCCAAGAGAGTGAGAGACAAACGTCGGCGTTTGGCAGAATCGGCTCTTGAAATTTGATGACTTCCATTCCTTTAAATACCTTGGGAGTGTTCAAATATTGAACGGCGCAGAACAACGCCCAGTCAATTTGAGTGACGCCGGGTAAAAGAGGAAAGTGACTGAAATGACCTTGGAAATCTAAGATGTCAGCATCCACACGCAGCGAAAGCTCCGCGGTGTGGTCACTCACTTCAATATTCTGAATGGTTGGTTTTCTTTTATCCATGTTACTAGCTTTATTGGAATAGTTTTTCAATTTCAGCAACTTGGCGTTTGCCTTGGCTGTTCAATGGAATTTCGTCGATCACTCGGAATTTTCTCGGGATAGCGATCGGTTCTAGCCAATTGCGCAGTGCCTTGCGAAGCTCAAGCCAAAATTTGCCTTTACCAAGTTCATTAAGCACATCGCTGCCTTTATCGTTAAGTACGATGATCGAGACTAACGTGAGGCGACCAGATTCTTCCATTGGGATCACCACGCTTTCTTGAACCCACGGCAATTGCTCTAAACGTTTTTCCACTTCGACAAGGGAAATACGCTTTTCTTCGACTTTGACGATTCGGTCAGTGCGTCCACGCAATTCAAAAGAAATACTATCATGGAAATAGCATTCATCCGCAGTTTGGTACCAAGTGTTTTCATCAATGTGTGGCGAGCGGAGCTTTAAACAATTCTCATGGTTAAGCTCGGCTTCAACACCAGGGAATAACGTCCAAGGAGTGCTGGCTACGTGCTGCTGACGGTAAGCGATGCCGCCGGTTTCTGTGCTGCCAAAAACTTCAATAGGAAGTGACCCAAACAACTGCTGGCTGTGCTGCGCCGCTTGGTTTGGCAAGGGGCCACCAGAAGAAAATACACACCGAATCGCAACCGGATTGTGCTCTTCACTGAGTCGTTTTAGTAACGCAGGGCTGCTTACTAGCGTGGTGTCAGCATCAGCGTGATGGACAATTTGCTCTGGGAACTCAAGGTTGTGTGCTGAAAATGGACGTGCAGAGCACAAAGGCCACAATACGCGGAACAGCAAGCCGTAAATGTGTTGATGAGAAACGGTGCTTTCAACGCGTGTGCTGGCAACCGTGTCGCCCCATAGGTTATCTAGAATAGAAACTTCGATGTCGAGCTGTTTCAGCGTTTTTGCAATGGCTTTTGGTGTGCCGCTTGAACCCGAAGTGAATAGCGTTACCGGTATTTCCGCCAGGTTTAATTCACGCCAAAAATAAGGTTGTTTGGCCTCTGACTCGTTAATCACGGTGGTTTCTAGCAATGATTGAGCTTCGATCAAAAGCGAGCTCACCAGTTCTGGAACCGAGACATCGGCATCATGCAGCAACAAATCGTAGTGCTCACTGAGCTCTTTGAGTGCTTCTGGTTGGTAATTACCAGGTAATACAACGGATTTTCCTGCATAACTACAAGCAAAAAAGCCAACGGCAAACAGGTAGCTGTTGCCAAAACACAACGCAATGTTTTGCGTTGGTTGGGTTTCTAACTGCTGAGCAAGTGTTGCGACGTGCTGCTGGAAATCACCCCACGTGATAACCGTGTCGCGCTCGTAAGAGACTGGGGATTGCTCAGACCTCTCTGCGATGAACAAGGTCGCTAGGGAGGTAAAGCTCGAATACGTTGTATTCATACGATTAGTGTTCCTTTCGAACAAATTGACGCACGATCCATTCTCCAGCGAACAAGCCACCAGCAAGTAAGTAGCTGATGAGGCCGTTATAAAGCGTCCATATTTTTACTGGTAGGAAACAGGTATAGAGTGCAACAGCAGCGTTGAGCGTAAAAAAGGCGCACCAAACCATCGTCACTTTGCGAGTGTAAGTCACGCCACTAGCCGGAAGGTCGGGTTCTTGCAAGCGAGCAAGCCTCTCTATGATCGATTGCGGCTGTTTTAAGCTCAGTCCAAATACACACAGCATACATACATTGACAACGACAGGGTAAAACTGAAGCCACCCATGTTGTTTAAACACCATGCCAAGCGTAATTAGGACAATGCCAACAGCGCCCGTAACGAGCGCCAAGAACTTAAACTCTTTTAGTGGGGTCTTATTTGCGACGAAAACACGCAAAAGTAACGCAGCAATTAACAAGCCCCCAACTAAGTTCAAGCCAAATTTATCTATACCGAAATAGACGGCGAAGGGGTAGGCAAACAGTACAATTGCAGACAGACCAGTCAGCAATTGGCGCATTAACTTTCCTTCAATAACTCAGTAACAGCGTTAACCACATCGTCGACGGTTCTTACTGTACTAAACTCTGCCGGCTTGATTTTTTTGCCAGTGACATTCTGTAGGTGTACGACCAAATCAACGGCGTCAATGCTATCAAGATCGAGATCTTGGTATAAGTGCGCATCTGATTGAATGTCGGCTGCATCAATTTCGAACAGCTCAACAAGCGCATCTTTAACTTGTTCAAATACTTGATCTTTATTTACATCAGTCATGAATATACCTACAACTTATTCATTAGTTTGAGAAGAAACGTATTTCGCTAGATTTGCTACAGACGCAAAGTGTTCGCGCGTATTTGAGTCGTCGGCATCAATAACGATGTTGTATTGTTTTTTTATTGCGAGTCCAAGCTCAAGCGCGTCGATAGAATCTAAGCCAAGTCCATCACCAAAAAGTGGTGCATCCGTTTCAATATCATCTACGGTTAAATCTTCAAGGTTTAAAGCATCAATAATAAGTTGCTTAATGTCGTTGTGTAACTGTTCCACTGGGACCTGCTTATTAATAAAAGTTTTCTGGAAAAATGTTTTCAGCTAGGTGCTGTTGTAAGCGTCGCGCCGCTATTGTCGGCGACGTAGTTTGCTTTATAAAGGGGGTAATCTCAACTTTATCCTTAACTTCAACCCTGAAAAAGGGCTTTGTTGCCGGTACTTGATACCATTTTTTCTCTTTTGTGAGGAAACTTGGCGTTACCGTAATATGGACAACTCTTAAATCTCGTTCTGTTCTTACCGCAATTTGTGCTGCACCGCGTTGTAATTTCGGCTCTACACCTGGTGTTGTTCTTGTTCCTTCAGGAAATATAAGCAACACGTTGCCTTTGTTAAATCGTTCATCACAAAGTGCTAATAAATCATCCGGTGCTTCATTGGGAATATATCCGGCTGCTTTTACGATGTGCTTCATAAAAGGATTCGACCATATTGCCGATTTTACTAAACAGTCGCAGCGATTTAATTGTGAAGCAATGAGAACGTAATCGATTAAACTAGGGTGGTTGGCAACAATTAAACAATTACGATCTTGTTGAAGAATATCGGCACCAATAATTTGATAATCGATTGCGCCACTCAACTTCATCAATTTACAAAATGTGTTGAATGAATATCGAATCGCACCTTGAACTTTATATTCGCGTTCCGTTTGGTCTGAAACAAAAATACGAATGGTCGGAATAACAATGAAGCTCAGTACTAAACCACCTAACCCAAATACTGAAAAACAAAAGCCTGTTGCTAGCACACGCCAATACTGATTTAAGCGAGTCATTTTTTGTGCCATTCCCAAGCTTGTTGCGGAGCGAAAATAGTCCACTGGCTTTTATCTAACAAGTATTGTTGCAAAAATACTAAACCTTGAGGAAGAGGATGACCGGAACGTTCTGCGTTTATGGAGCTTTGTATCGCGAAATTGTCTCCATGAGAAAGTATTAAGCCAAGTCCAAACCCTTGGTATTGTTGGTTTTCATATTCTAAATAAGAGTCAGGCATAGGCTCATCAAAATCAACAAGCAGTACTTTTTTGTCAGGATTGTCGGACAAAAACAGCCATGCTTCTAATATTGCGCTTTGGAATGTGTTTTCTGCCGCAGCGATAGAAGTTAGGGGAATGGGTTGTTTAGTTGCGATAGTGGCAAGCCCTGCGGCGGTATTGTGCACCGATTGAGAAAAAGCCATCGGAGACGCCTCTTCTCCATTAATTATATCTTCAACTAGTGCGATGCTGCGATGCAGTTCACCATGACGGCTTGAAAATACAAGGTAATCAACTTGATGTTGATTAAGCATTTCGATTGCAGTTTGTACCGCCAGTTTACTGAGTGGGCTCATTCTTCTGCGCATCATCGCAGGAATATTTGCAACATTGATTTTGCCATCTTCTGGCCATTTTATCTCTGTTGCCCATTGTTTCCAGTCATTGGATTCGGATAAACCGAATGAATTCGCTGTCCACGCATCAATATTGAACGAAATGTTGATCTTCGAGTTTGGCATATTGGGTTAAATTGTTTATTTTACAGCTCGATACAAATTGGGGTTGACCCAAATTCACAATAAAAAGGAAATTATCATGTCGCGTTTTAAGCTGTATGTCTCGTTATTATTAACTTTGCTTCTTGTTGGTTGTGGACGAGTACAACCTGTAATGAATGTGGAGGATACTCCAGTTGCTTATGATCTTCAAAATAAACAAGTAAAAATGGCCATAGTGCAATCAGCAACTAACCGAGGCTGGACGATCGAAGAAGTAAGCCCTGGTGTTCTTATTGCAAAAATCCACGTTCGTAAACACTCTGCAGAAGTAAAAATCCCATACAATAATAAATATTACTCAATTATTTATCTCAACTCAGTAAATCTCAAAGCAAGTGATGGCAAAATCCACCGCAATTACAATCGTTGGGTAAACAACTTGAATGTTGATATTCAGCGAGCTATTGCATTGTTGGGCAATCAATCTCAACAATAAAACTATTAATTGCAGTTAGGTTTTTCCGTGTTAAATCAAAATAATGACCCTTTTAATGCTTTTGAAGCGAAGACAGAAGCTCAGAAGTTATCTTTTGCACCAATCGTGTTCCAGACCGCCAAAACGCTTCGAGATTTAGGTATTTTAGCCGCTTTAGACAGCGCTGGCGCACAAGGCATGAGTGCCACAGATATTGCCGAGAAAACGGGAGTATCAGAATATGGTGTTAAAGTACTGTTGGATATGGCGATTAGTGCGCATATTGTTTTATGGGAACGACCTAACTATTCGCTTGCAAACCTTGGTTTTTACCTTCTTCATGATGGTATGACGAATGCAAACATGGATTTTACGGCAGATGTTTGTTACGCCGCGATGATGCATTTGACGGAAGCAATTCAAGAAGGTAAACCGTCTGGTTTGAAAGAGTTGGGCAATTGGGAGACCATCTATCAAGGTCTATCGACGTTACCAGAACAAGCCAAACAGAGCTGGTTTAAGTTCGATCATTTCTATTCGGATCGCTCGTTCCCACTTCTGCTTAAAGAGGTATTTGCAAGCAAGCCAAAGCATCTTGTGGATATTGGCGGAAATACGGGAAAATGGGCGATTCAGTGTTGTAAACATGACCCTGACGTTCAAGTGACGATTGTTGATTTACCGCAGCAATTAGAAGTAGCGATGAAGAATGTTTCAGAAAACCAGTTCTTCGAGCGTGTACGTCCATACCCTGCAAACATGCTTGATAAAGCACAAACATTGCCTGAGCATGCTGACGTATGGTGGATGAGCCAGTTCTTGGATTGCTTTTCCCCAATTGAGATCCTCAATATCCTTAAAAAAGTTAAAGCCCAGTTAACGAAGGGAGATACTATTTACGTATTGGAGCTGTTTTGGGATGCTCAAAAATACGCGGGAGCTTCCTATAGCCTTAATGCCACTTCTCTTTATTTTACCTGTTTAGCTAACGGTAATAGTCGCTTTTATCGCAGTGATGATTTCTTAGAAATTGTCGAAGCGGCAGGTTTATCTGTCGTTGAAAGAACCGACAATATTGGCCTTGGTCATACCTTATTAAAACTACAAGCAAACTAAATTCAGAATGAAAACAGAGCTCAAGCAAGTTGTTGTCGTAGGAGCGGGGCCATCAGGTTCAACCGTTTCTGCGTTATTAAAATCGCGTGGCATAGATGTTGTTGTCTTAGAAAAAGCGACTTTTCCACGTTTTTCCATAGGAGAAAGCCTACTCCCTGCATGTATGGAAGTTGTTGAACAAGCAGGAATGACCAATGCAGTAAAGCAGTTTGGTTTCCAGTATAAAGATGGTGCTGCATTTCGTCGTAATGGCGTATACACCCAGTTCGACTTTACAAACAAATACACTCCAGGACCGGGCACGACGTTTCAGGTTCAACGTGCCAGCTTTGATAAAGTATTGGCAGATAGCGCTGAAGAGCAAGGCGTAGAGATTCGCTATCAGCATGAACTGCTCAATCTAGTGTTTGAAGGGAAAAAGTCTCGATTAGAAGTGCTCGACTCAAATAAGAAGGCTTATCAAATCGAAGCAGATTTTGTGTTGGATGCAAGTGGCTTTGGGCGTGTTTTGCCACGCTTGTTGGAGCTAGAAGAACCTTCTTGTCTTCCGCCTAGAAAAGCGATCTTTACCCATATCGAAGATCATATCTCTCCCCAAGAGCCGGAATACGATCGCAACAAAATTTTAATTTCAGTTCATCCTGAAAATCACGACGTATGGTACTGGCTAATTCCATTCTCTAATGGTACTTGTTCGTTTGGCGTGGTGGGTGAGCCAGAATTTTTCGAACAATACCCAGAAGATAAGATTGCAGCGTTGCAGCAGTTAGCCAATGAAGAGCCGGGTTTGGCTGCTTTATTGCGAAACGCGAATTACCCGAATCCAGCAGGCGAGTTGGGTGGCTATTCTGCTAACGTCAAACGTTTAGCGACAGAGCACTACGCGTTGCTTGGTAATGCTGGTGAGTTTCTTGATCCTGTATTTTCATCGGGTGTCACTATCGCCATGAAATCGGCAGAGTTTGCAGCGGACTGCTTGGTTCGTCAGCTGAATGGTGAAAAGGTTGATTGGCAAGAAGAGTACTCGCAACGCTTAATGGTGGGAGTGAACACATTCCGCACTTATGTGGAAGGCTGGTACAACGGCACGTTGCAAGATGTGATTTTCTATCAAAACCCGAACCCACGTATTAAACAGATGATTAGTGCGATTTTGGCTGGATATGCTTGGGATACGAATAATCCTTACGTAAAACAAAGTGAGCAGCGTTTGTCGACGCTTGCAGAACTGGTTCGGGAAGCTGAACTGTAAGAATATACATTCGCTTATCCGAGAATCAGTAAACCTAGGTCTTACCAAAAAATTGGTAAGACCTTTTTAATGCCTCTGTACTTTTACTTCTAGCGTGTTGGAGACACATTGACCACTTACATCGGTGTGTATCGAATTTGAGAATTTTTATGGTGACATTGATCACATCTAGAATTCCTGTTGCTGATATTTATATTAAATTTGTAGGAAATGGATTACATTCTGGGAGTGTTCCCTACATCCGGCTTCGTTGTGAAAACGGTTTATAAGCAACTGTATAAGTTAGTAAAGTTCCAAAAACTACATCAAAAAAAAGACAAGTTTCTTACCAAATCAATTCGCTTGGTGAGTTCGAGCCATCGACTACGCCAAACGCTTCCTCTACTTTCTAAAATTGTCGAAGAACATGACGCATCAACGGTCTCTTCGATTGCAGATCCCGAGAACGCGGTAGCGTGGGGAGGTAAAGTTTCTCCAGAGTTCAAATCTAAAGTCATTCGTATTAGTAAAGAGCTAAAGATCAATCCTAATCATCTTATGGCGTGCATGGCATTTGAAACTGCTGAAACTTTCAGTCCAAGCATCAAAAATGGTTCCGGAAGCGGGGCTACAGGGTTAATTCAATTTATGCCCTCTACCGCAGAGTCATTAGGAGTGAACACAAAGACTCTTGCGAGAATGAGCGCGCTTGAACAACTTGACTATGTGAAAGCGTACTATTGGCCCTATCGAAATAAAATTAATAGCTTAGAAGATGCTTACATGGCCATTCTCTACCCTGCTGCGATTGGTAAACCGCCGTCTTTCGTTTTGTTCAGACAAGGCTCAATTGCCTATCGACAGAATGCAGGTATCGACCGCCACAAAACGGGGAAAATCACGCTTAATGATGTTTCCTACAAAGTGAGGAAAAAATTAGAAAAAGGTTTGCAGCCCAATTTCATGGGCTAAGATTGTGTCATGTTCCTAGTTTTTCGCGCATGAATCCTTCTGTTACTTCACGGGGATTCTGATACACTACGCGCCCATTTCCTCTGTTGAGACCTTTCTATGCCATTTTCTAAGCTTGGTTTAAGCGCATCGATTGCTGATGCAGTAAAAGCGTTAGGTTATGAAAAACCCACTTCTATCCAACAAAAAGCCATTCCAATCGTATTGCGTGGCCGCAATTTAATTGCAGCAGCGCAAACGGGCACAGGTAAAACGGCCAGTTTTGTTCTGCCAATCTTAGAAAAGCTTAGTCGAGGCGAAACGCAACGTAAAAAACGCGCTCGTGCGATTATCCTAACGCCAACACGCGAACTTGCGCTTCAGGTTCATCAAAGTATTGAAGCTTATGGTAAAAACTTACCATTACGCTCAATGGCGATGTTTGGTGGTGTGGATTATGCACCACAAAAACAAGCCTTGATCGAGGGTGTCGATATTGTGGTAAGCACGCCTGGGCGCTTGATTGATCTGTACGGTCAACGCGCGATTCACTTTGATGAAGTGGAAATGCTAGTGCTTGATGAAGCCGACAAAATGTTGGATATGGGATTCATCGATGCGATCGACAAAATCGTCGACTGTATGCCAGAACATGTGCAAAGTTTGCTGTTCTCAGCGACGTTATCTAACCCTGTTCGTGACTTGGCGAAAAATGCGATTATTGATCCTGAAGAGATCACGATTGCAAAGCACAGTGCTTCAAAATCAAATATTAAACAGTGGATCACGACCGTCGATAAAGACATGAAGTCGTCGCTGTTAAGTCACTTGCTTAAAGAAAATGACTGGTCGCAAGTACTGGTATTTATTGAAACTAAACACGGCGCAGCCAAACTGGTAAGCCAACTTGAGAAACGTGGCATTGTGGCAGAAGCATTCCACAGTGGCCGTAATCAGCGTGTTCGCCAGGAATTAATAGAAAAGTTTAAAGCGGGTGAAATCCAGTACTTAGTCGCAACCGGCGTTGCTGCGCGCGGTATTGATATTGATAATCTGCCAGTTGTCATCAACTACGATTTACCTTACCCAGCGGATGAGTATGTACATCGTATTGGTCGTACAGGTCGTGCTGGCGCGAAAGGTGAGGCGATATCACTGGTTTCAAAAGACGACTTTAAGAACCTCTGCATGATTGAAAGTCGTTTAGGGCACTTGCTAGAGCGAGTGGAAATTGAAGGTTTTGCGCCAAGAAAGCCAGTACCAATTTCAATTTTAAATTACGTGCCTAAGAATAAACGTAAACCGCACGATAAGCGCGAATCAAAATAGCCAGTTTATCCCATGATCTAAAAGCCGCATTCTTGCGGCTTTTTGCGTTTTAAGGCATCCAATTATGTAGCCATCGCGACGGTTTCTATTCGGTAATGAGGAAAAAAGTTAATCAGTGTCATACGCTTAACACGTAAAGTGAATCAAGGTGCGTTAAGCTTTTGTCAATTATCTGTCCGCAGGTTTGCACAAGGTAAGGAATGGGCGCAAACTTTTTTGCTTGCTAATGAATGCATAAGATGGGGCACAAATGAAAACAGGTGATAAGCAATTCGCCGTTATTGGTCTTGGCCGATTTGGTTTGGCAGTGTGTAAAGAGTTACAAGATTCAGGCGCTCAAGTTTTAGCCGTTGACATCAACGAAGACAGAGTTAAAGAAGCCGCCAGTTTTGTTAGTCAGGCGGTTGTGGCTAACTGTACTCACGAAGAGACGGTTGCTGAGCTCAAACTTGATGATTACGACATGGTGATGATTGCCATCGGAGCGGATGTCAATGCCAGTATTCTTGCGACATTGATTGCTAAAGAGGCGGGAGTAAAGTCAGTATGGGTTAAAGCCAACGACCGCTTCCAAGCTCGTGTTCTGCAAAAAATTGGCGCAGACCACATTATCATGCCTGAGCGTGACATGGGGATACGTGTCGCGCGTAAAATGCTCGATAAACGGGTTCTTGAGTTCCACCCATTAGGCAGTGGCTTAGCTATGACGGAGTTTGTGATTGGCTCTCGTTGGATGGGTAAGACACTAAGTGATTTGGCTCTGTGCAAAGTCGATGGCGTGCAAGTGCTAGGGTTTAAACGGGGCCCAGAAATTACCAAGGCACCTGACCTTAATACCACACTAGAAATTGGTGACCTAATTATTGTGGTCGGCCCTCAAGATGCGCTCGCAAATAAATTAAAATCGCTATGACGTATTTTCATCAGAAAGGTGTTTTTTACGCACCAGATGGTAAACAAGAGAAAGCGAAAGGCAACGAACCGCGAATTATATTGCTCAGTTTTCTCGGTGTTTTACTGCCTTCTGCGGTATTGCTAACCTTGCCAGTTTTTTCTGTTACGGGCCTGTCGATAACGGATGCTTTGTTTACTGCAACGTCCGCTATTAGTGTGACAGGGCTTGGTGTTGTCGATACTGGGCAACACTTTACGCTTGCGGGCAAAATCTTGCTGATGTTTTTAATGCAAATCGGTGGGTTGGGGCAGATGACTTTGTCGGCGGTCTTACTCTATATGTTCGGCGTGCGTTTGAGTTTGCGTCAACAAGCGCTGGCGAAAGAAGCATTAGGGCAAGATCGGCAAGTCAATCTAAACCGACTAGTAAAGCGGATTGTTGTTTTCGCGCTTGTTGCAGAAACGATCGGGTTTATTTTTCTCTCTATCCGCTGGGTCCCTGAAATGGGCTGGAAGACTGGTATGTTTTACGCCTTGTTTCATGCAATTTCTGCATTTAACAACGCTGGGTTCGCGCTGTTTTCTGACAGTATGATGAGCTTTGTGAATGATCCGTTGGTTATCTTTACACTGGCGGGGCTATTCATTTTTGGCGGGCTTGGTTTTACTGTTGTGGGTGACATCTGGCTAAACTGGCGCAAAGGTTTCCACTTTTTGCATCTTCACACCAAAATCATGCTGATTGCGACACCGATATTGCTCTTAGTCGGAACGATGATGTTTTGGTTACTTGAGCGAAGCAACCCAAACACAATGGCGTCTTTACCTGCAACAGGGCAATGGTTGGCGGCATTCTTTCAATCTGCGAGTGCGCGAACGGCAGGGTTTAATAGTGTTGACTTGGCGTTGTTTACCCAGCCGGCCTTACTGGTCATGATTGTTCTGATGTTAATTGGAGCGGGTTCCACCTCAACGGGGGGCGGTATTAAAGTTTCCACATTTGCTGTTGCGTTTATGGCTACGTGGACCTTTTTACGCCAAAAGAAACATGTGGTTATGTTTAAGCGAACCATAAATTGGCAAACTGTGACTAAGTCATTGGCAATTATCGTTGTGAGCGGAGCCATCCTGACAAGCGCAATGTTTTTATTGATGCTTACCGAGAAGGCCAGCTTTGATAAAGTTATGTTTGAAACCATTTCCGCATTTGCCACAGTGGGGCTCACCGCCGGTTTGACTGCGGAACTTTCTGAACCTGGTAAATACATTATGATCGTGGTGATGATCATTGGTCGTATTGGGCCGCTCACGCTTGCCTATATGTTGGCACGTCCTGAACCTACCTTGGTCAAATACCCAGAAGACGCCGTTCTTACAGGTTAATATAGCGTTAAACAATGGCCGCGCGACCATTACGAGCATTGATTAATAGCAGTGCTCGTACATTTATAGAATATGTGGAATGTTGCCCAGTTTTACCTACAAATTCGTAGAAGTTCATTTCTTATTCCTTTCGTTTCGATACTATTCATTCACTCAGTTTATATTCTCAGAAGCTACGCTCATAACAGCGTTTTGGAATCCGACGCCTTTGTAGTGTGACACCAAACTACGTCGTGTTATCTGAGCGAATTGATACCAGCCTTCGTCAATAGTCACTCAGCTTTACTCTATGCCCATAGGGTTACTTTGTGTTTGTTGTGCTTGGTATTAATGAACGAATCGAAAAGATGGAGTCGTACTTTGAAATTCAACACACTCGCCATGGCTATGCTAACTGCGCTTCTTGCAGGGAAGAGCATGGCAACTACTCCGCCATCACCGGTTTGGCATACTATTGCGTTGAGCGATGGTAGCTCCAGTGAGGCAATTCTACGTGGAACGGCAGATTTCCACTGGTTTGAAGATAAGCAGGGCAATGCCTTACTTCAGGAAGACGGCGTTTGGTTTTTCGCGCAGATTCAGCGCGAGTCAGACACGCCAATATTGATCTCGACAGGTGTGGTGAAAACGCAGTCGAGTGAGCCACCTGAGTCGGCGAGGTTTCGCCCGGATTTACAAGTTAAACCGCAATTATCTTCTCTAAAAACCATTGAACCGATGGCACGAAAAAACCTACTGCGCTCGGCGCAAGGTTACCAGGCGATGAGCAGTTCAACGGTGAAGCAGCAGCCCCTATTGGTTGTGCAAGTTTCGTTTGATGACCAAGCAATGGTGCATGATTTTGAGCAACGCGTATTTAATACCAATGGTCAAAGCGTTGTGGATTACTTTGATAAAAACTCTCAAGGTAAATTCAAAGTTGTTCCTGCACTTGAGAGTTACGGCACCGCCAATGACGGTGTGATAGATGTGACTGTGGCACAAAGCCACCCTAACTGTCACTCTAGTTCGACTGATAAGACATGCACCGCCAAGTTGAATGCGGTTTTCACCGAGGCTTATCAAAAACTGGATCCATACTTTAATCTTTCGGCCTACGACAGCAATCAAAATGGTACCGTAGAACCGTCAGAACTCTCTGTCATGTTTATTTTTGCGGGGGGCGATCGTTCAACAGGGGTTCTCAACCGTCCTGCTATTTGGCCGCACAAATTCTCTCACGATGATGTCACACTAGATGGTAAAAAGATCACAGACTATTGTGTGTTCGCTGACTATCAAGTTGATCATCAAGCGACCTTGGGCGTGATCGTACACGAGCTTGGCCACTTAATGCTTGGCTTACCGGATTTGTACGCAAGGAACAGTGATGCCTCGATCGGCTCTTGGGGCGTGATGGGTGGCGGTTCATGGGCGCAGAAACCGGGAGATTCATACGCTGGTGACACTCCGGTGAACATGAGTGCATGGAGCAAACACGCTGCTGGTTTTGTTGTACCAACGGTAACTCATGAAAGTCCAGCGCCTATTTCTGTGAACAACGACGATGTCAAGCTGGTGTATCTCGACCCGTACTTGAAAGAGTTTGGCCCACGTGTTTACTTGGAAAATCGCACCTTTAGCGGTTACGACCGAGCATTGGCGGCTGAAGGTATCCTGGCGACGTCGGTCAATGTCCAGAACCGCTTTAATGATGTTGGCGCGATGCAGGTTCAAATCATGCAGGCTGATGGTCTGAATGAGTTAGAAAATGATGGTAGGAGTGACGCTGACGATTTATACCCTAATGGTGGCAATGTCATTTCAGATACATCGACCCCGGGTCTGAGAACGATCACAGGGTTTGATACTGGGGTTCGTATTTCCAACATTGCCAGCAACACCAACGGTGGTAGTTTTTCTCTTGAACATACAAACGAACCAAATAAATCAGCATGGCTGAACTCTCTTCACCAAGGTTATGTGTACGCGAGTGGGAGTAACACTCTGGCGGTGTCACTGGACTTGAATAGTGATACAGAGCTTGATGGCCTTCAACTTTACGCGCAAAGAGATAGCGCTCAAAGTGACATGACTTATCGAGTTTGGCGATTCCCATTTTCTGGAAACATTGGCTATCGATTAATATTGAATCAAAACAACGCTGAGCTTTTACAGCAAGGTAACTTCCAAAAGTCATCTCGAATTTTATTCCCTCAATCAAGCCAATTGAGTGCGGGTCAGCATTTATTGGTCGTTGAATTGGAAGGCGGTCAATTTGATGCAAACTTTGACTTCGGCCGCTTGCTAAAAACTGAAAAAGCCTCCCTACCTGTAATGTGGACTGGTGATTACAGTGAGATTGGCACGTTTGGTCTAGAAAAAGCCGGGTTCTCTTATATTCCGTTTGCAGCATTATTAAATGTGGATGCGAGCAACTTGGTTGAAGCGAAATCTGATTCGTTACAAACCAATAAAAATACGCCAATCAAACTGAACCTGATGGACAATGATTTCATGGCGGTAGGGTATCAGTTCAATGTGGACATTGTGCAGAAGCCTGAGCACGGCACCATCTCTGGCAACCAGTACCAACCTGAAGCTAACTTCGTTGGTCTGGACACTTTCCAATATCGTTTGTTGTCGGTTGATGGTGCGTACTCATCTTCAATCGTGAATGTGCAGGTGGAAGTGCTTGGCAGCAACGAAGCGCCAGTGGCCGTGATTGATGTTGATAATAAAGACATGACGGTTGGGCAGCGAGTCACGTTGTCTGCGTTAAATAGTACGGATGCTGATGGTGATGTGTTGAGTTATAAATGGGAGCAGTTGGCTGGCACTTCAGTTTCTCTTGGCAATGCAACCAGTGTTAGCACAAGCTTTACGGTGCCTCAAGGTGCAAAAGCGGGTGAGGTTCTGACATTCCGTTTAACCGTGACTGATCCTAGTAATGAAGCGTCCAGTGCTACCGTCGATTTAACCATGAAAAACGCAGCGCCACTTACGCTTGCAGATACGGCGACCGTTGCCGTTGGTGAAAGTATTCTGATTGATGCAGCGAGCAATGATTCGGATGTGAACGGCGATAAACTGGTTGTAGAAAGCGTACAGAACGTAACGGGTGTGGGAAGTGCGAGTGTAGAGAATGGCAAAATCCGTTTTCAAGCACCGGATAGCCCTACTGACGGCATCAAGCTGCAATATACGGTTTCAGACGGTCATGGTGCCACTGCTACGGGTGACGTTATCGTGACGGTTGTTGCTTCTTTGAAGACAACGACATTCAAGAACTCAGAAGGTAGCGGCAGTGTTTCTTATTGGGCTTTGATGTTACTTGCAACATTAGGCTGGCGACGTCGCGTCTAAAACGGTATTGAATTGCGGTATAAGCCACTCACATTGAGTGGCTTATTTTTTATCTGATCTATTTTGGTTTCGTTCTCATTGTCTTATGAGATGTGTTTCTCATTATTTTTAAAGCGATTTTTCTACTCTGCGGTTACCCTAGGGGCCGATTTTTATGAACTAAGGATGTTATATGTCTACCGAGGCCTTTTCTGTTTCGGAAATATGCCGAGAAGCGGCAATGATGGTCAGAAGGAATCTACTCGCAATTGTTATTGCTTGTATTCCGTTGATTATCGTGCACTCAATTTTTGCTTTTATGTATCCTGAAATGACGGGGAAAGATCAAGCGAACGTTCAAGAAGGCAATGTCGCAGGATTTTATTTCGTCACAATTATTTTGTACCCACTTGTTGCCGCTATGGCGGCTGTGCGTGTGCATCGAATTTATTTAGCCGGCGATTACATGCACTCTGCGTTGGATGTATTTCGTTTGTCAGCTCGAGAATTCCGTTTCATAGGCTGGTGGATACTGTTTGGACTGATGATGATGCTCGTTATTGGTATCCCGATCTTTGTGTTGTCGTTTATCTACATTGCAGAAAGTGGTGAAGCCGACTTTGTTGCTATGGCTATTATCACAACGATTGCAAGCATTCCTGGCTATTGGGTAATGGCGCGATGGTCATTTGTGTTGCCAGCGACTGCAATGGATCATCAACCGCGCAGTTTGCGTCGTTCGTGGAACCAGAGCAGAGCATACAACAAACAAGTATTCATTTTGATGGGACTAATTCCATTGGGTGCGGGCTTGCTCAGTCAGCTGATCTTTAGCCACTTTACGAATCTCTTTATGTTGAGCCTCGTCGGTGTGGCCTATGGTATTTTTGGCGCGTACCAGCTGGCATTGTTATCGTTGAGCTATAAAACGGTAGTGGATATCGAACGCGCTCGTTTTGATACGACATCACAGCCACCAAAAACGGGTGAAGAATTTTCCGCTTAACCCTTTGATCGTTTTTACATGCTACCTCCGTTTAGGAGATGGTCTGCGGCAGGTTGATACCTTCCTGCCGCCTTCGCGTTATTCACGCAAAATACCCATGCCAATTTCATGGCTGAATGACAGGGACATTCACACGTATACTCACAACAGTACTTCTTTTTATTAAGGAACCCTACATGTCCATTTGGCAACGGGTCAATTTCACCCATCGCTTTAGTCAATTACCGTCAGCGTTCTATACGTTGGTCGAGCCACAACCCTTGGACAACACTCGCTGGGTCGCTTGGAATGGTGAGTTTGCACAGCAGTTTGGTTTACCAGAAGAGCAAAACGATGAGTTATTGGCGGTTTTTTCTGGGCTAAGTGAATTCGAACAATTTCGTCCTCTTGCGATGAAATATGCAGGCCATCAGTTTGGCGTTTACAACCCAGATTTGGGCGATGGACGTGGATTACTGTTGGCAGAAATTGAGCATCAGGATGGTACTTGGTTTGATCTTCACCTCAAAGGTGCAGGGCTAACGCCTTACTCGCGAATGGGGGATGGGCGAGCGGTATTACGCTCGACTATCCGTGAGTACCTGTGCAGTGAAGCCATGGCAGGCCTTGGGGTTCCCACGACACGTGCTCTCGGTATGATGGTCAGTGATACACCTGTTTATCGAGAAAAAACGGAATCGGGCGCTTTGTTACTTCGAATGGCTGAAACCCATGTTCGATTCGGTCACTTTGAGCATTTCTTTTACACCAACCAGTTAGCAGAGCAGAAGCTGTTGGCGGATAAGGTGATTGAGTGGCACTTTGCTGATTGTGCATCGGCGGAGAAACCATATGCCGCGATGTTTGACGCCATCGTGACTAAAACAGCCGAGATGATCGCATATTGGCAAGCTTTTGGTTTTGCGCATGGTGTGATGAATACCGATAACATGTCAATTCTTGGGCAAACTTTTGATTATGGTCCGTTTGGCTTTCTTGATGATTATGAGCCGGGATACATTTGTAATCATTCAGACTACCAGGGTCGTTACGCATTTGATCAACAGCCTAGAATTGCGCTTTGGAACTTGTCAGCATTGGCGCATGCGCTATCGCCACTCGTTGAACGAGAAGATTTAGAATCGTCGTTGAGTCAATTTGAAGTTCATTTAAGCCAGCAGTTCAGCCGCCTCATGCGTGAGAAGTTGGGCTTAAAAACTAAGATAGCGGAAGACGGGCGTTTGTTTGAAGCTATGTTTGAGCTTCTTCACCAGAACAAAACGGACTACACTCGCTTCTTCAGAACACTTTCAAACCTTGATAATGCGCCTTCCCAAGCCGTAATCGATTTATTTCTCGACCGAGAAGCAGCGCGAGCTTGGCTTGAGCTGTATTTAGCTCGGTGTGAGCTAGAGGTTGATGAACTAGGGGGCCTGATTTCAACCGAACAGCGTTGCAAACAGATGCGTCAAGCCAATCCCAAATACATCTTGCGTAACTACTTGGCTCAGTTGGCGATTGATAAAGCGGAAGAAGGGGACTTTAGCGAATTACACCGATTGGCCGAACTGTTAAAACGCCCATTTGATGAGCAACCCGAGTTTGATGATTACGCGAAATTGCCACCGGAATGGGGGAAGAAAATGGAGATAAGCTGTTCTTCATAAATGGGTCATTTCCCACCCATTTGTATCTTTTTCTTGGGTGGAATTCACTCGTTACACTTCTGATTCATGTTAATGGGCTTTGTTAATTTATTGAAATGAATATAAATTTTAACATGGTCCATTAATTGCTCTTTGTTGAACATCCGTACCCATCGCCTAACACCTAGTTACTCATGGACGGGATGGGATGTGATTCAACAAGGAGAATAATAATGTTTAAGCCTCTAACTCTACTATCTGTCTCTGCACTTGCTGTTACCAGTTTTAATGCTGCCGCAAATTGTGACCCGGGTGAAACGGTCATCAAGTTTAGCCATGTAACGAACGCGGACAAACACCCTAAAGGCATCGCGGCTTCGTTACTTGAAAAGCGCGTCAACGAAGAGATGAACGGTAAAGTCTGTATGCAGGTGTTTCCTAACTCAACACTGTATGATGATGACAAAGTGTTGGAAGCGCTACTGAATGGTGATGTTCAACTCGCTGCTCCTTCTCTTTCTAAGTTTGAGAAATTCACCAAGAAGTACCGCCTTTTCGATCTCCCTTTCTTGTTCGATGATGTCGACGCGGTTGACCGTTTCCAAAACTCGGAAGCGGGTGAAAAGCTGAAAAACTCAATGAAACGTCGTGGCCTACAAGGCATTGCGTTTTGGCATAACGGCATGAAGCAAATGTCAGCCAACAAGCCGCTCATTTCTCCAACTGATGCTGAAGGACTTAAGTTCCGTGTTCAAGCCTCTGATGTACTCGTTGCTCAGTTTGAGCAGCTAGGTGCTAACCCACAAAAAATGTCGTTCAAAGAAGTTTACGGCGGCTTGCAAACTAAGGTTATTGATGGTCAAGAAAATACTTGGTCAAACATTTACGGCAAAAAATTCTTCGAAGTTCAAGATGGCATTACGGAAACGAACCACGGAATTTTGGATTACTTAGTTGTGACGTCAAACGACTTCTGGAAAAACCTACCAGATGATCAGCGCGAGCAGTTAAATACCATTGTTCAAGAGGTAACTGCGCAGCGTAATGCTGAGTCAACCAAAGTAAACCTTGCGAATAAGAACAATATCATCGAAGCCGGTGGTGTGGTTCGTACTCTAACGCCAGAACAGCGCCAAGAGTGGGTCACTGCACTTCAACCAGTATGGAAGAAGTTCGAAAAAGACATTGGTTCTGACCTAATCGAAGCCGCTTTGGCGTCTAACCAAAAATAATAACAGCTAGCACATTTAGCCCTCTCAAACTGAGGGGGCTCTTTCTCCCTACAGACGACGTGATGTAATTATGGAACAGACTTTTTTTGCCAAGGCTGGACGAATCACCGATGCCATTGAAGAGACTTTGATTGCTTTCTTCTTGGGTGCCATGACCTTGCTGACCTTTGCCAATGTCATCTTTCGTTATGTCTTTAACGACAATATTCTTTGGGCGCTTGAGCTCACCGTTTTCATGTTCGCATGGATGGTGTTGGTTGGCGCATCTTATGGTGTGAAAAAACACTTTCATATTGGTGTCGATGTCATTATTAACATCGTTCCGGAAGGTAAACGAAAAGCCCTGGCGCTTTTTGCAGCAATGTGTTGCTTAGCCTTCTCTATTTTGCTGTTAATTGGCGCTTGGAACTACTGGTATCCGTTCGCTACCGACCGAGCGTGGTATGAAACGGACGATATTCCGATGCCTGAAATACTCCAGTTCATGGCCGACTGGTTAAATGAGGGAGAGCGTTATGAAAAGCTGCCACGTTTTATTCCTTACTTCGCTTTGCCACTTGGAATGGCGCTACTAACGTTTAGATTTGTTCAAGTCACGTGGCAAATCGCTACTGGTAAGCTCGATCGCTTGATTGCAGGACATGAAGCGGAGGAAGAGCTCGAATCTCTTAAAGCTGAGATGAGTGACGCTGAAGACGTAATGGCTCCAAAGGCCTCGCAAGACGCTAAAAACAAGGAGCAATAAGCCATGGATATCTTATTTCTATTTTTGATGGTAATTGGCTTTATGCTGGTTGGCGTGCCAATTGCTATTTCGCTGGGCCTTTCCAGTGTTCTTTTCCTTTTAATGCATTCGGATGCCTCTTTAGCGTCAGTTGCTCAAACGCTGTTTAATGCATTCGCGGGCCACTACACGCTATTGGCTATTCCATTCTTTATATTGGCTTCAAGCTTTATGTCGACGGGTGGCGTAGCAAAGCGGATCATTCGTTTCGCCATTGCCATTGTAGGCTGGTTCCGCGGCGGTTTGGCGATGGCTTCGGTTGTCGCGTGTATGATGTTTGCCGCGTTGTCAGGTTCCTCACCTGCAACGGTTGTTGCCATAGGTAGTATTGTTATCGCAGGTATGATCAAAAACGGTTACTCAAAAGAGTTTGCCTCTGGGGTAATTTGTAACGCAGGTACGCTAGGGATTTTGATCCCACCTTCGATTGTGATGGTGGTGTATGCAGCCGCAACGGATGTGTCAGTTGGACGTATGTTCCTTGGTGGTGTGATTCCCGGTTTGCTGGCGGGTGTCATGTTGATGATCGCGATTTACATTGCCGCGAGAATCAAGAACCTTCCAAAGCAACCTTTTGTCGGTTGGAAAGAAACTTTTGATGCCGCCAAGGATGCAAGCTGGGGCTTGTTGTTGGTCGTCATCATTCTTGGTGGTATCTATGGCGGTATCTTTACGCCGACAGAAGCCGCTGCGGTTGCTGCTGTGTACTCATTCTTTATTGCTAACTTTGTATACAAAGACATGGGGCCATTTGCAGACAAGGAAAACACTAAACCTGCGCTCGTTAAAATCTTCCAAACCTTTGTTCATAAAGACACCAAACACACCCTGTATGAAGCGGGTAAACTCACCATCATGCTGCTGTTCATCATTGCTAATGCCTTAATTTTGAAGCATGTTTTAACGGAAGAACGCATCCCGCAAATGATCACCGAGTCGATGCTCTCGGCTGGTCTCGGACCAATCACTTTCTTGATTGTGGTGAACGTCTTGTTGTTGATTGGTGGTCAGTTCATGGAGCCATCAGGCTTGTTGATCATTGTTGCGCCGCTCGTGTTCCCAATTGCGATTGCATTAGGTATAGACCCAATTCATTTGGGCATAATGATGGTGGTGAATATGGAGATAGGAATGATAACGCCGCCCGTGGGTCTTAACTTATTTGTGACCGCTGGTGTTGCCAAAATGTCGATGATGAACGTAGTGAAGGCAGCATTACCCTGGGTTGGAGTGATGTTCTTGTTCCTAATTATCGTCACATATGTACCATGGGTTTCGACTTGGTTGCCTACTACCTTGATGGGGCCGGAGATCATTACCAAGTAATGGAAGCCAGAAAGTAGAAAGAGGTGTGAGAATTCACACCTCTTCGTCTATTGACTTGTAACAAGTTTTGCGCGGGTCTGAATTAATTCGACGTTCATAGTGTCGCCACCTCTTTTTATTTTTACGACGCTCTTCACCGAATCTTCTCTCTTCTTGATAGCAACCGTCTACGAGCACGGTATCTGTAACAATCGGTATTCTCACTTTTTCGTTCATATCTATAACAACCATGATAAACCCGTTGTTAAAAATTATGATTCAAGTTGAATATAATGCCAGCTATTTGAACGTGTTTTATTTGTAAAGGTCTTTATTTATTTGGTAGCGCTGCATCTTGTCGTAAAGGGTTTTTCTTGGCACATTCAATTGGCACATTGTCTGTTTAATACTACCGTTGTTTTCTAATAAAGCGCCTTCAATGGCTGCTCTCTCAAACTCCGCCACTTGCTCTGCAAGGCTTGAGGAAGATTTAGCAACTGGGTTCGATTCTCCCAACTGAATTAACTTACCCAATAGCACAAAACGCTCTGCAGCATTTCTGAGTTCTCGAACATTGCCAGGCCAGTCATGGCTCATCAGTTGCGCTAGATCTTGGGGTGACAAGCTAGGTGAGCTTTTGCCATAACGTGAAGCTGCTACCAACAGAAAGTGGTGAAAGAGGGCGGGAATGTCTTCTTTTCGTTCGCGTAGTGGCGGGAGATCCAGGGTCACGACATTGAGCCGATAATAGAGATCCTGACGGAAAGTACCTTCTTCAGCTGCGTGTTTTAAATCGACCTTTGTTGCGGCAATCACTCGAATATCTAAAGGCAATAATTCATTGGAGCCGACACGCTCAATCACGCGCTCTTGTAATACCCTCAATAAACGAATTTGGGCTTGGATAGGCATCGACTCGATCTCATCCAAGAAAAGTGTGCCGCCTTGTGCAAACTCAAATTTACCGATACGACGGCTTTCGGCGCCAGTGAATGCGCCTTTTTCATGGCCGTAGAGTTCACTCTCAATTAAGTTCTCTGGAACCGCTCCACAATTTACGGCGACAAAGTTTTGGTTCCGGCGAGAGCTTTGCTCATGTAAAGAACGAGCGATTAACTCTTTCCCTGTACCAGTTTCACCAAACAATAAAATATCGGCGTCGGTATCGGCGATTTGGGTGATGGTCTCTCGTAATATTTGGATGCTAGAGGTTTCACCAATAACTCGTGGACCAAGGGTTTTACTGGCTTTAAGTGACAGGCGCAGTTTTTCATTTTCATTGGTTAGTTTGCGCTTCTCAATCGCCCGCTTAACCGTTTCAACCAAATGTTCTGGCGCAAAAGGTTTCTCAATAAAGTCGTAAGCGCCTTGATGAAGGGCTTGCACAGCCATGGAAATATCACCGTGTCCAGTGATCATGATGACGGGTAAGTTTGCATCGCGTTGAGTCAAAGTTGTCAGCATATCCATACCAGAAATGCCCGGCAAACAGATATCAGTGACCACGACGCCAGCTTCTTCTCCTTGCTGCATCGCTATTAAAGCCGATTCTGCATCCACAAAAAACTTGGCGTCGATATCCGCCAGTTCAAAGGTCTGTTCTATAGCGATTCTGAGATCGGCCTCATCATCAATAAAAAACACCTGACACATGATCTTATCCTTTTGATGGTTCAGTGTTGTAAGAAGTGATAGGTAAACACAATGAGAATCGAGCGCCGCCTTGTTCTCGATTATGGGCACATAATTTTCCATTCATACTGGCTAAGATTTGTTGCGAGATAGAGAGACCCAAACCTAAACCGTTCAGTTTAGTGGTTAGAAACGGTTCACATAAATCAGAAAGTGAGAAAGAGCCAAGCCCTGGGCCATTATCATCAACATGAATCCAAACCAAATCAGTGTGCTCATCGTGTTCTACAGATAATTCTACCTGTTTGTCTTGTTGCTCTTTGAGTGCTTCTATCGCATTAGTCAGTAAATTGACCAACACTTGCTCCAGTTGAATAATATTGATCTGCACTTCAACATCATGCTCTGGCAAATTTGTTTCTAACGTGACGCGCCCTGATTTAAATGCGGGCTTCATCAGTTCTTTTACAGAGGCAATAACAGGGAACAGTCGAGATTGAGCCAACTCGTCACCACTGGTTTTTTTGGCGAAAGAGCGAAGTTGCTGACTGATATTTGCCATACGGTCAGTGAGAGCAGAAATGCGAGTGAGATTATCTTCCACTCGCTCATATTTTTCTTTTTTTAGAAACAGCTTGCCGTTCTCCGCAAAGCTACGAATTGCCGCAAGTGGATTATTCAGTTCATGGCTGATACTGGCCGACATTTGTCCTAACACCGCGAGTTTCGCTGCTTGCACCAATTCGTCTTGAGTAACGCGTAAAGTTTGTTCGGTATCGATACGCTGTGCGATCTCCGCTTGCAACTCGGCAGTCCGTGCCATGACTTGATATTCCAACTTTTGATTTGCTTCTTGTTGAATTCGTTCAAGTTGCAAGTGACGCTGTTGACGGTGATAGATAAGCTGACCAATTAAAAACAAAACCATGAATGCTAGAGTGAGTACAAAGATGTAACCCATGGTGAACCAAACGATCGACTGTTTAGGAGACAGCACACGAATAGTCAGTTTGAGTTCGGGTAGGGGCAGCGAAGAGACTACCAAGGTTCCTTTATTGTATGGGTAACCCTGTTTAAGCTCAGAATGCACCTCGTCCAAACTACCCACTAATCCAAGCGTTTCAATTGGCGCATCAAGATATTGTTGGCTTGCCCAAACTTGCTTTTTCTCTTTTTTTGTCAGTGGTTGTAAGCTTTTGAGCAGCCATTCACTTCGGCTACTCATGAAAACAATTTCGTATGGGTCGCTGGCGACAAAAACACTGTTTGGTTGCTGCCAGTTGTCCTCTATCTTACTTAGGTCCATCTTCACCACGACGACACCAAGTACACCGCCAGCGTATACGATGGGATAAGAATAGTAGTAGCCACGTTTACCAGATGTTGAGCCCAGTGCGTAGTATTGGCTTCTTTTGCCTACAATGGCTTGTTTGAAATAAGGGCGAAATGCAAAATTTCGCCCGATAAAGGAGCGCTCTTTACGCCAGTTGCTGGCCGCGATCGTTGTACCCCATTGATCGATTAAGTACGTATCCGCTGCTTCAATCACGCCATTAACGGATTCTAAATACCGATTAGTGATTTCCAGTTGCGCACTGTTGTTGGGGTGCAGAAGCGCTTGATAAAGAGGATCATCTTTAGCGAGAAGATTTGGAATATGGGCGTACTTATCGAGTTTATTTTTTATATGGCCAGAAAACTGCTCCAACTGTGATTGGTGTTTATCAAGTAGAGATTGATAACTGGTCTGCCAAACCCAATGGCCACCGATAATTGCGGACAGGAAATAGAAAGCAAAAAATGTCAGCAGAATCCGTTTTTTTTGCGACATCCTTACACTCCTTACAACTTCCTTTGGTCACGTAAGAAAATGTTAATAGTTTGTAGGAAGGATTAGGGATTTAGTTTTCAACTCTGTGGAGTAAAACAAGAGCAAGATCTCTTTTTAGGCTTTTCGATAAAAAAACCGGTCGATTCTCTTGAAAAAGTCGCTATTGTCCCCATTCTAGATATGCTGGCGATGCTTAGACGGTGTCTGAATCGCATTTTTGAAGAAAAAATGGGTCAGCATTCGAGAATTTAGCGCAGACAATGTCCACATAGTGGCTATTGGCTCGACAGGGTTGCGACAGATCGCTAGAATGTCGCGTCTAAAAATTCTGTCCTGAGGCTAATAGGAGATACCTTTGGTTATTTTATCGAAGATATCACTGATTAGTCCGGTACTGACAACCAGTATCGATACTCGATTTTAAATTAGGTGTTCGGACAGAACACTACACAAGGATGAAGCGTAAGCTCCTCTGAGTTTCGCTCATACGCTCGGAAAACCGAGCCACTTTAGAGGTTTATATATAATGCAAGTTACTGTTGAAACGCTAGAGGGCCTAGAGCGCCGTCTAAACATTACTGTTCCAGCTGCAAACATCGAAGACGCTGTAACAGCTGAACTACGCAACATCGCTAAAAACCGTCGTTTCGATGGTTTCCGTAAGGGTAAAGTGCCTCTAAAAATGGTTGCTAAGATGTACGGCAAAGCAGTACGTCAAGACGTTCTTGGTGAAGTAATGCAACGCCACTTCATCGAAGCTATCGTTAAAGAGAAAATCAACCCAGCTGGCGCTCCAACTTTCGCTCCTGTAGAGAACAAAGAAGGTTCAGACCTAGTTTTCACTGCAACTTTTGAAGTTTACCCAGAAGTTGAGCTTAAAGGCCTAGAGAGCATCACTGTTGAAAAACCACTAACAGAAGTTAAAGATGCAGACGTAGAAGAGATGATCGATACTCTACGTAAGCAACAAGCAACTTGGGTTGAAGTTGAAGAAGCAGCAGAAGATGGCAAACGCGTAAGCATCGACTTCGTTGGTTCTATCGACGGTGAAGAGTTCGAAGGCGGTAAAGCTGAGAACTTCCCTCTAGAAATGGGTGCTGGTCGCATGATCCCTGGTTTCGAAGACGGTATCGCAGGTAAAACTGCTGGTATGGAATTCGACATCGACGTGACTTTCCCAGAAGATTACCACGCTGAAAACCTAAAAGGTAAAGCAGCTAAGTTCGCAATCAAAGTGAACAAAGTTGAAGCTCGTGAACTTCCAGAACTAAACGACGAGTTCGTTGCTAAGTTCGGTGTTGTTGAAGGTGGTGTTGAAGCACTTAAAGCTGAAGTTCGTAAGAACATGGAACGCGAACTTAAGCAAGCTGTTAAGAACCGCATCAAAGAGCAAGCGATTGACGGTCTAGTTGAGCAAAACGACATCAACGTACCATCAGCGCTTATCGAGCAAGAAATCCAAGTTCTACGTCAACAAGCTGCACAACGCTTCGGTGGTAACCCAGAAGCTGCTGCTCAGCTTCCACGTGAACTGTTCGAAGAACAAGCTAAACGTCGCGTAGTTGTTGGTCTTCTACTAGGTGAAGTAATCAAATCTGAAGAGCTAAAAGCGGACGACGAGAAAGTTAAAGCTCTAATCGAAGAAATGGCTACTGCATACGAAGATCCATCAGAAGTTATTGCTTACTACGAGCAAAACGAAGAAATGATGAACAACATGCGCAACGTAGCTCTAGAAGAGCAAGCAATCGACGCGATCATCGCTAAAGCACAGGTTTCTGAGAAAGAAGTAGGCTTCAACGAGCTACTTAACCAACAACAACCTGCTGCTTAATAAGCAATATCTTGCGTAGAAGGTTGACTTAACGTTAACTATTCTGCTAACAATGGTCCGTATGATAGTCATCATCCGGGCCATTTATTTTAGGGACATAAGAATATGAGCTACCAAGAAAAAAATGCAATGTCGCCAATTATGGACGCGCTAGTACCAATGGTGGTTGAACAAACTTCCCGAGGCGAACGCTCTTACGACATCTACTCACGTCTGCTGAAAGAGCGCGTGATTTTTTTAACGGGTCAAGTGGAAGACCACATGGCAAACCTTGTCGTGGCTCAGCTACTTTTCCTAGAATCTGAAAATCCAGATAAAGATATTTTCCTATACATCAACTCGCCAGGCGGCAGCGTAACAGCTGGTATGTCTATTTACGATACCATGCAGTTCATTAAGCCAAATGTCAGCACTGTGTGTATGGGTCAAGCATGTTCAATGGGTGCCTTCCTGCTTGCAGGTGGTGCGCCAGGTAAGCGTTACGTACTGCCTAACTCTCGTGTAATGATCCACCAACCATTGGGTGGTTTCCAGGGTCAAGCTTCTGATATCCAAATCCATGCTCAGGAAATCCTGACGATTAAACAGAAGCTAAACAAGTTGTTAGCAGAACATACAGGCCAACCTCTTGAAGTCATTGAGCGCGATACTGATCGTGATAACTTCATGTCATCAGAGCAGGCTGTGGAATACGGTATCGTGGATGCAGTGTTAAGCCACCGTGGCGAGTAATTAGCCAGCGCATTTTGGCAAAAATTGATATACACTCATTCATGAAGAGTAAAGGCTAAGAGGTTAGCGAATGACAGATAAAAGCAAAGAAAGTGGCAGCGGTAAATTGCTGTACTGTTCTTTCTGCGGCAAAAGTCAGCACGAAGTTCGCAAGCTAATCGCAGGTCCGTCAGTGTACATTTGCGACGAGTGTGTCGACTTATGTAACGATATTATTCGCGAAGAAATCAAGGATGTTCTCCCTAAGAAAGAATCTGAAGCGTTACCAACGCCAAAACAGATCCGTGAACACCTTGATGACTATGTGATCGGGCAAGATTACGCGAAAAAAGTGCTCGCAGTTGCGGTATATAACCACTACAAGCGTTTACGCAATGGTGATACAACGAGCGAAGGTGTGGAGCTTGGTAAGAGTAACATCCTTCTAATTGGTCCTACAGGTAGTGGTAAAACACTACTTGCGGAGACATTAGCTCGATTCTTGGATGTGCCATTTACAATGGCAGACGCGACGACACTAACCGAAGCCGGTTACGTAGGTGAAGACGTTGAAAACATCATCCAAAAGCTTCTGCAAAAATGTGATTACGATGTAGCTAAAGCGGAACGCGGCATCGTTTACATTGATGAAATTGATAAGATTTCACGCAAAGCTGAAAACCCATCTATTACGCGTGACGTATCTGGTGAAGGTGTTCAGCAGGCGCTACTAAAACTTATCGAAGGTACGGTTGCATCGGTTCCACCTCAAGGTGGTCGTAAGCATCCTCAGCAAGAATTCCTACAAGTGGACACATCTAAGATTCTGTTCATCTGTGGTGGTGCTTTTGCTGGCTTAGACAAAGTGATTGAGCAGCGTGTTGCAACAGGTACAGGTATTGGCTTTGGTGCTGAAGTTCGTTCGAAGAATGAATCGAAGACAGTAGGTGAGCTATTTACTCAAGTTGAACCTGAAGACTTAGTGAAGTACGGCCTCATTCCAGAATTCATTGGTCGTCTACCTGTAACAACAACACTGACTGAGCTTGATGAAGAAGCGTTGATTCAGATCCTATGTGAACCGAAGAACGCACTGACCAAGCAATATGCAGCATTGTTTGAGCTAGAAAACGCCGAACTTGAATTCCGTGAAGATGCGCTGCGCGCTATCGCGAAAAAAGCAATGGAGCGTAAAACAGGTGCTCGTGGCTTACGCTCGATTCTTGAAGGCGTGCTACTTGAAACCATGTACGAATTACCATCTGCAACAGACGTTAGTAAAGTCGTGATTGATGAGTCCGTCATTAATGGCGAGTCAGAGCCACTGCTTATTTACAGTAACGCAGACAATCAGGCAGCTGGAGCAGAGTAAATTCAGCCATAATGAAAAAGGAGGTAAGTAATTACCTCCTTTTTTTATTTCTCTTATTGAATCCAAACAATTAGCCCCCATATACTGCCTTAAGTAATACGTTAAACGTGAAAGCGGAAGAGAGAATTATATGAACTTGGAACGTTCCGAGCGTATCGAGATCCCGGTACTACCTCTACGTGACGTAGTGGTCTACCCACACATGGTTATTCCATTGTTTGTTGGTCGTGAGAAATCGATTAGCTGTCTAGAAACGGCGATGGAAACCAACAAACAAGTTCTTCTTGTGGCACAAAAGCAAGCGGATACTGACGAGCCTACGGTTGACGACCTATTTGACGTAGGTACGGTAGCCACCATTCTCCAGCTCTTGAAGCTTCCGGATGGCACAGTAAAAGTATTGGTCGAAGGCCAGCAGCGAGCAAAAATCAATCACTTTAAAGAGAGTGACTTCTTCTTAGCGGAAGCTGAATTTGTTGTTACGCCAGAATTGGATGAGCGTGAGCAAGAAGTGATTGTGCGCAGCGCGATTAATCAGTTTGAAGGGTTCATTAAGCTAAACAAGAAGATTCCACCAGAAGTGCTAACGTCACTTAATGGTATCGACGAAGCTGCACGCTTAGCGGATACCATCGCGGCTCATATGCCGTTAAAGTTGGTGGATAAGCAGCAAGTGCTTGAAATTGTTGACGTCACTGAGCGTCTGGAATTCCTGATGGGCCAGATGGAATCAGAGATCGACTTGCTGCAAGTTGAAAAACGAATTCGTGGTCGCGTTAAAAAGCAAATGGAAAAATCTCAGCGTGAGTACTATCTGAATGAGCAAATGAAAGCGATCCAGAAAGAACTTGGTGAGATGGAAGACGCACCAGACGAGTTCGAAACGCTACAGAAGAAGATTGACGAATCAAAAATGCCTCAAGAGGCACGTGAAAAGACAGAGCAAGAGCTGCAAAAGCTTAAGATGATGTCTCCAATGTCTGCTGAAGCAACAGTGGTTCGTAGCTACATCGATTGGATGGTCAGCGTTCCTTGGGCTAAGCGCTCAAAAGTTAAGAAAAACTTAGCGAAAGCAGAAGAGGTTCTTAATGAAGATCACTACGGTCTAGAACGCGTCAAAGAACGTATCCTTGAATACCTGGCGGTTCAAAACCGTATCAACAAGCTAAAAGGTCCTATCCTTTGTCTTGTTGGTCCTCCTGGTGTAGGTAAAACGTCTCTTGGTCGTTCAATTGCTTCAGCTACAGGCCGTAAGTATGTTCGTATGGCGTTGGGTGGTGTGCGTGATGAAGCGGAAATTCGTGGTCATCGTCGTACTTATATCGGCTCATTACCAGGCAAATTGATCCAGAAAATGTCGAAAGTTGGTGTGAAAAACCCGCTGTTCTTATTGGACGAAATCGACAAAATGTCTTCAGATATGCGTGGTGATCCGGCATCGGCTCTACTAGAAGTCCTTGATCCTGAACAGAATAATTCGTTCAACGATCACTACTTAGAAGTGGATTACGATCTCTCTGACGTTATGTTTGTTGCGACATCGAACTCGATGAACATCCCGGGTCCATTGTTAGACCGTATGGAAGTTATTCGTTTATCTGGTTACACCGAAGACGAGAAGCTGAACATTGCAAAACGTCACCTTGTTGATAAACAAGTGAAGCGTAATGGCTTGAAAGCGGATGAGATCGTCATTGAAGATTCTGCGATTATTGGCATCATTCGTTACTACACGCGTGAAGCGGGTGTCCGTAACTTAGAGCGTGAGATTTCTAAGATCTGCCGTAAAGCAGTGAAGAACATCTTGCTGGATAAGGACATCAAGTCAGTAACGGTAACGATGGACAACCTAAAAGAGTACTTAGGTGTTCAACGTTTCGATTACGGTAAAGCGGATGAAAGTAACCGAATTGGTCAAGTAACTGGTCTAGCTTGGACCGAAGTGGGTGGCGATCTGTTAACGATTGAAACTCAATCAATGCCAGGTAAAGGTAAGCTAACACAAACGGGTTCTCTTGGTGATGTGATGCAAGAGTCTATCCAAGCAGCAATGACAGTGGTTCGCTCTCGTGCAGAAAAGCTAGGTATCAATACTGACTTCTACGAGAAGAAAGATATTCACGTACACGTCCCGGAAGGCGCGACACCAAAAGATGGCCCAAGTGCGGGTACAGCAATGTGTACAGCATTGGTTTCTTCTCTGACAGGCAACCCTGTGAAAGCAGAAGTAGCGATGACGGGTGAAATCACACTGCGTGGTGAGGTTCTACCTATCGGCGGCCTAAAAGAGAAGTTACTTGCGGCACACCGTGGTGGCATTAAGACAGTGCTAATTCCAAAAGATAACGAGCGTGATTTGGAAGAGATTCCTGATAATGTTATCGCTGATCTGGAAGTTATCCCTGTACAGTGGATTGATGAAGTACTGAAAGTCGCACTAGAGCGAGACCCGACGGGCGTTGAGTTTGAGTCTCAAAAATAGTGATGTGTAGCAAAAATAAGTAAAAGTTTACGCTGATAAGCCCAAAAAGGCTTGTCAGCGTTTTTTTTGGGCGCTAAGTTAGTTTCGATAGCTGCCAGCCCTTGATGAATAAGGGGTGGAGCATATTTTCTTAACAATGGAACGAAAGTCATCACAAAAATAATCACAGATGACACAAAGGGGAAATTACAGTGAATAAAACTCAGTTAGTAGAACAAATCGCAGAAAATGCAGATATTTCTAAAGCGTCAGCGGGTCGTGCTCTAGATGCATTCATCGAAGCAGTAAGCGGAACTCTTCAATCTGGTGATCAAGTCGCTCTAGTTGGCTTTGGTACATTCAGCGTTCGTACTCGTGCTGCACGTACTGGTCGTAACCCAAAAACTGGTGAAGAAATCCAAATCGCAGAAGCAAAAGTACCAGCTTTCAAAGCTGGTAAAGCACTGAAAGACGCTTGTAACTAATCACGGCGTTATTTCTGTAACCGGCCATTTGCTTAACTTTTGCTCAAACAATAAGTTTCGAACAAAAATTTACAAACTTCGAGCCGAACTTTCTTAAATTATGCGCATCATACTGATGCGCATTTCTTTTTCTGATATTATTGCGCCATTATTTCTATTAGATAGAAGCAGTAGGCTTCAATTGTGGAGAGCAGTTAAATTATGATGGATCGACTACGCGAAGGCGTGAATAGCATCGCGGTCAAAATTATCCTTGGACTTATCATCCTGTCTTTCGTATTTGCAGGTGTAGGTAGCTACATCGTTGGTGGTAGCAACAACTCTGCAGCGAAAGTCGGTAACACTGAGATTCCTCGTGGTGAGTTCGAGATGGCATACCAAAATGAGCGTAACCGTATGCAAGCTCAGTTGGGTGACTACTTCTCTCAAATGCTGGCTGACCCTGCATATGTTGAATCTTTCCGCAAATCCGTTTTAGATCGAATGATCAATGACGTGTTGCTTGACCAACAAGCTGAAGCTTTGGGTCTGCGAATCAGCGACACTCAAGTGCGTAGCATGATTCTAGACATGCCTCAGTTCCAATCTAATGGTCAGTTTGATCAAGAGATCTATCAAGCTTCTTTGCGTCGTGCAGGCTTTTCGCCAGACTCTTTTGCTGAGTACATGCGTCGTGAATTGGTTCGTGAGCAACTGCTGAATGCGCTACAAAACAGTGAATTTATTCTGCCGGGTGAAGTACAAGCAGAAGGCAAGCTGTTCACTCAAACTCGTGATATTCGCACGATTCAGATCGACTTAGCGGAGTTTGCGAAAAATATTGAATTGACCGACGAAGAAATTCAAGAGTACTAC
Organism: Vibrio sp. 1731; assembly: GCF_033339955.1. Classification (NCBI taxonomy): domain Bacteria; kingdom Pseudomonadati; phylum Pseudomonadota; class Gammaproteobacteria; order Vibrionales; family Vibrionaceae; genus Vibrio; species Vibrio sp. 1731. Next base: position 41,310 of record NZ_JAWOVO010000010.1, on the reverse strand, counting down.
AAAGCAAACCCAGACAACTTTACACGCCCAGAGCAGGTTAAAGTCTCTTACATCGAACTGTCAGCTGAAGCGCTAAAGAAACAAGTTAATGTTTCTGATGCTGAGGTGAAAAAGTACTACGACGAGCACTTAAACAAATACTCTTCAGAAGAGCAACGCCGTGTCGCTCACATTCTTGTAGAAGGGGACGATGAAGCAAAAGCGCAAGCTATCCTAGATGAGCTAAACGCGGGTGCAGATTTTGCGACGCTTGCTCAAGAGAAATCTGACGATTTTGGCAGCGCTGAAAACGGTGGTGACTTAGGTTGGATCGAGCGTGATGTGATGGACCCTGCTTTTGAAGAAGCGGCATTCGCACTGAAGAATCCTGGCGATACGTCGGGTCTAGTAAAGTCGGACTTTGGCTATCACATTATCAAGCTTGAAGAGCTAAAAGATTCTGTGGCGAAGCCATTTGAAGAAGTCGCTGCTGAAATCAAACAAGAGATGGTTGACCAACAAGCTATCGATCAATTCTACGAGTTGCAAAATGAGCTTGAGCGCGTAGCGTTTGAATACCCAGACTCATTGTATGATGCTTCTCAAGCGGTTAACCAAGAAGTGAAGACAACGGACTTTATTTCTCAGGTTGATGCACCTGAAGTGCTTCGTAGCCCTGCTGTAATGCAAGCTATCCTAAGTCCTGAAGTTAAAGAAGATGGCCTAAACTCTGAAGCTATCGAAGTTGCGCCTGAGCATATTATCGTTGTTCGTGTTGAAGATGCGCGTGACGAGACAGTTCTTCCACTAGAAGAAGTGAAAGATCAGGTTGTTGCAGAGCTATCTCGTGTTAAAGGTGAGCAAGAAGCGATGGAGCTTGGAACACAAGTCGTTGCGGCATTGAAAGAAGGTAAGACGAACGTGCTTGCTGAAAACAATCTTGCCTTTGGTGAACAAGAGACCGTAGATCGTCGTTCTCCGTTGGCAACAACGGTATTCGCGATGGCAAAACCAGTCGATGGTAAACCAGTATACGGTCAGTCTAAAGATCTTGAAGGTAACATCATTATCATCGAGCTTGATGCTGTAAACTCAGAGCTAGATAGTGAGTTAGAAGATCAAGTTGCGATGCAAATGCAGCGTGCATCTTCTCAGCAAGACTTATCATCTGTACTAGCCGTACTGCGTGCAAATACTGACATTGAGTACTTTGTTGTGAGCAACTAAGCACAATTAGTGTAATTTGTATGTTGAATAAAACGGACCGCATAAGCGGTCCGTTTTATTTTTGTCTTTATGAACTTCAATCATCAATAGGCATTACTTAAATTAGTGCGCGTTTAAGTGATAGCGGCCGTTGTGAATTCCGGGTCATCTCAGTTTGTTAAATGCATAACCATATTGCTTTCCATTGCAAACTTGATAGTGACTCGCTCTCGATGACTGTTTTTAGCCTACTATTTTGGAGATTGTATGTTCAATATGAAATGGATTTTGACATTGTGCTTATTTGTTTTTGCACCTTTTAGCATGGCTGCGGATTCAGCCACTGACAAATATGAAGGAATTGAAATTACTGTAAATATCAACACGGCCACTGCTGAAGAAATTGCGACCATGTTGAAAGGTATAGGTGAGAAGAAAGCGCAGAGTATAGTGGACTACCGCGAGGAACATGGCCCTTTTAAAACGGCAGCAGATTTGAAGAGCGTAAAAGGCATTGGTGAAGCGACAGTTAAGAAAAACGAAGACCGCATTTTACTGTAGCTTGATGTATTGCAGCTATTGAGTCTGAATTCAGAACAATATCTGCTTCCCTATTACTGCTTTCCCGAACCAGCACCTCTTTCGTGGTTCGGGATTTTTTATCCGAATAAACGACGGCGAAGGCCTTTTTCCAGTAAAGCCATTACTAACCCACCGAGTGCGCCAAACATATGAGCATCAATAGCAACGTTTGCACCGATAAGCTCAGCAGTACTGCTTGATGGGCCATAGACCTGCTCCCATGCTACTTTGGCGATTAGCCCTCCGACTAACAACACACTGCTTCTTCTACTTTCAAAGACTTCTCTGAGCGCCCAAAATCCAAACAATCCGTGTAATACGCCGGATAAACCCACGTACACCGACATGTTGGTAAACAAATTCAGCGCACCAACACATGCACATAAGATTGAAAAAACGATAAGGAAGTTACGAGTGCTTGGGCGAAAAATAAAAGTAATGATCCACAATCCGGCGAGGTTCATTCCTAAGTGCGCAAAGTTGGTATGTGTGAGATTTCCTGTTACGATTCGCCACCATTCACCATGGCGTATATTGTAGCTGTGCCACTCGGTTAGGCTTGCCATTGGTTCAAATTGAAGTATCAAACAGATCACGCTGATAATACTCAGCAAGGTATAAAGGTTCACTCTATGTCTCGTTATTGTTCTCGTTGTGGAAAATCGCAAAAAGCGTGTATTTGCCAATGGATTGTACCGCTGGCAAGCGAGGTAGAACTTATCATTCTTCAGCACACGAGTGAAGAACATCGTCCGCTTGGTACGGCACGGGTTCTCAATTTGAGTTTAGATAACTGTATTTGTTTGATAGGAGAGGACTTTTCTTGTGATGATGTCTTAAATCACTTATTAGCGGATGAGTCATATCAACATTTTGTTCTTTACCCATCAGAAGGGTCACGATGCATTTCTGAAATCACTCAAGCGAGTCATAGTGTATCTAAGAAAATACGTTTGATTTTGCTCGATGGTACGTGGAAAAAAGCGTACAAAATGTGGCAACTCTCAAGCAACTTACATCCACTCCCAACCGTGCAGTTGCCTAAGCAACTACAAGGGCACTACACCATTCGTAAGGCGCCCTCTGAGAATAGCTTATCGACAGTCGAGGCAGGTTATCATTCGCTTCGCTTGCTTGAACCCGAGCGAGACTTTACACCGCTTATGCATGCCTTTGAAAATATGATCGAATTCCAAATCGCCCAGATGCCTCCGGGCGTTTTTGAAAAGAATTATTTGAAAGGTTGAGTGTTACTAAAGAACGATGGAAGAGAAAAGTTGGCGGTGTAGCTTTTGTGCGTGACCATCGGTCATTGCAGAAATGTAATCGGCGATGACCCTCATCTTATTGCTTTCGCTCTTCGCCTGACACCACAGATCTTTTGTATGAACGGGTAGTAATCGCTCTGGGTCTGCTGTTAACGCTTCAAAAATATCCATAATAATTTGCTGACCCTTATACTCAACGATCTGGACCTGCGGGACTTGGATAACGAAGGTGCTGACAAAGTGCTTGAGTACGTCAAGTGCACGTGCCATCTGTGGTTCTAAACACGCATTCCAAGACAGTAACGGGTTATTAAACGGCTCATCCACCGCTTTGATTGAAATGCTGGTCAGTAGCGCGTTAACCATACCACCGATGGCATCTTTCCGCTCATGGTGCTTCCCGCTAAATAGCATCTGTCCGATGGAATCGATATGAGCTTCAAACCACGGGTCGCCACAGTCCGCTAATTGACTTGCTGCGCCTTCTTGCCATTGCTGACGTGTCACCATACCAAGTACGATTGCATCTTCTAAATCATGAACACCGTAGGCGATATCATCTGCTAGCTCCATGATTGAGCAATCGATTGATTTAAAACGCGTTTTACTGTGTTCAAACTCCGATTCTGGCGTTGAACGCATCAGACTAAGCAATGCCTTGTCGTTGTCAGAAAGCGGTGCAATTACCCAATCAAATAAGTCTTTATCACAATCATAAATGCCTTTAGCTGGGCTCCAATCTTTTGCTTTTAGTTTACGTTGATGCTCGGCTGGTTGAGGCAACTTGACGGAGCGTGTTTGACTAATGAGGGCAGGGTACTTAATCAAACCAAGCAGTGTGCGGCGTGATAAATTCATTCCGAAATGCTCGGTATAAGGCTCTAACTTAGTGACGATACGAAAGGTTTGGGCGTTCCCCTCGAAGCCGCCATGTTCGCGCATTACGTAGTTTAGAGCGACTTCTCCCCCATGACCGTATGGAGGATGCCCGATGTCGTGAGCCAAACATAATGAATCAATTAAGCTGTCTGATGGTAATAGATCACGGAACTCTGGCTGTTTTTTCTTTAGTTGGGCGACGATACCGGTCCCGAGTTGCGACGCTTCTAAGGAGTGTGTTAACCGACTGCGGTGAAAGTCTTCCAAGCTATTGCCGTGTACTTGGGTTTTTGCTTGTAGGCGTCGAAATGCAGCCGAGTGAAGAATGCGCGCTCGGTCTCGTTGGTACGGGCTCCGATGGTCGTCTCGACGGATTTTATGCTCATCATCATGGCGCTCTTGCCATTGCGGGTGTAATTCAAACGACACGATTATCTCCGTAAGCTAACTGATTTCATCTAACGATAACTCGAAACTTGGGGCAAAGGTATTGAGAAAGTAATCCATTTCAGGCGTTCTGCGTTCTTGCAAAGTGACGTCTAAGCGTTTTTTTGCCAGAGCGAACTCATGGTTGCCGGCGCTTAGTTCTTCAAGACATTTTAAATAGGCACAGATGGAATCGGCTTGCTTAACGATTTTTGCGTCCTCTTCGTGTGCAGAGTGAGAAAGAAGATAGGGGGCAAAATCATCGTGGAACTCTTCCGGTAACATTGAGAGTAATTTTTGTTCCGCTGCCGATTCTATCTTCTTATATTCTTTGGCAATTTCAGGATTGTAATACTTCACTGGAGTTGGAAGATCACCCGTTAATACTTCACTGGAATCATGGTACATGGCAAGAATAGCGATGCGTTCTGGATTAAGGTTGCCGCCGAACTTTTTGTTTTTAATTAGGGCAAGGGCATGAGCGACAAAAGCAACTTGTAAGCTATGCTCTGAAACGTTTTCTGGTGAGACGGACCGCATTAAAGGCCAGCGTTGGATCAGCTTCATTCGAGCCAGGTGGGCGAAAAAATGGCTTTCTTTCATGGCTTTCTCCGTTTCTGGTGTAAAAAAAGGAACTCACTAGGAGTTCCTCTAAGCATATGAGAGATCAGCACTAATTACTACCAGTGATTCATTACTGGCTGTAGGTTGATAGGAATCTTTCAAAACGTCCAATAGCGATTTCTAGATCTTCAACGTGCGGTAGTGTCACGATGCGGAAGTGGTCTGGTTTTGGCCAGTTAAAACCGGAACCTTGCACCAGTAAGACCTTCTCTTGTTTTAAGAAATCTAAAACCATCTGCTGATCGTTCTTGATGTTGTACATTTTAGTGTCGATTTTCGGGAAGAGGTACATCGCACCCTTAGGTTTGACACAAGAAACACCAGGAATCTGATTGATCAATTCATACGCTCGGTTGCGCTGCTCTAATAAGCGTCCGCCAGGTAAAATCAGTTCATTGATACTCTGGTATCCACCTAACGCGGTTTGAATGGCATGTTGCATTGGTACGTTTGCACATAAACGCATCGATGAAAGCAGCTCCAAGCCATTCACGTACCCTTGAGCCAGATGTTTAGGCCCCGTTAGGAACATCCAGCCACCACGGAAACCACAAACACGGTAGGCTTTTGAAAGGCCATTGAATGTCATGACTAGCACGTCTTCAGTGAGTGTGGCGACTGAGGTATGTGTTGCACCGTCGTACAACACTTTGTCGTAGATCTCATCTGCGAAAATGATCAGTTTGTGCTTGCGTGCTATCTCAATTACTTCAAGTAGGAAGTCACGGCTGTATACCGCACCTGTCGGGTTGTTCGGGTTGATCAGAACAATGCCACGTGTCTTTGGTGTGATTTTCTTTTTGATGTCTTCAAGGTCTGGGTACCAGTCAGCCTCTTCATCACATAGATAATGAACCGGCTTACCACCAGATAGTGCAACTGAAGCTGTCCATAACGGATAGTCTGGTGCTGGGATCAGCATTTCGTCGCCATTGTTTAATAGCGCTTGCATGGCCATTACGATCAACTCAGACACGCCGTTACCTACATACACATCTTCGACATCTAGCGAGCGTATACCTTTACGCTGATAGTGTTGGACCACAGCTTTACGAGCAGAGTAAATACCTTTGGAATCACAATAGCCTTGAGAAGTCGGCAGATTACGAATCACGTCGACTAAAATCTCATCAGGGGCGTCAAAACCAAATGGGGCAGGGTTACCAATGTTTAGCTTTAGGATTTTATGCCCTTCTTCCTCCATGCGCTTAGCATGTTTGAGTACAGGACCCCTAATGTCGTAGCAGACATTGTCGAGTTTTGACGACATCCCGATATTTTGCATTGTTTAATTCCTAAAAATTCGTTAATTTCTTTATTAAAATACAATAATTTGTTTTTTATTAGAATATATATCTGTAAATAATCTTTCTGCTGGTTAAGTTTTGCTCGCTTGCTATCACAGGATTTTGCAAAAGATCGCATACGACCTTGATTTGCTTTGGGTCTAAACTTAGAGTAGCCGTCAGTTACCATTTATCCTCACATACAACGAGGTTGATTTGTCACAGTTCCATCAAGCCGTAAAGAGAATTATCGAGCGAGTTCAGCAATCGGAAGGCAATCAAACACGTCTGGTCGAGCCCCTTAGTGAGAAACCTAATTTCTCATTTATTGATTGGCTTGATGCACAACCACTTTTCCCTAAGTTTTATTGGCAGTCCCGCGATACACGTGAAGAGGTCGTTGCACTAGGGCAATTGCACGCTTTTGTTGAGCCAGGTCCTGCTTATACCATTCTAGGTGAAGGGCAAAGAGTCTGGGGCGGGCGCTCTTTTGATGGACAGCATGAGAAGAATCGCCGCTGTATGCCTTCTTTTTTCTTTTTGCCTCAAATTGAGTTAATTCGTTTTGACCAACAGTGGTCTCTCGCAGTTAATATTTCAGAAGACAAATCGCGAACTCTAGCTGGGTTGAATAAACTGGTTTGTGAGGTCGCGACCTTAGCTCCAATTTCGTCTCACATCCGCTCTATTGTTCATACGCCAAGTCAGCCTCAATGGAATGAGTTAGTTCATAAGGTTCTGACTGGTATAGAGAATGATGATTTTAAGAAAGTGGTTTTAGCGCGTCGCTCTACCGTGCAGCTTGATAACACATTAAGTGCTGCACAGCTACTTAAAGCAAGTTACTTAAATAACCATCATAGCTTCCATTTCATGCTGAGCTTAGACAGTAAGCACAGTTTTATGGGGTCTACGCCAGAACGTTTGTATTCTCGCGTAGGGCATGAGCTACATACCGAAGCGTTAGCAGGTACGATTGGTCGGGGGGACAATGCCACTCAAGATATGGAGTTGGCGAATTGGTTATCCCAAGACCAAAAGAACCTCAACGAAAACCAGTATGTGGTGGACGACATCATTGACCGTCTATCACCGCATTCTGAAATGGTTGAAGTGGAAGCTGAACCGAGTTTGGTCAGACTACGAAAAGTGCAGCACCTTAAGCGAAATATTCACGCTAGTCTAAGAGCGGGGATAAATGGTGTTCAGTTGTTATCGGCGCTTCAGCCAACAGCGGCGGTTGCTGGCTTACCCCGACAAGAGTCCATGCAGTTTATTCTTGATAATGAGCCGTTTGCACGCGGCTGGTATGCAGGCTCTATGGGTTACATTAGCCATGAGCGTGCAGAGTTTTGTGTCGCAATCAGAAGTGCGCTTGTGCTCGGTGAGCAAGTACAACTGTTTGCGGGCGCAGGGATTGTTCCAGGCTCCATTGCAGAACATGAGTGGGCAGAACTTGATAAGAAAATGTCGACGTTACTTACGCTGATTTCTGATCATCCGCCATTGGGAGTCGCATCATGAGTCATGACCAAGCGGTGCTCAATCGAGTTTGGTCAGAAACCATATTGATTGAGCTTCAGCGATTTGGCGTTAAGCATGTTTGTATCGCTCCCGGATCTCGTTCTACTCCTTTAACTTTAGAAGCGGCAGAACAGTCCGACTTTTCCATTCATACTCATTTTGATGAGCGTGGACTGGGCTTTATGGCTCTTGGTTTAGCGAAAGCTACTCAGGAGCCAGTGGCAATTATCGTTACCTCTGGTACGGCAGTGGCGAACCTATTACCGTCGGTTGCCGAAGCCAAACTTACTGGTGAAAAACTGGTGCTGCTGACAGCAGATCGTCCAGTAGAACTTGTCGGCTGTGGTGCAAACCAAGCGATAAATCAATTGGGTATTTTTTCACATCATGTTTCGGCCAGTTTGAATTTACCAAGCCCAAATTTAGCAACGTCGCTTAACTGGTTGCTGACCTCTGTTGACGAAGTGATGTTTACTCAGAAATTGCAGGGTAGTGCTGTTCATATTAATTGTGCATTTCCAGAGCCTTTGTATTCCAACGGCGCAAAAGCGGATTATCAAACCTACTTAGATTCGGTCGCCGGATGGCGAAAAGGAAGCGGCACTTATACTCAGCGTTTTAGCCATTTGTCACAGGCGAACATCCCGTCTTGCTCAGACAAAAAAGGGTTGGTTGTGATTGGCAGCTTACCGCTTGAACAAGCGCGTTCGGCGCAGGCGTTTGCACAAAAAATGGGATGGCCGGTACTTGCAGACCCGCAAAGTGGTTTGAGTTCGGATTGGGCGCATTACGATGTATGGCTTCAACGTCCCGAGTTCGTAAACGAGCTTGAGTCTTGTGAACTTATTATCCAGTTTGGTAGCCGAATCATCTCCAAACGTTTGAATCATTGGATTGATAAACAAGTTTCGCAGAGTCAACAAGATAAAGACGTTCAGTATTGGTATGTCTCACCTTGTATGGACCGGAATAACCAAAATCATCTGGCGCAAATGCACTGGGTTGAGCCTCCTCAAACGTGGGTTTCTCGCATTAGTTTTGAGAAGTCAATATTTGCTGGGTGGGCTGATAGGTTAGCGAGTGACGTTAAGCGAGTTCATCAACGTATCGAAGAAGCCTTCCTATCTGATTCAGCGTCTGCCATTGACGAAATTGCGTTGGCAGCAGACATCAACGAGCGCACAAAGAACGTAGATGTTTTCTTGGGTAATAGCTTGTTTGTTCGGCTTGTTGATATGTACGGAAAATTTGATGGTGTAGAGGTTTTCACTAATCGAGGCGCGTCAGGGATTGACGGTTTGTTTGCTACGGCATCAGGCGTGCAACGGGCAAGAGGTAATCCGTTACTGATGTATATCGGTGACACAGCAGCACTTTATGATCTCAATTCTCTGGCGCTATTTTCTCACAATAAACTGCCGGCGGTACTTGTTGTTACTAATAATGACGGCGGTGCGATTTTTGATATGTTGCCAGTACCACCAGAGCGCAGGACGACATATTATCAAATGCCTCATGGTTATCAGTTTGAACACGCGGCAAAGCAGTTTGGTTTGGCGTATTTGCATGTTTCTACACTGGAGCAATTCCAATCATCTGTAAAAGAGCATTTATGTCACCGCCAAGGCACGTTGCTGGTCGAGGTTCAAACCCCACCTAATCAAGCTGCTGAGACACTCAAGGCATTTAATAAGAGTCTGAATGCTTTACTTTGAACGTTTCCCTGTATTAGAAAAACACCAAAGTAGAACGTTGCCCACTTTGGTGTTTTTGCATGGCTTACTCGGTAGCGGTGCCGATTGGCTCGCGTGTTTAAATGCATTACCCGAATATGAACGTGTTACGGTTGACCTTCCTGGTCACGGACGCAGCCAATCTATTTTTTGCTGCGATTTAAATGATTGCTGCAAACTTCTTGGTTCCACACTATCTTTATTATTTCCCTCACAACAACCACTTATTTTGATTGGATACTCTATGGGCGGCCGCATTGCGATGCATGGTATTGCCCATCAATGCTTTCCAGATCTCAATATTGCAGGCGCGATTATTGAAGGGGGAAACTTCGGGCTTCAAACTGAGTCAGAGAAACAGGTGAGATTAGAGAATGATGCTCGCTGGGCAATGCGTTTCAAAACTGAACCACTTGAACGTGTTTTGAACGATTGGTACCAACAAGCGGTGTTTTCTTCACTAAACCATGAGCAAAGACAAACATTCATTGCGAAGCGAAGTGATAATCTTGGCTCAGCGGTGGCGAATATGTTGATGGCGACATCGTTAGCCAAACAGGCATATTTGTTGCCCTCACTGCAAAAGCAGAACATACCAGTGTATTACTTGTGTGGTGAGAAAGACCAAAAATTTAGCCAACTGGCACAACGTAGCGGGTTGGCGTATCGACAAGTTGAAGGCGCTGGTCATAACGTCCATCAAGAGCAGCCCAAACAGTTTGCGATACATACCAAGCAAATAATTCAGTCTCACTTTGGTGAGAGTAACGAGAACAATGGGAATCACCATGGCTAAAACAGTAGGCATTTCTGAAGAAGAACTTTACGCTCCGGTTCAATGGAAAGATTGCGGCGAGAAATACGAGGACATTCATTACCATAAGTCTGAAGATGGTATCGCGAAAATCACCATTGCGCGTCCTCAAGTGCGTAACGCGTTTCGTCCTCAAACGGTAAAAGAGATGATTGATGCGTTGGCAGATGCGCGTTACGACTCTGGTGTTGGCGTGATCATTCTGACAGGTCTAGGTGAAGACGCATTCTGTTCTGGCGGTGACCAGAAGATCCGCGGCGACTACGGCGGCTACAAAGACGACCAAGGTACGCACCACCTAAACGTATTGGACTTCCAACGTGATATTCGTACTTGTCCAAAACCAGTGATCGCATCGGTAGCAGGTTGGGCTGTGGGCGGTGGTCATGTTCTGCACATGATGTGTGACCTAACGATTGCAGCTGACAACGCTCAATTTGGTCAAACAGGCCCTAAAGTGGGTTCATTTGATGGTGGTTGGGGTGCATCTTACATGGCTCGCATCGTAGGCCAAAAGAAAGCTCGCGAAATTTGGTTCCTATGTCGTTTCTACAATGCTCAAGAAGCGGTAGACATGGGCCTAGTAAACACAGTTGTACCACTAGCGGATCTAGAGAAAGAAACCGTTCGTTGGTGTCGTGAAGTACTACAGCACAGCCCAATGGCATTGCGCTGCCTGAAAGCTGCATTAAACGCAGATTGTGATGGTCAAGCGGGTCTGCAAGAGCTAGCGGGTAACGCAACGATGATGTTCTACATGACTGATGAAGGCCAAGAAGGTCGTAACGCCTTTAACGAGAAGCGTCGCCCAGACTTCGATAAATTCCCTCGCAACCCATAATCCGTCTAAATGAGGAGCGTGTTAGCTCCTCTGTTCCTTTTTTCCTGAGCGCCTCGCCCTCTGGGAGGCTGGTGGGATTGCTCGTCAGAACGCTCAAATATACGGCATTACATAGGACTTGAATTATGCGTGAAGCGAAAATTTATCGTTATAGCTTGCCCATGGATAGTGGTGTCATCCTACGTGACAACAAGCTAACCGAACGTGTTGGTTATGTTGTTGCGCTTTCCGAAGATGGTAAAACAGGGTTTGGAGAAGTCGCTCCTCTTCCTGGTTTTAGCTTAGAGAGCACCGAAGATGCGGGTGTTCAGCTACAAGAACAGGCGGAGCGTTGGGTAGCAGAGTTGGATGTGGATTATGCCAATATGTACCCATCGGTTGCGTTTGGTTTATCGATGGCACAACTTGAATTAGCTGGTGGTTTACCACAACAAGGTAAATACCAAACAGCGCCACTATGCACTGGCGACCCAGATGAGCTCATTCCAAAGCTGAACGAAATGGAAGGTGAGAAAGTCGCTAAGGTGAAAGTTGGACTTTATGAGCCAATTCGCGATGGCATGCTTGTGAACCTTTTTCTTGAATCAATCCCTCAATTAACGCTTCGACTCGATGCCAATCGCGCTTGGACACCAGAAAAAGCGCAGCAGTTCGCTAAGTACATTGCTCCGTCTCTGCGTCAACGAATCACGTTTCTAGAAGAGCCGTGCCGCTCTCCTGGCGATAGTCTCTCTTTTGCGATTAATACTGGTATTGCTATCGCTTGGGATGAAACATTGCAAGATGCGGTTCGTCGTGAAGATTTCCGTCTTGAAGATCTAACTGGTGTGAAAACGATCATCATCAAACCCACACTCATTGGTTCAGTGGATTTTTGTATTACACTGATAGAGAAAGCGAAGTCACTGGGGATGAAAGCAGTGATTAGCTCGAGCATTGAATCCAGTCTCGGTTTAACTCAATTAGCGCGCTTTGCCCAATGGCAGCTGCCTGATGAAGTTCCAGGTTTGGATACGATTGGCTTATTCAAAGCTCAGCTAGAGCAGGGCTGGCCTAAGTGTGAACTTCCCGTTCTTCCTCTAAAAGACCAGGAGATTGTGTGGCATTCTGCGTAGACAATATTGCGAAGGCACCATGGAAATATTGGGCTCAAACGAGCCCTTTTTCTATTGCACTCGAGACATCAACAGAAGTATTAAACTGGCAACAACTCTCGAAGCGTATTGACCAATACACTCACTATTTGAATGACTTGGGTGTAACTCGGGGGGATGTGCTGACTTTGGTTGGCAAGAACCAAGTAGAAACACTGTTGTTTTATCTTGCCTCCAAACAGTTAGGCGCGCTCGCTGCGCTGACCATGGAACAACCACTAGATAAGTTGCAGAGTAAGCTTGCTACACTTTACAGGCCTGATCAAACTCGGTTTATCTGGTTTTCTCAGGAGTGCGCTTCGATCTTTTCTGAACATGATATACAAAAACTCAAGGCAACATTGCTTTCACCGCCTGTAGTATCACAGCAAGAGAGTGATTCGTTGACTGAAGATAGCTATCATCATGACCGGCTCGCTTCAGTAGTATTTACTTCTGGCTCTACAGGGGAGCCTAAAGCTGTGGTTCATACACATCGACAGCATCTTGCGTCTGCAGAGGGCTTGTTGCAGGAGTTCATTTTCACTCAGCAAGATGCTTGGCTGTTATCGCTTCCGCTGTATCACGTCTCTGGATTAGCGATTGTCTATCGTTGGCTATATGTCGGAGCAACACTAAAAGTCGGTTCAGGGAAACTTGTTGATGATGTTCAGGGCGTATCACACGCTTCTTTGGTTGCGACTCAGCTCAAACGGTTATTGGATGATGATGCACATTTGTCATTGACACATGTGCTACTGGGCGGCAGCCACGTTGATCACGAGTTGGCACTACGAGCAACAGGGCAAGGCATTGAGACATGGTTAGGTTATGGGATGACGGAGGCGGCCTCTACCGTTACCGCAAAGAGAATTGACAGCACCAGTAATGCTGGACATGTATTGAAGCACCGTAAGATAAAATTAGTTGACCAACGCATTTTTGTTGGCGGTAAGACATTAGCGGCAGGGTATTTCCATCAAGGACATGTTACCCCATTTCTGGATGAGAAAGGCTGGTTTGACAGCAAAGATCTTGGCGAGTGGCAAGGTGATGAATTAAAGATAATCGGCCGTGCCGACAATCAGTTTATCTCTGGTGGTGAGAATATCCATTGTGAAGAGATTGAAGCCGCTTTGAACCAAATTGATGGTGTAGTGCAGAGTATAGTGGTTCCAGTCGAAGACGCGGAGTTTGGTCATAGACCAGTAGCTGTGATTCAGACCAATGGATTGCGCAGCAAATCGGAGTATGACCAGCATTTGCAATCAAAATTAGAGAAGTTTAAATGGCCAGTGGAATACCACGTAATGCCACAAACTCTACTAGAAGGTGGGATCAAAATTTCGCGTAAGGCAGTGAAAGAGTGGCTGCTGTCATCACTTCAGCATTAGTCAATTTTGCTATGTATTAGTCATAAAGAGAATTTCGTATCCTTATAACTCTGAATCATAATTATGCTTCTTCGTGGAGAGAAAATGCATAAGGTTCAGGATGGCAAAGCTAGTTTTAATTGCGGCAGTAGCACTACAAATTGGTATCGCGATAAGTAGTGAAGGGCTAGCCCGCTCTCTTGCAGAGCTAACGGCATTTTTGATCGCTATTGCGTTGGTCGTTATATACAAAAATAGCAAACGGGAAATGCCGTCCCCTCAACGCGATAAGCAGACCACCAATAGCTAAAACAGTAACCAACTTAGAGAAGTGGTCGAAATTAACACCCACAGAGTCACACCAAACAACAGCGGCTTAGCTCCAGCTGACTTTAGTTTTGAAATTGAAATGCTGCAACCTATCAAGAACAGACATACAACCAACGCTTGCTTTGCTCCAATGAAAATGCCGTGATAGACCATTTCAAATTGAGGAAAGAAGTCGCTAAACGCGATAGCTGCACAGTACCAAAAAATGAAATAAGGGATAGCTAGTTTTTTCTTTCCATTCTCTTTTTGGCCTCTTGAAAAGATGACGGCACTGATCAAAGCAACAGGAATGATCCATAAAGCGCGCGCGAGTTTCAATGTTGTTGCCGTCGTTAGTGCTTCTTCCCCATAGGCCGAGGCAGCCCCGACAACAGAAGATGTGTCATGAATGGCAATCGCAGCCCATGTGCCAAACGTGTGTTGATCTAGCCCTAAAGCATGTCCAATCACAGGAAACACAAAGAGTGCAATGGAGTTCAGGACAAACACTGTTGCCAGTGCTAATCCAATCTGCTCGTCTTTCGCTTTAATCGCCGGTGCCACAGCAGCAATTGCGCTACCACCACAAATTGCAGTACCTGATGAGATTAAGTAAGCGGTTACTCGCTCCAATTTAATTACCCTGGCAATGAGAGTGCCCATGATCAGTGTGCCTGTAATAGTGGCGATGATCAGGCCGATACCATCCGATGTGACTGTAAGTGCTTGCTCAAAGTTGATGCCAAAGCCTAAGCCAATAATCGAGTAAGACAGCAGCTTTTTAGTAAAAGAAGCGATGGGCAGCTCGGAAGGCACAAAACCAAAACTTGCGAGTAGAAAACCGATAACTAGAGCAATGGGAGAGGAGGCAAGAGGGGTTAGACAAAAAAGTAACGCCAATCCAAACAGGAGGTAGTTTCTATTCAAGGTTTTTATTCGCTGTTGTGAATGAAAGGGAGAGTATATCGCACTGGGTGTGGTCAGTTTGTCTTAATGATTTGAACACATGTTCAGTTATCCTAAACATGTGTTCAAGTGTATTTATCGCCAGTCGCCTCTAAGTTGATGCACTTTATCGAACATTGTTTTTGCCGTTGCCTCGTTTGGTGGCACCGGTTGTCCTGCCTCTATTTCTAGCTTTGACCAAAATCGAGTCGGTAAGCCACAGCATGCGCGACCTTTTGCGCGGCTGAAATAGCTTCCCCATAAGCCTTTAAGTGCAACAGGTATGACAGGTACTGGACTACGACGTAGGATTATATCAATACCGCGCATGAATTCATTCATTTCACCATCTGAAGTTAATCTTCCTTCAGGGAAAATACAGACGATATGACCTTCGCTTAGCGCAGCTTCCACATCGTTAAATGCACGTCTGATAGAGCTTCTGTTACTCGCTGAAATTGGAATTACCCCAGTTCGACGTAAAAAGCGCCTTAATGGAGGTAGGTTGGCGTAATCTTCCTCCATCACAAAACGAATCAACCTTGGGCATACGGCACTAAGTAGCAATGCATCCATGTAGCTTACATGATTACATACAATCAATGCCCCACCATGCTCGGGTAGGTTGTGTAGATTCTTATGCTTAACTCGATAGATGGTGTGCGTAAGCATCCACATGACAAAGCGAACTACAAAAATAGGAATTTGCAAAAAGATGTAAGCGGCGACTAAGAAATTTAAAATGGCTAGCAATGCAAACAGCTGAGGAATTGTCATCTTGATTACACTTAGGCACACAATACCCAAGACAGCGCTGCCGACCATAAACAGAGAGTTAAAGATGTTGAGCCCTGCGATGACTTGAGCACGTTCGGTTTCCTTTGCTCGATGCTGCATTAATGCGTAAAGAGGCACGATAAACAAACCACCCGAAGCACCAATCATCAATAGGTAGAAAAATAATGGCCAAAAAGGCTCATATCTAAAGAAGTCTACAAAGTTATGGAAAATAGGTAGATCATTGGGAATGGAAGTGGCCATTAGGTACCCAAATACCGTAATGCCAAAGGCACCAATTGGCACAATACCGACTTCGATACGATGGTTTGAGATCCAATTGCAAAGTAGCGACCCTAGCGCGATACCAATGGAAAATAGAGCGAGCAAGAAAGACACCGCACTCTCGGTGCCATTTAGGTAAATCTTAGTGAAATTCGGGAATTGTGTTAGATATGCGGCGCCTAAAAACCAAAACCAGCTTATTGCCATTATGCATTGAAAAACAACTCGATCGGATTTGGCGATAGAGAGCGTGTGTTTGGTTTGCTTATATGGTTGCCAACGAAAAGAGAGATTGGGCGCGCTGGCTGCAGCAAAGGGGATTGAGCGGCTCGACAAGTAGCCTAACAATGCGAAGATCACGACACAAAATGCGGCGAGGTATTTTGCGTTGTCTGCAGAGGCTATAATCCCAGCGCCTAAGGTGCCAATAAGGATGGCGATAAAGGTACCAGCTTCAACAAGAGCGTTGCCGGGCACTAACTCTTTAGCATTTAACTTTTGAGGCAAAAGGGCATATTTAACTGGGCCAAAAAATGCTGACTGTGTGCCCATTAAAAACAGTAGCAATAAAAGCACACCATAACTTTCGGTTATGAATCCGATGGCACCCAAGAGCATGATGGCTATTTCAAATAGTTTGACCTTACGAATAAACCATGACTTTTCATATTTGTCGGCTAATACGCCAGCGGAAGCAGAGAACAGAAAGAACGGTAGAATGAACAAGCCTGCCGCAAGGTTGATGAACAAATTGCTCGAAATAGGCAGTGCACTGGAGCCAGCGAATGCGACAAACAACAGCAAAACGTTTTTAAAAATATTGTCGTTGAAAGCGCCAAAAAATTGAGTAATGAAATAGGGCAGGAATTTTCTCTGCGTAAGTAAGGACGGCTGTCTGTCGGATGACATGTATAATCCTTTGTTACCAGTTCGTGAGGTAGTTGGAAAGAAGATTACTGATCAACTCTTTGCCATCAATCGGTTCACTAGAGAAAAACTTATCATCGACACTGAGTAAAGTAATGCCATGTACGCCAGACCAAAGGACTCGACTCGCTTGAATCACTTCGGATTCAGTACGATGTGGTGCGATTTGAGCCAATAGTGACTCTAGCATTCCCGTCATACCATCGATACGTTTGGCATGCCATTCCGGAAGTTCTGCTCCATTCATGTTGTGTTCGAACACTAACTGCCAACGGTATGGGTGTTTTTGAGCAAAATCGTGGTAGCAATAAGCGAGTTCAAAAAGCGCTTGATGGGAGTCTTTGCTGTCATTAGTCGCTTTGCGTGCTTCTTGAGATAACTCATCTAAAGTTTGAGCGACAACATGAAGTAACAACAAATTATAATTACCAAAAACATTTACCAATGTGCTTGGCACGTAACCAATCATGTTAGCGATTTTACGAAGACTGAGTTCGTGGTAAGAATTCTCATCTAAAAAGTTTTTGACCGTTGTTAACGTCAAATTCACTAACTCTTCTCGGGTGTGATCGTTTCTGCGCGCCATACTCTCAAACTACTTTATTGAACATCGTTCAATATGATAGTCAGCTACCTATTAACCGTCAACAAGGCAATGTGTCCAAGTGTCCTCAAGGTGTAGGATTCTGAGCTGTGTCACTGATTCTAATTCAAGTAAAACAATCTGGAGTATTAGTGAACTTATTCCATACTTTTTTTACATTGATCAAGCGCCTTCAGCTGAATTGTAAGCAGTGTGAGCAGTCTGCATTTTTGGCAATATTCTGATACATGTCAGCTTCTATAAGCTATTTTCATCAATCGGTATACAGAGTATGATGACTTAAAAATCATCTTTGGCGTGCTACTGTTTGAAGCAACGATTGTTTTGTCTTGAAAATGGGGCACTATCTTAGATAGCTAACTTTAAGGATAACGATGAAACGTTTATTTTCTATTGTTGCTTTATTGATGTTTACTGTTGCTGTAACGCCTATCGCGGAAGCGAAGAAGTTTGGTGGCAGTAAGTCTTTCGGTAAGAGCTACAAAACTGCACCAGCACCGAAACAACAGCAACAAAACACCAATACGGTCGGCAAAGATCAGACGACAAAGTCTTCAAGTAAGAAAGGCCTTATGGGTGGTCTGCTAGGCGGACTTCTTGCTGGTGGTCTACTTGCTGCATTCTTTGGCGGTGCTTTTGAAGGTATCCAGTTTATGGATATCCTAATTATTGGTTTGATTGCCTTTGTCATCTTTAAACTAATGCGCGGTATGCTAGGTGCGAAGCAGGGCAGTATGAACCAGCATCGTCAACAGCCTGCATTTGGTGGCAACGCATCTAAGTTTGAGCAACCAAACATGCAAAACTTTGAGCAACAACCAAACACAAATAATGGTGGCTTTGGTGGTTTTGGCGCTCAAACAGACGTACCACATAACTACCCACCGGGTTTTGACCAAGCAGCGTTCATTAATGGTTCTCGTGAACACTATCGAATCCTGCAAGGTGCGTGGAATCACAACCAGCTAGAAACTATTGAAGAATATGTTTCTCCAAGCTTGTTTGAAGACCTAAAAGCAGAGCGCGCGAAGCTCGACGGTGAGCAGCATACTGACGTAATGTACGTTGATGCGGAGATCGTCCGTGCTGATTACGATGCAAATAAAGCACAGCTTAGTCTGCAGTTTAGCGGTCGTTACCGTGACACAGTAGAAGGTGTTGAAGAAGAAATCGAAGATATCTGGCACCTAGAGCGTGACTTGACTGCGCCTAATGCGCCATGGTTAATCGTTGGTATTCAAGGCTAGTCACCTTTAAACCAATTTAGTCACTAGTAAAAATCCCGCATCCCCTGCGGGATTTTTTGTATCTATCATTTATATTTCTTGTACGTGTTTTTATACAAACATCACAAATTGAGTCCGTTTGGTAATTTTGCGAGCCCACTTTTTCTAGTAAGTCCTCAAGTGTTTTCCTATTTATATTGAACATTCATATTAAGGCCATACGAACTAACAAAATCAAAATAGCTAGTACATTGTTTGTAGGGTAAAGATCTGCTCCTCAGCCTTTTGTTTGTGGAGCTTCACATGGGGTTGGTTGCTTTAGTGAGATTGAGTATAGGTTATACCAATCGTAGTAAATAACTGGTCATTCTAGCTTGTTAAAATACTCGATAACTGCGTTGCAATTTTTGATTGCAGAATAACTACTTATCGAAAAATTGCGCCTTGTTCTCAAGCATTTTCCCTACGCTATTTCTGATCACTTATTTACTGTGATAGGTATTAAATCGAGCAGAGTTTCGGTGAGGAGTGAAAGGTTCGTGGTAGTAGGACTATGCTATCAAGATCCTGAAACGAAAAAAGCCAGCTCAATGAGCTGGCTTCTTCAATATGGTGGAGGG
>NZ_JAWOVO010000010.1:0-21849 GCF_033339955.1 Vibrio sp. 1731 | reverse complement strand
GGACGGATTCGAACCATCGAAGGCAGTGCCGGCAGATTTACAGTCTGCTCCCTTTGGCCACTCGGGAACCCCTCCAGGGTATTTTTATACTTAAAAGTTAGTTTCCCAACCTAGCTTCCAAGTTGTTCTCATGTTTAAAGGAAAAACATAAGAAAGAATATGGTGGAGGGGGACGGATTCGAACCATCGAAGGCAGTGCCGGCAGATTTACAGTCTGCTCCCTTTGGCCACTCGGGAACCCCTCCAGAGGATTTTTATACTTAGTAAGATGTTTTCCCAACTCATCTCCCAAGTGCGGAGCGAATCATAGCAAACTCGCTCAGGCTGTAAAGCGTTTTTCTTACGTTTTTACGTTGAATGCTGTCTTTTTGGGCAAAGATGGTAGAAAGTCAGCGTTTTGTTTGTCCTTTGAACAGAAGAGAAGCGCGCTTTTTACTTGAATTTACACTACTTGACGTTAAACACCGTATCTACTGATAAACTGTAAGCAGTTTAATGACATAAGTTTATTCGTTTAGAAGTCAATATCATGAGCATGAAAGCCACGTTATCGTTATCTGTTTTAACGCTTTCTATATTACTGAGTTCTCCATCGGTTTGCGCTGCGATGCGAGGAGGCTCAGCGGTTACCGTTGTGACTGAACAAGTAGAAACGCACGAGATCAATCAATCCTTAACTCTTATCGGCAAATTAAAGGCAGCGGAGTCTGTGGTTGTCGCATCGGAAGTCGCCGGCAAAGTGAATCAAATCGCTGTTAAAGCGAATCAAAATGTCCAGCAAGACCAGCTATTAATTAAGTTAGATGACGATAAGGCTCAAGCCGCTTTGATTGAGGCAAAGGCGTACCTTAAAGATGAACAGCGTAAGTTAAAAGAGTTCCAACGTTTGGTTAAGCGGAATGCGATTACTCAAACTGAAATCGATGCACAAAAAGCCAGTGTTGAAATAGCACAAGCGAGGCTTGATGCTGCTCAAGCCAATTTAGCTGACCTCCATATTACTGCCCCATTTTCTGGCACTGTTGGTTTTATCGATTTTAGCCGCGGCAAAATGGTCAGTGCGGGTACTGAACTTTTGACGTTGGATGATCTTTCCGTCATGGAACTGGATTTACAAGTACCGGAGCGCTATTTATCGATGCTTTCTATTGGTATGGAAGTCATCGCTAAAACCAGTGCATGGGGTAGCCAGACCTTTACTGGTCAAGTCACAGGTATTGATACGCGGATCAGCGCCGAAACACTGAATCTTCGCGTGCGTATTGAGTTTGATAACCCAGAAAATCAATTGAAGCCGGGCATGTTGATGAACGCTTCACTAGCATTTCCTGCTATTAAGGCGCCAATCATTCCTGTTCAAGCACTTGAATACTCCGGAACTAAACGTTTTGTATATGTAATTGATGAAAATAACAAAGCTACTCGTCAAGAAGTGTCGCTAGGTGCTCGTGTTGGTAACGAGGTGGTGATCGAATCTGGTGTTGAGATTGGTGACAAGATTGTGGTTCAAGGCATTGTTAACATGCGTGATGGTGTCGAAGTGAAAGAAATTGTCGCGCCACTAAAAGCGAACACCACGGATGTGACACGCAATGACAGTGAATCGGATGAGGAAGAAAACTAATGTTACTGTCCGACGTTTCAGTTAAACGCCCTGTCGCGGCGTTGGTTCTGAGCATGCTGTTGTGTGTGTTTGGCTTTGTGTCATTCACCAAATTAGCCGTTCGTGAAATGCCTGATATAGAAAGCCCAGTCGTTTCTATCAGTACGCGTTATGAGGGTGCATCGGCGACTATTATTGAAAGCCAAATTACCTCCGTTTTGGAAGACCAGCTTTCTGGGATCAGTGGGGTTGATGAAATTAGCTCCACTACTCGTAACAGCATGTCGCGTATCACGATCACGTTTGAGTTAGGTTACGATCTCAACACAGGTGTGAGCGACGTGCGTGATGCCGTAGCTCGTGCTCAGCGCTCGCTACCTGATGAAGCGGATGACCCTATTGTTTATAAGAACAATGGCTCGGGAGAGGCGTCGCTCTACATCAATCTCAGTTCTGCAGAGATGGACCGTACTCAATTAACGGATTATGCCGAACGTGTATTGATGGACCGCTTTAGCCTGATCTCTGGGGTTAGCTCCATTGATCTCTCCGGTGGTTTGTACAAGGTAATGTACGTGAAGCTTAAGCCAGAACTAATGGCTGGACGTTCAGTTACAGCTTCGGACATTACATCAGCTTTGCGAAGTGAGAACCTAGAAAGCCCAGGTGGTGAAGTTCGCAACGACTCAACAGTAATGTCCGTGCGTACGGCTCGTACTTATAACACGCCTGAAGATTTTCAATATCTTGTCATTAAACGCGCAAGCGACAATACACCTATCTATTTAAAAGATGTAGCAGATGTCTTCATTGGTGCAGAAAACGAAAACTCAACCTTCAAAAGTGATGGTGTAGTAAACATCAGTCTTGGTGTGGTACCGCAGTCAGACGCAAACCCGTTAGAAGTAGCGAAGCTGGTTAGGTCTGAAGTCGATAACATCCAGAAGTTCTTACCAGAAGGTACACGTCTTGCGATAGATTACGACGCGACAGTGTTTATCGAGCGTTCAATCGAAGAGGTGTACAGCACGCTATTTATCACGGGCGGCTTGGTGATTTTGGTGTTGTACATTTTCATCGGTCAAGCTCGTGCAACCTTAATTCCTGCGGTTACGGTACCTGTTTCTCTGATTTCTTCGTTCATTGCCGCGTACTACTTTGGGTTTTCTATCAACTTGATCACCTTGATGGCATTGATATTATCGATTGGTTTGGTGGTGGATGACGCAATTGTGGTTGTAGAGAATATCTTCCACCATATCGAACGCGGTGAATCGCCATTACTCGCCGCATATAAAGGCACAAGAGAGGTTGGTTTTGCTGTTATAGCAACAACATTAGTGCTGGTGATGGTGTTCTTACCGATCTCCTTTATGGATGGCATGGTAGGTCTACTATTTACAGAGTTTTCTGTATTGCTAGCTATGTCGGTCATATTCTCCTCTTTGATTGCCCTGACGCTGACTCCTGTATTAGGTAGTCAGATTTTGAAGGCGAATGTAAAACCAAATCGATTCAATGAAGCGGTTGATCGCTTGTTTAGCAAGCTTGAGAGTGGCTATCGCGCATTATTGAAAGGTGCATTGAAAGTACGTTGGGCTGCTCCGCTGGTGATTCTAGCTTGTTTGGGCGGTAGCTATTTCTTGATGAATCAGGTACCGGCCCAGCTGACCCCACAAGAAGATCGCGGTGTGATATTCGCGTTTGTGCGCGGTGCAGACGCTACGTCATACAATCGTATGTCAGCCAATATGGACATTGTCGAAGACCGATTGATGCCATTACTAGGGCAAGGTTATCTGAAGTCATTCAGCATCCAAACGCCAGCGTTTGGTGGCCAGGCAGGAGACCAGACAGGCTTTGTGATCATGATTCTAGAAGATTGGAACGAACGTGATATCACGGCTCAGCAAGCCCTTAACAAAGTACGGAAAGAATTGGCAGGTATCCCAGATGTTCGAGTGTTCCCATTTATGCCAGGTTTCCAAGGTGGTTCGAGTGAGCCAGTTCAGTTCGTATTAGGCGGCTCTGATTACGATGAGCTCGTTGTTTGGGCTGAAATGCTAAAGAACAAAGCAGAAGAATCACCAATGATGGAAGGAGCAGAGATAGATTACTCGGAAAAAACGCCTGAGTTATTGGTTACAGTTGACCGACAGCGTGCCGCAGAGCTAGGAGTCAGTGTTAAAGACATTTCTGACACCCTAGAAATCATGCTCGGTGGTAAAAGCGAAACGACTTATGTTGAGCGTGGCGAAGAGTACGATGTGTATCTTCGCGGTGATGAAAATAGCTTTAATAATGCTGCAGATTTAAGTCAGATTTATCTGCGCACGAATAGCGGTCAGCTAGTGACGTTAGATGCGGTCACAAAAATTGAAGAAGTGGCGGCCTCTATTCGTCTTTCTCACTACAACAAACAGAAGTCCATCACTATTACTGCCAACCTGTCGGAAGGTTATA
The DNA here is from genome assembly GCF_033339955.1 of Vibrio sp. 1731. Lineage (NCBI taxonomy): Bacteria > Pseudomonadati > Pseudomonadota > Gammaproteobacteria > Vibrionales > Vibrionaceae > Vibrio > Vibrio sp. 1731. The sequence goes on along the minus strand of NZ_JAWOVO010000010.1, from coordinate 17,783 downwards.
CATTAGGAGATGCGCTGAATTACCTAGACCAGGAAGCCATCGACAACTTACCGGGTGACATTTCGGTGAGTTATTCGGGGGAGTCGAAAGACTTTAAAGAGAACCAAGCGAGTGTTGCTGTTGTGTTTGCATTGGCACTACTAGTGGCGTATCTCGTGTTGGCGGCTCAGTTTGAAAGCTTCGTAAACCCGTTAGTGGTCATGTTTACGGTGCCGATGGGTGTATTTGGTGGCTTCCTTGGTTTGGTTATTATGGGCCAAGGTATGAATATTTATAGCCAGATCGGCATGATCATGTTGATTGGTATGGTGACGAAAAACGGTATTTTGATCGTAGAATTTGCCAATCAGCTACGTGATCGTGGCGTTGGGTTTGAAAAAGCGATCATTGATGCAGCTGCGCGACGTCTACGTCCAATCTTGATGACTGCGTTTACCACACTTGCTGGCGCAATTCCGTTGATAGTATCGACAGGGGCGGGTTATGAGAGCCGTATTGCCGTGGGTACGGTTATCTTTTTCGGGATGGGGTTTGCGACATTGGTGACCTTGTTTGTTATCCCGGCAATGTACCGATTGATTTCGGCGAAAACACAAGCACCAGGTCATGTAGAAGCAGAGTTAAACAAAGCAATTAGCCATGATACGAAGGGCCGTATAGCGCACCCTTAAATCAAACGTTAAAACATAAAAGCCGAGGTAATAACCTCGGCTTCTCTTTATCGGTTTAAAGTTAGCTCGGAAGCGTTCGATTAGAAGCGTTTCCCTAGGCTGATTTGTACACCTTCGTAGCTGTCGTAAAAATCTTCAAAACCCATATCTGCGACATTATAAATGTACTCTGCGCGTAACCAGATATCTGTACTCATATCCCAATGGACGCCAACACCGATGTTGAATAGTGCGCCTGAGTCATCTGTGACCTTTTGTTCGTTTGGTACGTACATTTCGGCTTGAGTGCCAAGCGCTGTTGCGCGACCGAATAGTGATAGTGGCGTATCGCCTAAGTCATCACTCGTTACAACAGCAGACATACCTGCTTGGTAATAGTGAAGATCTAAGTCAGTTTTTAGAGCATCGTTCTTAAGTTCATTTTGTGAATAGCGCAGAACCCCTTCAAACGCGAGGTATTGGTTTACATGGTAACCCCAGCCAACTGTGATATGTGGTGTTGACCACTCATTGTCTCTATCCGAGCCGAAGTACGGTGTATCAAAACCAACGTTACCAGTACCTAGATAAAAATAAGATTGATGAGCTTGTTCTTGAGCAGCTAAAGTTGGCACGCTAATGGTCAAGGTAGACAATAATAGAATGGCGTTTTTCATAACTAGACGATAACCTTGGTAAAAGACCGTTGTAATGATTTGTTTAAATGTTAATTTAATCAATAGGATGGGTGGTAATTATCATATCAGCTTTTATCAAAGGTAGTGATTTTAGAATGGGAATTGTTGCGCTAAAGCATACTTCTTACTCATGACTACCAACTAACTAGATATGGTGACGAAAGCTAGTCAAATAAGAGAGAAGGAAAGGAAAGTGGCTGAATTCAAATATAAAAACTTGACTCAAGAAGAACAAGATAAGTTAGACGCGGCGACATTTCGCCGTTTATTGGCGCATTTAGATGCCAACAAAGACGTACAAAACATCGACCTGATGATCATTGCGGGCTTCTGTCGCAACTGCTTTAGCAAATGGTATAAATCTGAGGCTGAAAATCTCGGTTTGGATTTAGATATTGATGACGCTCGCGAACGTGTTTACGGCATGACTTACGATGAGTGGAAACAAAATCATCAACCAGCGGCAACGCCAGAACAATTGGCTGCGTTTGAAGCGCGCCAGAAAAAGTAAAACCCAGCGATAAAAACAGCCCGCATGAAGTTGGGCTGTTTTTTAAAGTCCAGTTTGCACGTTAAGCGTTAGTTGAGCCGCAACAAGCTGGCTCAACGCAACCTTTTGCTTGAATGACTTCGAGTTGAGCTAAGTAAGGTTGAATATCGCCGATGTTCTCTTTTACCCATGTTAAGTCATAATACGTATCTAGGTAACGCTCTCCAGAATCACATAGAAGCGTCACGATTGAACCCTTCTCACCGCGTTGTTTCATCTCACAAGCCAATTGCAGCACACCGTAAAGATTGGTGCCTGTTGATGCGCCGACTTTACGCCCAATCAGCTGAGATACCCAATGGGCGGTTGCCACACTGGCTGCGTCTGGAATTTTGCGCATTTCATCAATGACACCAGCAATAAAGCTTGGTTCGACACGTGGTCGCCCGATACCTTCAATTTTGCTGCCAGTATCGCCTTTTAATGAGTGATTACCTGACTGAAAAGCATCGTAAAACACTGAGTTTTCAGGGTCTACCACGCAAAGCTTAGTGTCGTATTTTTGGTAACGAATAAAACGGCCAATGGTTGCTGATGTGCCGCCTGTTCCAGGACTCATCACTACCCAGCTAGGAATCGGGTGATCTTCTAACTCCATTTGGCTAAAGATAGAGTTCGCGATGTTGTTGTTACCGCGCCAGTCAGTAGCGCGTTCAGCATAAGTAAACTGGTCCATGTAGTGACCATTTAGCTCTTGAGCCAAGCGTCGAGACTCGTCATAAATCTGATCTGATCGTTCAACAAGGTGCGCTTTACCACCGTAAAATTCAATTTGTTCGATCTTTTTACGTGCAGTGGTTTTCGGCATGACGGCAATGAACGGTAAGCCAAGTAAACGCGCAAAATACGCTTCCGAAACGGCAGTGCTGCCTGAGGACGCCTCGATTACAGTGGTTTCAGGACCAATCCATCCATTACAAATAGCATAAAGAAACAATGAGCGCGCCAATCGATGCTTAAGAGAGCCTGTAGGGTGCGTACTCTCATCTTTTAGATAGATATCGATACCATCAAGAGAAGGTAGTTCGAGTTTAAATAAGTGAGTATCAGCAGAACGTTGGAAGTCTGCTTCAATTTTACGCACTGCATTGTTGATCCAATTGTGGTCAGTACACATGGCGTCTCTCCTTGGGAAATCGATAGATAAGTATTAGATAGGGATAATTTATCTATAATTTTCGAGAAAAACTTTGCTATTGTTACTCTTAATAAAGATTTTTGTAGAAAAATTTTCTACATTTTATGGGTTTATAGAAATGAGTTTAGATCGAATAGATAAGCAGCTGCTTGCTTTACTACAAACCGACAGCACCTCGTCATTAAATGACGTGGCTGAGCGAGTCAATCTTACTACAACACCATGCTGGAAGCGCTTGAAAAGGTTGGAAGAAGAGGGCTACATCGAAAAACGCGTGGCGTTGTTAAGTGCAGAAAAGCTCGAGCTATCTTTCATTGCATTTGTTCAGTTAAAAACGATTGATCATTCCGAAGGTTGGTATCACCATTTTGTTACAACTGTGAGTGACTTTCCTGAGGTAATGGAGTTTTATCGTATGGCTGGCGAGTATGACTACATGATGAAAGTACTAGTCAAAGATATGAAGTGTTTTGACGAATTCTATAAGCGGTTAGTTAATAGCGTAAAAGGGCTATCTAATGTGACTTCAACATTTGCTATGGAGTCCATTAAATACACAACAGAGTTACCAATCCTAAAATAACTCGCCCTATAAGAATTCTATCTAATGTTAATTCTACCTTTTAGTATTTTAAATGTTAAAAGGTAGTTTGATTATGCTTTTAAAACTATTTCCTATCAGATTTTCATAAATATAAACGATATTTATTCTCTCTTCCATTTTTCATTAACCATTTGTTTTTGCAGTCCATTAATCCCATATATCATAATGAAAGAAAAAATAACGCAATTTTTTCTCTTTCTTTTTCATGTTTTATTTTATTGAATATTAATTTTTACTAAATTAATGGAAGAGTTTGATTTAAACGTTTGCTTTTTGTGTTTTCATGTAATTTGGTCGCTATTTTTGAGTATTTGTTTTTAGGATGAATACAGTAGCAATTACTTAAGTAATAAAGTACTCAAAAATGGGGATAGTGATTAATAAAACATCGTATTATTATCGCCCCATCTTGTATGTAACAAAGTATTACTAAAAATGAACAGAAATTACTATTTGCTTTTTCTCGCAGCTTTACTTGCTGGCTGTGGCGGTGGGGGAGACTCTAAGCCGAACAATACGAAGACACCAACTACGATAACAAAGCAGAACCGTCCGCAATTAAAAGTGGAAGACACGGTATTGAAGTTTGAAGGAGTGGGAACGGTTACTGAAGCAAAACTGAGCAATGTACATGGGTCGGTATCTTACCAAGTCATTGATTCTAATCCGCCAAATGTCGTGAAAATTAATGACTCAGGATTACTACAAATTCTGCGCCCAGGAACGGCGACTATTCTTGCTACAGATAGTAGCTCTGCTTATGAATCTTCTGAAGCAAGATTTTCTGTCACTGTAGAGCGAGGCATCAATACTGAACTTTCAGTGAGTGATCTGAATTTCAATGCGATTGAGTCAGAAGGAAAAGCGTTGATCGTCCGTGGCCAAAAAGGCGAACTGAGTTATGAGGTAGAAAGTGGTCATAACTTGATTCGTGTTGATGAGAACGGTTCGGTATATTCATTAGGTTCAGTTGGTCAGGCATCGGTGCTGATTACTGATTCAGGTAACGACTTTTACTTGCCGAAACAAGTTCGCGCTACGGTTAAACTGCATGCAGTAGCTCCGGGGCAATTACAGTTCGCTTTGCTTGAAGACGAGTATCGAGAAGGGTTGACGTTAGAACCAGTGCGTTTAGATAAAGCTCAAACGCAACGTATTTCTTACAAAATCATAAATAGCGTACCAGACAGCAAGGTGGCCGAGTTGCTAGACCCTGAAACGGGTTTGCTTCTTGTTCATAATGTTGGGCGATTAACGGTTGAAGCGACTGCAACTTACAGCGACGCGTTTCTAGATAAACAGCAAACAGCGCAATTTTTTGTGGATATAAAACAAGGCAAGCGTCAAGAAATCAGCGCAGCGGATATTGTCACAACTTATGAGGAAGGTGGACGAATTTTCCCTAAGGTGACGAACGCCTACGGTGACTATGAGCTGAGAATCATTCGTGGTGAAGACGTTGTCGCTAAAACTGAAAATGGTGAAGCATTACTGATCAAAGGTGTTGGTGCTGCTGAAGTGGAAATTTACGAGCATGACATGCGTAATTATCCTGCAAGCAAAACTCGTTTTGATCTTGAAGTTAATCGCGCGCCTCATCCCGTTATAAAAGACATTGAAATGCCGCTTACCTATCAACCAAATCTTTCAATCCCTCTGGCGTTTAAAGGGCAAAAAGGTAACGTAAATCTAGTTAGCAGCTTACCTAATGGCTTACGAATGACTGACGGCAAGTTGGAGGTAGTGACTGCGGGTGAGTACGACCTTAAGTTTGAAGACGATGGTGGGGAGTTCTACCAACCTATTCAATTTAATGTCGTCATTAAAGTAGCAAAGGCTGAAGGCCAACCCATGGCAACGCACGATTATGACGTTGTATACAGCAACAAATACAGTTTTGATCTTCACCGTGATTTTGGTTTGAGTGCTGACGAGCAAATTGAGATTGTAGATAACACCGCACCAGATGTTGTCGGTGGTTTTAGTGAAGGACGTCTCCATGTGTATAAAGCGGGTAAAGCGACGCTAACTGTGCGCAGAAAAGAGAGCGCGAATTATACTGTTGGTCCTGATCAAAAAGTCTACGTGACAATTTTGAGTGCGCCGAGCCGAATTGAAGTTCAATCCGATGTGGAAGAGATTTGGAAGGTTGGCCAAACATTTGTTGCGCCGAAAATCTCTGGTACGGTTGGGGAAGTTACGTACCGATTTGCAGACAACGCTGCAACAGATGTGGTTTCCTTAAACAGCCAAACGGGTGCCATGCAAATTCTTAACGCGGGTAGCACAAAAATTATTGTTTCGGATGCGGGGGACGACAAAGTGGATCCGGGTGAAAGTAGTTTCTCGGTCACGATTAAACAAGGCACAAACCCTGTATCGGTTACTTACCCAACGGTAGAATTCTCCGCTGGTAGTGTTATCTCACCAGTGATGAGTGGTGGGACTGCGAAGGCAAGTTACCGTCTTATTAACCAAAAAGACCCTGTGGTCGAGCTAGTTTCTCCTGATACAGGGCGTTTGAAAATCCTGCATGCAGGCACGTACCAATTAGAGGTTACCCTTACTGGGCGCAACTACAAAGCTAAAACAATCGTCGTAAATGGCACTATTAACAAAGCGAATCACCCTGGTTTAAGTGCTTCTACAATGAAGGTGGAATTTGAACCATTTAAAAAGGTTAAGCTAGACTTTGGTACACCAATAGGAAACCGCAGCTATCAAATATCCAGCTCAACAATTAAAGGAGTCGCTTCATTAGATGTTGATAAGGAAGAGCTGACGTTACTTGACCTCCCACCAGTAAAAAGACGTTGGATTTCTCTCGACGTTTCGGAAGGAGAATCTCGAGATTACAAAGCGTTGGAAAGTAAGAAAGTCCAGCTGTATCTAAGCTTTGCAGATGAAGGTGTTGCGGATCAATATACATTGCTTGAAACTGAACAAACAGTATTGTTTAGCACGCTAAATGCACGTGAGTTTTCTAACTTAGAAGAAAGTGAGTTTGGTTTGATGAACGTTCGTTCAGTGCGTGAGCCAACGGACGAAGAGTTGAAATTATACGGCAAAGGTAAGATTGCACTACTTGCATTCAAGCCGGTGGGTAACGATGACCAAACTCTAATAAAAGGAGCGTGGGTACACTTAGCTCGATTTGATGGATGTACATCAGAGCTGTTCGAAGATGATCTCAAGCCTTTTGAAGCAATTGACTATGATGACCCAGGGTACTGCACCAACGGCAGCACGATTCGTATGACTCGGTTCTTAATAATTGATGACTCGAAGATGGAAAAGGTAGAGTATGAGTTAGTAGCACCTGTGATTACTTACCGTCGTGGGGTTCGTGAATTTTTAGCAACGAATAAAGGTGGATTCTATGCCGACCCAAATGTCATTTACGGGAAAGGTGAATATGGTTACCCGAAATCACTTTACGAATGGTCGGTTGTTAACATGAAGTATCAACCAAATTAATCATCGTTTGATACCCATTAAAAAAGGAGTGCGGAACAGCACTCCTTTTTTCGTGTAACGAACACGAGCTATTTCGTGTAGCGCATCACCCCTTCTTGCACGGCGGTCGCCACTAAGTGACCTTGCTGGTTGTATATTTCGCCTCGGACCAACCCACGAGTATTGCTCGCCGTTGGGCTCTCTATCGCATATAGAAGCCATTCATCCATCTTAAACGGACGATGGAACCAGATAGAGTGGTCAATGGTGGCCACTTGAAAGTTAGGCGTCATTAATGAGACTTCATGTGGATGCATTGCTGTCACAAGGAATCCCCAATCGGATGCGTAGGCCAGAAGGTACTGGTGAATTAGCTGATTCTCTGGCATTTCACCATTAGCACGAATCCAAAGGTACTGTTTGGGTTCTGCTTTTTTGGGCTTCAAAGGGTTGATAACCGTAACGGGGCGAGTTTCGATTGGCTTTTCCCCGCAAAATGTTTTGCGTAAGCGTTTGGGTAGAAATTCTGCAATATGGCTTGCGAGCTCACTCTCTGAGGCAAAGTTTTCTGGACCAGGGATATCTGGCATTTCTTTTTGATGATCAAACCCAGGTTGATCGCCATGGTAGGATGCGGTTAGGTAAAAAATAGGGCGTCCATTTTGAATTGCTTTTACGCGTCTAGTGCTAAAGCTACGGCCATCTCTCAGATTTTCTACGTCATAAATAATAGGTTTTTCTGGATCGCCAGGGTACAAAAAATAGCTATGGAAGGAGTGTACCGTGCGTGTTTCTTCAACGGTGTAGCGCGCAGCAGAAAGTGCTTGCCCAATTACTTGACCGCCATAAACTTGAGGCAAACCTAGGTTTTCACTTTGGCCACGAAACAAGCCTTCTTCTAATTTTTCGAGTTGTAGTAGGCTGAGCAATTCTCGTAGTGGTTTACTCATTGTGTCTCCTCACCGTTGTCTTTCATTCCAAGTTACCTCAACAGCCTCACTCTTGTGAAGTAGCATAGTTAAGAACTATTGAGTAACTTAGAAATAGTATTGTTCCAATTATGAAACAAAATCAATTGTTTGATAAATTCTAACTCAGTCAAACTATTGTCAAATAAAATGACAGGAAGCAGACAGTTTTATATTCCACACCTATAATTGCTTCGGTTTAATGCTCTTTTCGAGGAATATATGAAAAAAACACTACTACTTGTTACTTCTCTACTCTTTGGGGCTGCGTTAGTGGGTTGCCAAACTTCTCAAAATACAGAAATGGAATCTACAGAGGCGTCAATGAAGACGATTACAGGTACAGTGGCTTATCGCGAGCGGATTGCCTTGCCACCAAACGCAGTGGTTACTATTGCGTTAGAAGATGTGTCCTTGGCGGATGCGCCAGCAAAAGTGTTGGCGAAACAGACATTCGAAACAGAAGGTAAGCAAGTTCCTCTTTCTTTTGAGTTGAGTTACGACAGCAATGAAATCAAACCAAACCATCGTTACAGCGTTCGTGCTCGCATTGAGGTAGATGGAAAGCTGCGTTTTATCAGCGGCACACATAACGGTGTTATTACAGATGAAGCACAAACTCACCAATTAGATATTCGTCTAGTTGGAACACGTTAATACGACGTACTGAGAACAAAAAATGGCAGCTTAAGGCTGCCATTTGTATTTTTTAAGTGAAGTTTTGCCAACTTCCGAGACTTCAATCCCTTCTGCTTCTAATTTCTTTTTTTGTCGCTCTAAGTCTCTGCCTTTTAAAGATATTTTTCCTTGGCTATTTACCACTCTAAACCAGGGGAGTTTGCTGTCTTCTGGTAGGTTACCCAGTGCTTTACCAACATGTCTCGCATAGCCCGGATAACCGGCCATTTTTGCAATTTCCCCATAGGTGGAGACTTTTCCTTTTGGAATTTGGTGAATTACAGCAAAGATTTGCGCTAAAAATTGGTCCATACTCAAAAGTGTCTATTTTGGATTACTAAGGAATGGTAAACCATTGGACTTGTATATTGCTAACGGTTCTTAACCCTTGTGTTTTCAGCGACTCACTTTGAAGAATTACATTTTCTGTTCTTTAGTGTCGTTGGTTGATGAGCCTTAAACAGCATGAAGCAAACGCAAGCTAAGCTTGAATCTAGACCCTCTCAACGACTTTCAATCCCAGTTTTTGCCGTTGAGTTACCAAGTAGGTGGGGAAGCCAGGAGGCGCTATGATTTTATCGACACTTCAATTTTTCGTTACGACCTTACTCGCTGTTGTCTGCGTTCGGGCGATGAGTTTGAGCGAGGGTGACATTCCCGTTCTTGCACTTATGATCCCCGCGCTGTGGGTTCTGCCACAAGGTGGGTTCGCTGGCTTAGTATTGCTGGGCGCGATGATGGCTTTTGGTGCGACACTCTCAATGCAGCCAATTGCTTTGTCGGTTGGTGTTTTGATCCTTTTCCCACTTTTAATGGTGGTGTTTTCTCGTAGAAGCTCTTTAGGCGTGTTGCTCACCGCTGGTCTTATTGTACTTACACTGCAAGTTGGTCTTATGGTCACACAGCAAGGCGGTAAGCTGGATGGGTCTGCTTGGGTTACAGTGGTTCAAACCATTGCGGTTATGGCGATGTGGTGGTCGGCTGCGCATTGGACGCCATCCAATAAACACAGCTGGTGGCCGTTGTTTTTGTTGCTCCCTTTGTGGATTGCAGGCCTACCGTACGCCGTTCTTATGGCGTTAAGTTTGACGGGAATGTTAGCGTCAATGGAAGCACTTGCGAAGCTTCAACATACCATTCGTTGGAGCAAATTATTATGTTGGACATTGCCGACTGTGGGTTTTGCCGCCTTAGTCGTCAGCCCGACCACGGATGTGCCAAACCCTGTTTTCGTGGTTTGGATCTGTTTGTTAGGGACGGCTTGGATGACTGACTATATTTTACGTAGTAGCGATGAACAGGCTGAATTATGAGTTTTTAGTCAGGTAAAAAGTGACATGTGCGGCAGAGTATCGAATTGGTTGTGGAACAAAATGGAGATTAGTATATGTTCTTCATTTCATATTTACTACACTTCCAATAATAATAACCACAATATAAGTGGTTGATTTAAGATAAGTTTGTCATGACAACTTTTGCTCGAACACTGTTGCTTTTTGCATGTTGCCTCTTGAGTTTGAATGTAAAAGCCGAAGCCCCTTTAATTGCTCATTATAAAGTCGCGACTGAAGCGGATGATGTCGTCACTCGTGTTCTTTTCAATGCTGCTTCAAAGGAGTTTGGCTTTACCGTTCAATACGTGAACTACTCCAGCTTTGATGCCATTCTAAATTCAGTAGCGAATGGGGAAGCGGACTTTGCTGCGAATATCACTTACACACAAGAACGTGCTCAACGTTTTAGTTATTCCCGCCCAACAAATATCGAATATACCTACCTCTTTGGTTTAAAAGATTCGACGTTGAGTGACATTTCGCGTGTTGGCGTCCCCAAAGATACAGTTTATGCCCAATTACTTAAACAACACTACCCTGAGCTAGAACAGATCTCTTATCAAGGTCACGAACAAGCAGTAACACTGCTACGTTCAGGTGCTGTGGATGGCGTTGTCGATGCCATTAACCAGCTCAAGCCGATGCTGATGGAGGGGTTTGACGCCAAGATGCTCAATGATCAGATTTCGATAAAGCCCGTATCCATCATCAGTAAAAAAGATCATCATCTTGAAGAGTTGGACACGTTCGCTACGTTTATTCACGGGGAAGCGGTGCAAAAGCAGCTTCGCGAAGAAATTTCCCAGTATCAATTTGAATTAAGGCGAGCAGCGTTGCGTGATTCTATTCGTTTATTACCCCTTGATTTTAATGAACCAATACGGATTAAGCTCGAATCTATCTTTCCATATGTTGTATACAACGCAGATGGTAGTGTCGAAGGGATGACGGCTGATGTAGTCCTGAGAAGCTGTGAGATCTTGGCTTTAAACTGCTTGATCATTAGTGAGCCTGGTGAAAGCTGGGGTTCTATGTACCATGAGTTTATCCAAGGTAATTTCGAAATTTTGGCGCCGTTAACGGTCAGCCGTGAGCGGCGCGCATTTAGCTACTTTCCAAAGCCCCATTACGCGCCAGCATCGGTGATGGTCAAGCGTTTAGGTTACAAACCGAGCACATACTCTCATGTTTCACAGTTGATATCTGAGCGGATTGGCGTAGTTAAGGATGACTTTTTCGATCAAATGATGACGCAACTGTTACCGCTAAAAGAACTCAAACGTTATCGTACCCAACAAGAGCTCATTCAGGGGCTACTAAATGAAGAAGTCGATTACATTCCGATGGATACGGCGATGCTCAATCATTTTTTACGTCTCAGTGAATTGGTTCCGATAGAGCAGGATACCGCTATTGGCGAGTTTTATGAGTCACAACTCTCTGTTGGATTGGTCGCGAATGAAAAAGGAGCCATGCTTGCGCCTTTCTTCAGTCGAGCGATAGCGATGTTAGAAGTTGATAAGATCATTGCTCAGTACGATGTACGCCCAGATTGGCGTACCGCACTTGAATATGAGATTCGATTAGCGACGCAAACACAAGCTGTGTTTATCTTTGTGTTATTGTTTGCTATTTGTGTTTCGCTTTATCTTTACCGTCAATCGAACACTGACAACTTAACAGGGTTAAGGAACCGTCGTGCGTTGCAAGTAAAGTATCGAAAAGGAGTAAACAAAGATCTATCCATACTTTACTTAGACATTAATCATTTCAAACGAATCAATGACACTTATGGGCATCGCGCTGGGGACGAAGTTTTACAACTACTGGCACTAAAAATTCATTATGTCTGGTCGGGAAGATGTTATCGAATTGGAGGGGATGAGTTCATATTGCTGGGTTATCCAACGCAAGCCGAGTTAACTAGAGCAATGAGAGAGCTCAGTAGAATCGACGTGAAAGGCAAATTATGTAGTGATTTGGAGTCTATAAGTATCTCTATTGGTTTCTCTGCAAAAAGGGAACGGCACATGAGCTTAGAGCAAGCGATGCATTTGGCTGATGAAGACATGTACATGAGTAAGCAGTCCTCACGGCACGACTCCTCTTATCGTGACTGTACGGTTTCATCATAAAGGAATGAATTGATCGAGTTTTGTTCAAACGGTAATGAAATGATGAAATTCAAGGTTTTTGCTCTTGCATTGTGAGAGCTGATACTGAATAATCGCCCCATCGATTGAGGCAAGACCTCTCGAAAAGAATTATGGGGCTCTGGTCCTCTCGCAACAATAGCTCGTGAACTCGGTCAGGTCCGGAAGGAAGCAGCCGCAGCGTGTGACTTGTGTGCCGGGATGTGGCTGGGGTCCCACCCTTTGAAAGCCCTGCGTTATCGCAGGGCTTTTTTCGTTTTTGAGCCTTCTTTTATTTTGGCTACGCTTGGTGTTCAACGTCTTCTGATGATCAAGCTTCTTGAGGTTATTTAGGTATAATTTATAATCTCATCCGCTCGATACCGAACTTTCGTGAAGATTGTTTAGGGTACGCTCGTCGAATAACCATTTTCACCTGGGATACTTTAATGATTTCAAAAAACCAATTAAAACTGCTTCGTGCTTTAGGTCAAAAGAAACAGCGTAAAGCGCATGGCTTATTCCTAGTTCAGGGTGAAAAGAACGTACTAGAGCTAGCAAGTAGTTCATTGAAGGTGAAGCAGGTTTTTGCAACAGCAGCATTTCTCGAACAAAATGCTGGTACGCTAAATCGTTTTGATTGTGTTGAAGCATCGCTTGATGAATTGACCAAAGCGAGCACGCTTGTGAGCAATAATGCGGCCATTGCTGTGGTTGAAATTCCGAGTGTAAAAGAGCCTCAAGCGAAAGGCTTGATGATTGCGCTAGATGGTGTATCCGACCCTGGTAATCTAGGTACGATTATTCGTGTAGCAGACTGGTATGGCATCAAGCACATTATTGCGAGTACAGATTGTGCTGATCCTTATAATCCTAAAACGATCAGTGCGACCATGGGCAGCTTTGGCCGCGTACAAGTGAGTTTGGTGGATTTGCCAAGTTACTTGGAACACGCCAAATTGCCAGTATATGGCGCGTTTTTGGAAGGAGAGAGCGTTCATAAAACGGATTTCGCTGCTGAAGGTATTTTGTTGATGGGCAGCGAATCTCATGGTGTGCGCGAAGCCGCAGCAAAATTCGTGACAGATAAGATCACGATTCCAGCGTTTGGCGGTGCCGAATCACTGAATGTCGCGATGGCGACTGGCATTATTTTAGACAACATGCGCCGCCAACATAGCTAACGCAACAATTACATAATAACAAAGCCAGTCAATTGACTGGCTTTGTTGTATTTTGCCTAGAAAAATCAGCCTGGCTGAATCTTGCGTTTAACGAAATACAGTGAATGTTGTTCGGTGAGTTAATTTTGTTTTAGTTCAATAGGCTGTGCCTATAAATAAAATTACTCCTTTCCATTTAGTAAAATCAGGAAATTAGGCGACACTTATCTAAAGGCCGCAATAAAATGCCCTTAAGGAGATAAGAATGCATTCATTAAAAGTAAAAGATTACATGACGTTGCAAGCGGTGACTTTCACGAAAGATATGTCACTTTCGGCAGCTTTAAACAAAGTAATGCAAAGTGTCACACTAGGTGGCCCTGTCATTGATGAAAATGAAAAAGTGGTTGGGTTTTTATCGGAGCAAGACTTATTAGATAAGTTGGTGAAAGCAAGTTATCACTGCCAAGATACACATACGGTACAAGAGTGTATGCATGATGATGTCTTATCTGTTTCTCCAGAAATGTCAGTAATTGAACTGGCTGACATGATGAAAGTTGGAAAGCCGAAAATGTATCCAGTGGTGGATGGCAAAGGTAAGTTGGTTGGTGTTATCACAAGAAGAGACGTGCTGCGTGCCATCGGAATGACATTAAATGAGTGTTTTAAGCATCCCGTTTAACCTCTCTGTTTAAATTTTACGGAATATTGCTTTTAAACTGGTTTGGAAAGACGCTTCGGCGTCTTTTTTATTTTCTATCGCCGAACTGTACAAATTTATCTTGACCTTGGAGCTTACTCTAAGGTTTACCCTTAGCAATAGGTAAATCACCGATACCAATAAGGAAAAAATTATGTGTACAAAACATCAAGGTTGCCAATCTAGCAAAATCAAAACTGCGGTGCCGCTTGGTGCAAGCGAGTCATGCTGTGCGCCAGTAAAATCTTCGCTCAATATCTCTCAGGCCAGTGTTGATGTTTCTGAAAGCTCTTGCTGTAGTGGAGGAGGCTGCAGCGTTGACACAGGCGAGGAAGACGATCCCACAAGGGAGAGTAATTCCTCCGTTCGGAACGCTTGGCTTGTGTCAGGTATGGATTGCCCATCTTGTGCGCAAAAGCTTGAGAAAGCCATTACGTCTTTACAAGGCGTCAGCCAAGCCAAGGTTTTGTTTGCAACAGAAAAACTGGTCGTCGATTTTGATGGTCGAGAGCTGATAGCTACGATAGAGCAGACAGCCCAAAAAACGGGTTTCCCGCTCTCTTCACTTGATGCTCCAAAACCAAGCACTACAAAGAAAGGCTGGCTTGGCGTCATAAGAGACAACATCCAAATTCTCTCGATTGCTGGTGCAATGGCTACTGCGGCAGTCATTTCTAAGATCGACCCTCAAATAAGCGCTTGGTTATTCACTTTGACGTGTTTACTTGGTTTATACCCAATCGCGCTCAAAGCATTTAAGTTGGCGCGTAGCGGTACGCCTTTTGCGATTGAAACGTTAATGAGTGTAGCGGCGCTCGGCGCTTTATATTTAGGTGAAACCGCCGAAGCCGCAATGGTGTTATTGCTTTTCCTTATTGGTGAAAAGTTAGAAGCATATGCATCATCTCGCGCGCGAAGCGGTGTCCAGGCGTTAATGGACTTAGTCCCAGAAAATTCAATTTTAATTATTGATGGAGAGCGTAAAGAAGTACCAGCTGCTCAGCTTAAACCAGGGGATATCATAGAAGTCGCCCCCGGAGGTCGTTTGCCTGCCGACGGTGTTTTGCAAGATGCGCTTGCGAGTTTTGACGAAAGTGCGTTAACGGGAGAATCTGTTCCCGTTGAACATCAAACCGGTGGCAAAGTGATGGCCGGGGCTGTGGTTGTCGATAAAGTGGTTCGTTTACAGGTGACTTCCCGTCAGGGCGAGAATGCGATAGATCGAATTCTTCATTTGATTGAAGAAGCAGAATCCCGTAAGGCACCATTAGAACGCTTTCTTGATAAATTTAGCCGTTGGTATACGCCACTAATGATGTTGGTGTCTCTGATGGTTATCGTTACGCCGCCATTACTATTTGCCCAACCGTGGGAAACGTGGATCTATCGAGGACTCGCCCTGCTGTTGATTGCTTGTCCATGTGCATTAGTCATTTCAACGCCTGCGGCGATCACTTCTGGCTTGGCGGCAGCGGCTAAGCGGGGCGCATTGATCAAAGGTGGAGCGGCGCTTGAGTTGCTTGGCAAGGTTGAGTCTGTCGCATTTGATAAAACTGGGACACTGACGCAAGGTAAACCAGAAGTGACCGACGTCTTTGCTTTTGATATGGATGAAGACAAGTTACTTAGCCTAACTGCGTCAATCGAGGTTGGTTCAAGTCATCCTCTAGCGGTTTCTTTAGTTACCAAAGTGCAAGAGCAGGGGCTTACTATTCCTGAAGCGTTGGATAAAACCGCGCAAGTAGGCTCTGGTGTCACTGGTTACGTCGATGGAAAAATGGTCCAAGTGGTCACGCCTTCAAAGGCAGACTTTCCACTTTCTCAAGAAGCCAAAGAGCAAGTGGTTACGTTGGAACAACAAGGTAAAACGGTTGTCATTGTTCGTTACGATGACGAGGTCATTGGCGTGATCGCATGGCAAGATACATTGCGCTCAGATGCCCAGCAAGCCATCGCAATGTTGAAGGAACTTGGGGTCACGTCGGTGATGCTAACGGGTGACAACCCGAGAAGTGCAGAAGCAATGGCAAATAGAATAGGCTTGGATTATAAAGCGAGTTTGTTACCTGCAGACAAGGTGCATTACGTCGAGAAACTATCACAACAACATACCGTTGCGATGGTGGGAGACGGTATCAATGATGCTCCAGCCATGAAAGCTTCGAGCATTGGTATTGCGATGGGAGGCGGTACGGATGTTGCGCTCGAGACTGCTGATGCGGCGTTAACACACAACCGGTTGATTGAGCTACCTGCCATGATAGAACTGTCTCGTGCGACGCTAAGTAACATTCGTCAGAATGTCGCGTTAGCGCTAGGTTTGAAAGGTGTATTCTTAATGACAAGTTTACTTGGGGTTACTGGGTTGTGGGTTGCAGTATTAGCTGACAGTGGTGCAACAGCACTGGTGACATTGAATGCGTTGAGATTACTTCGTTTTGAGTCCAAACAGATCAAATAACTGACCTAACCAATGATCCCACTCATTAATAGCCCGAGGCATTCGTGTATCGGGCTTTTTTTAACCGTATTCACCTGATGCGATCAGACGTTTTTCTCGTCCTTGAAATCACGCATTGCTATGCAACAAAATGATTTAACGCCCCTTAAAGTGTGATCAATACCAGTTTTGTTTGAAATTTCATTTTCATTACATTTTGTCATTGTGATTGTGATCACTCTATGTTGGTGAAAGGTTCGCTACAGTGCATCTGTACCCAATAACTGATTAATGAGCTTATTGTTCATAAAATAAGCCACAATAAGGAGCGACTTATGTCTCAAGCTGTATTCCATTTAGGTGTTACTGAAGCTGATCTTAATGGTGCGACTCTAGCGATCATTCCTGGTGACCCAGCGCGTGTTCAAAAAATCGCAGAACAAATGGAAAATCCAGTATTTCTAGCAAGCCATCGTGAATACACGCTATACCGTGCAGAGCTAGACGGTAAACCTGTTGTGGTTTGTTCTACAGGTATTGGTGGTCCTTCTACCTCTATCGCAGTTGAGGAATTGGCACAGCTTGGTGTTCGTACTTTCCTACGTGTTGGTACAACGGGTGCAATTCAACCGCATGTAAACGTGGGTGACATGATCGTAACGACGGGGTCAGTTCGTCTTGACGGTGCGAGCCTACACTTTGCTCCTATGGAATTCCCAGCAGTTGCTGACTTTGAAGTAGCAACCGCAATGAAAGCAGCGGTAGAAGAGTCTGGCGCTACAGTTCACATGGGTGTGACTGCATCAAGCGACACGTTCTACCCTGGTCAAGAACGTTACGATACGTTCTCTGGTCGTGTTGTTAAGCGTTTCCAAGGCTCTATGCAAGAATGGCAAGACATGGGCGTACTTAACTTCGAGATGGAGTCTGCAACACTGCTAACAATGTGTGCGAGCTCTGGTTTAAAAGCGGGTTGTGTGGCAGGTGTTATCATCAACCGTACACAAAAAGAGATTCCAGATCATTCAACTCTGAAAGAAACGGAAGCGCGTTCAATTAAAGTGGTTGTAGAAGCAGCGCGTAAAATGCTTTAAGCCCCTATAGTTGGCATTTAAACAAACAGAAAAAACCAGAGGCTAACCTCTGGTTTTTTTCTAGTTATAGAAATGCGTACAGCTAAAATTTAGGTATAAAAAAAGGTTCATCGCGGCTTTCCGGGGAAAGCCGCTTTTATCTTTAAGAAGAAGTAATCAGTATCTCGATATCCAT